>NZ_JBHJRX010000008.1:74397-172932 GCF_042268605.1 Streptomyces sp. NPDC056296 | reverse complement strand
GGGGGGGGGGGGGGGGGGGGAACTGTGGGGGGGGGGGGGGAGGGGGAAAGCCCCCCCCCCCGGGGCACCTCCGACCGGGGCTCCACCGGCCGAGGCCCCTCCGATCGGGGCCCCACCGCCCGAGGCCCCTCCGACCCGGGCCCCTCCGACCGGGGCCCCGCCGCCCGAGATCCCTCCGGCCGAGGCCCCACCGCCCGAGGCCCCTCCGACCCGGGCCCCTCCGACCGGGGCCCCGCCGCCCGAGATCCCTCCGGCCGAGGCCCCACCGCCCAAGGCCCCACCGCCCGAGGCCCCTCCGACCCGGGCCCCTCCGACCGGGGCCCCGCCGCCCGAGATCCCTCCGGCCGAGGCCCCACCGCCCCCCGCCCGTCCGCCGGTGCCGTCGTCGGGTGGCATGTCACGGTGGGGTGGGAGCCGTCGTGGCCCGGGGGGCCGGTGAGGGTCAGTTCGCCTGCTCTCGTCGTCGCCCGTGCGACGGTCGGTCCCGGTGGCGTGGCCGGGAGGTGGAGCAGGCCCAGGTCCGGCAGGTGGAGACCGCCGTCGGTCAGTGGGACCGTGAGGGACGTGTCCGTACCGGCGTGCAGGGCCGCGGTGATCGCCAGGACGTTCAGCCGGCCCGCCTCCACCCACAGCGGCGGCCCGGTGGCGGTGCCGTGCACCCGGCGCAGCATGTGGGCGATCCAGCCACCGGTCGTCGGCGCGAGCAGCAGCCGGTCGACCGCCTCGGGCGCTCGCTCGGCGGCCTCCTTGAACGTGGCCCAGGCGTCGGCGACCGGCGTGAGGGGCGTGGGCAGCTCCGCGAGCCGGTCCAGCAGCGTCCGCAGCAGGAGCAGCCGCCGCGCCCGCTCCCCCCGTTCCAGGAAGGCGACGGCCTCCGCGGAACCGCCTCCGGCGGCCAGTTCCGCGAAGAGCCGGTCCGGCACGCGGAACGGGGCGGGGTGCGGCTCACTGGTCATGGGCGGGGACCTCCGGTCGGGGGCGGGCATGCGGGGGCCCCGGCGGGCGCGTGGCCTCGTCGGGGCTCCGTCGTCGGGGCGGCTCTGTCCTCGGGTGCGGGCGGCGGCTATTCGGCCCGGGCGCCGCCCCCGCCACCCTCGCCGCCGCCTCTGATGCTGCCGCGTGCGCGCAGGACCTCTTCGAGAAGGCGGGCGGTGGGGCGGAGCGGCGTGAGGCCGTCCACAGCGGTCAGGGGCAGCGCCGCGACGTCCGCCAGATCCGACTCCCAGACATCGGCACGCCCGAGGGCGACCGGCCGTTCTCGGGTGGCGGCTTCGGCATGGCGCAGAGCGGGCGGCTGGTCCAAGATGCTCCCCCTTCTCGCACGGTGGCACTCGATGCCCCGTGTCCTTTCCATCATGGCCATTCCGACCCATGTCGAAAACCGTACGATCACGCCACCCGATCTTCCCCGGGTGCGCGGTCACCCCTTAAGGTCGCCCAACTCCCGCAACGCGGCAGCGAGTTCGTCTCTTCTTTCCGGGTCGTCGTCGACGGACACCACGGCGTCGAACAGTTCCCACAATGCCTGCGGGCGGCGCCGGGCGAGCCCGTTGAGGATGCCGGTCGCGTCCGTACGTGCCTTGGTGTGACGGGGCAGTGTTCCGGTGACGCGAGGGTCCAGCGTGGCGACCACCGTCTGCCGCTCGGTCGGGTCGCTCATCAGCGGATAGGCGAGGAGGGCGTTCACGGCCCGCAGCAGCGGGGAGACCTGCCGTTCGCGGCCGTTCGGCGCCGCCGGGGCGAGGATCTCGGTGCGTTCGGGGCTCTGCAGCCGGATCTCGGGATACTGCAGAGTACGACCCGCGTCCCTGAGGGCAGCGATACATGCTCGTACGGCCGGAAACAGTTCCTCCGCATCGGTCGGGGCCGGCAGTACGGCCGCCCGGTCGGCCAGCAGGGCGAGCAGGACGTCGGAGAACAGGCCCGTGCCACGCACCGGGTCGTTGGCGGCGGCCCGGCCCCGTCCGGCGGCCCGGAGCAGGGTCTGCCGGTGTGCGGTGCTGCGCCGACCGACGGGCAGCGCGTCCGGCGGCAGCGGCTCCCGGAAGGCGAGCGCCTCCTCGAAGGTCTCGCAGGCGTCCACGATCCACAGCTGGTCGGCGAAACCGGGCACGGCGTCCCCGGCATACCGTTCGAGCGCGGAGTCCAGGTCGATGCCGAGCTTGTCGTCGGTGGTGGCGTCCGCGCAGAACAGCCGCAGGTGCCCGGACCGGTCGAGGACGCCGTGGCCGCCCCACCAGACCCAGAGCACATCGCCCCGGGCGACGGGGAGTTCACGGACCAGCACCCGGCGCAGCGTGGCGTGGTCGGCTGGTGCGTACGGGACTTCGGGGACGTACGGCGCCAACGGGGCCAGGTGCAGACGGATGTTGGCCTCCGGTACTCCGGCGGCGCGCAGCAGGCGGTGGAAGCGGACGGCGTCCCGGGCGGGCCCGGGCAGGTCCCAGCCGGTACCGGCGTCGTAGGCCTCGACGCCGACGACGAGCGCGTGCACGCGCACCGGGTCCACGCCCGGGGCGGGAAGCGGGCCGGTCACGGGAGCCGGTCCACGATGTGCCGGTACACGGCCGGGTTGGTCCAGTAGGCGCTGTGTGCGGCCGGGAACGGCTGACGGCTGTCGACCGCGATGTCGGTGACGCGGCCGGGGAAGAGGTCGGTGCCCAGGTAGCCGAGCAGGTCGCGGGGGTCGTACAGGTTCAGCCAGTCGGGGAAGTGGGCCGGTAGGGGCGCGGGGTGTTCGAGGGAGGGCAGGGACCCGGACTCGTACAGGAACGGCCCCTGGGAACCGGCGGTGACCAGCAGCCGGACCTGGGGCAGCGGAGCGAGGATCAGGGTGTCCAGGGCGATGATGCCGCCGAGGCTGTGGGCGACGATCGCGACGGGCGGCTCCAGCCCGGCCAGCAGGGTGCGCAGTCCCGCGCGCACCGCCTCGCCGCGGCTGAGGTAGCGCAGGACGTCCCCGGCGGCCGGGTGGGCGGCTTCGGTGAGGGCGCGGCGACGGCGTACGACGGCCCGGGAGGCGGCCGAGCCCGCGACCCTCAGTGCCAGCGAGCGCACGCCCCGCGCCGTGCCCGGAGCCGGTGCGCCGAGGGCGCGGGCGAGCCGGTCGGTGACGGCGTCCCGGGTCGCGCCGACCGGCACCAGGGGCGCGTCGGAGTCGAGGACGCCGGCGACGACCTGGGCGGTCAGGCTGCGGGCGACGAGGTCGGGAAGGTCGTCCGGGTCGAGGGCGGCGGCCGCGGCGCCGAGCAGCGGGTGGGCGGCCAGGTCGGTGGCGGCGCGGGCCAGTCGGGGGCCCAGGTCGGCCGCCGGTGCGTCGCCCTCGGCGGCGAGCGCGGCCAGCCGTGCCCGGATGCGCTGGTCCGGTGGCAGGGAGCCCGGTGGCAGCTCGGCCGCGGGGGCGGATCCGGCGGCGGCGAGGGCGAGTTCGGCGTACGGGTCGGCGTAGAGGGCGGCCCAGACGGCCGTGTCGTCGTCGGCGTCCGGCGCGGCGGGGCCCCGGCTGGTGCCGGTGGAAGGCGGGAGGCTCGCCCCGCCGGCGGCGAGCGTGGCCCCGTGCTCGCCGCCCCAGTAGTACGGCACGATGCGCAGTCCGCCGCGCAGGGCCGTCACTCCGGCGGAGAAGCGCCCCGCGAGCGCAGAGAAGCCCGGTTCGCGAACCCCTGTGCCGTGGATGAAGACGACCGCCGTCATGTGCCCCCCGTGACCCTGGTGAAAGTTCGTGTACGACTTTCGATGCACCGTCAAATAACTTCTATTCTAGGGACGTTGAAGCTCCACCGCGGCGGACGATCCGAACACGGAGCCGCCGAACAGGGGACCGTCGAACAGGCCTGCCACCGGATGACCACCGGACCAACGGGGGAGACACCATGAGCCCTGACGCGATGATCACGCACTTCGTGGGTGCCTCGGCTCTCGTCCTGGTGGTCGCCCACGCGGGCGGCTGGCTGGCCCGCCGGCTGAAACAGCCGTACATCGTGGGCCAGTTGTCGGCGGGTATCGCACTCGGCCCCTCCCTGCTCGGAGCGCTGGCACCGGACGCGTACGCGTCGCTGTTCCCGGAGGAGATCGGCCCGGCGCTGACCGGCTTCGCGCAGTTCGCGCTGGTGGTCTTCCTGTTCGCGGTGGGCTACGAACTGGATCTGAAGATCCTCGGTGACCGTGCCCGCACCTCGCTGACCGTGGCGCTGGCCTCGTTCGTGGTGCCGATGGCCGTGGGCTGCGGGGGCGCGCTGCTGTTCCGGGAGCAGCTGCACGGTCTGGGCATGCCGCGGGACCTGTCCCCCGCGATGGTGGTGTTCGCCGGGATCGCCCTGTCGATAACGGCGGTGCCCGTGCTGACGGCCATCGTGCGGGAGAACGAGCTGTCCCGCTCCGTACCGGGTGTGGTGGCGGTCTCCGCGGCCGGGGTGCTGGACGCGGTCTGCTGGACGGTGCTGGCCGGGGCACTGATGGACAGCGGCGGCTCCGGGACGGCGCTGGACTGGCCGTGGCGGGTGGCGCTCGCCGTCGGCTTCGTCACCGTGATGGCGGTCGCGGCCCGGCCGCTGCTGCGCCGGCTGCTGTGGCGGACGCGGCTGGAGCCCTCACTGCGGCTGGCGCTGCTGATCGGCTTCGCCCTGGGGTCGGCGTGGGTCACGCACTCCCTCGGGCTGCACGTCATCTTCGGTGCGCTGCTCGCCGGGGTGGTGGTCCCGCGCGAGGAGGGCGGCACGCTCGACCCGGACCTGCTGCGGCCGCTGCACGACGTCAGCTCGCTGCTGTTGCCGTTCTTCTTCGTGATCTCGGGTCAGTCCGTGGCGCTGCACAGCATGGACGGCACGGGCTGGACCGTCCTGCTGGTGGTGACCGTGCTCGCCGTCACGACGAAGATCGGCAGCGGGACCCTCGCGGCCCGGTTCGGCGGTCTGGACCGGCACGACGCGCGGACCGTCGGCGTACTGCTCAGCGCGCGCGGACTCACCGAGCTGATCGCCCTCAACGCGGGCCTGCAGGCGGGCCTGTTGAGCGCCCCGCTCTACACGGTGCTCGTCTTCATGGCCCTCGCCACGACCCTGTTCACCCAGCCGCTCCTGCTCCTCACCCGTCGCCTGGCCGAACGGGACCGGGCGTCACGCCCCTCCCCCGCCCCCGCCGCACCCCCGCCCTCCCAGGACGGGACGACGACGGCACCGGCGGACGTGGGCTAGGGGGGTGTCGGGGGGGCGGGGGTGTCGGGGTGTCGTTCGGCTCTTGGCGTGGTCGCGGGGCCTGGCCACGGACCGTGCCGCCGACGTCGGGCCGGCGCGCCCGTCGCGCCGATGAGGTGCCGTGATTCCGACACGACCGCCCCGCCCCGCCGGGCAAGGCGCCCACGCGCCCCGCCCGGCCGCCGGAGGCTACAGCGGCATCGGGGCCATGTCGCACTCGATGCGGCGGCGCTGGCGTGCCGCGGCGAGCCAGGGGTGGTCGGCGCGGACGGTGCCGGCGAAGCCCTCGACGGCCCTGCGCTGCAGCTCGTCCGCCTCCGCGCCGCGGCCCAGGCCGCGCAGGTCGAGGGAGAGGTTGGCGGTGCAGGACAGGGTGAGCGGGTGGTCCTCGCCGGCGACCTCCGCGAGCAGCGGCAGGTTGGCCTCGTCGATTTCCCGGGCCCGTTCGAAGTCCAGCCGGGCGTAGGCCGTGTTGGCCTGCCCGATGGCGGTGGTCAGCGTGGTCACGTGCCGCTCCCCCACCGTCTCGGCCAGGCGTCGCGCCGCCTCGTCCTCCTCTTCCTGTGCGCTGTCCAGCGCCCCGAGCGTGCGCAGTGTGGCCGCCAGGTTGGCCCGGGTCAGCAGGGTGTAGAGGTGGTTGGCGCCGAGCCGCTGCTCGTAGCGCCGCACGGTGTCCTCGGCCAGTTGCCGGGAGCTTTCGAGGTCCCCGGCCAGGCGCCGGTCGACCGCGAGGTTGGTCGCCGTCGCCAACGAGTCCGAGTGGTCGCTGTCATAGCGGTTGACGAAGCGCCGCAGCGTCTCCTCGGTGAGCTTGGCCGCCTCGGCGAGCGCGCCGTCGCGGCGCCGGCACACCGCGAGGTTGCGGGCGATGCGCAGGGTGAGCGGGTGCTCGTCGCCGAACGCGGTGCGTGCCCGGCGGTACACGTCCTCCTGGAAGTCGCGGGCGCCCGGGTAGTCACCGCTCTCCCGCATGTCGATGGCCAGGCCGTTGAGCGTGTTCAGGGTGAAGAAGCTCGCCGGGCCGAAGAGCAGGTCGCGCAGCCGGGCGTTCTCCTGGTCCAGCGGCAGGGCCTCGCGGAACTCGCCGACCAGTCTGAGGTCGACGCCCCACGAGTGCGTGGCACGCAGGGTGGCGGGGTCGTCGGAGCCGAACAGGGACCGGGCCAGCTCGGTGGCCTCCCGGCTCACGCTCCGCGCCTCCTCCATCCGGCCCTGGTAGCGGCGGGCGTCGGCCATCTCGCACAGGGAGTCGATCAGTTCCTCGGGTTCCACCTCCAGCCGACGGGAGGTCTCCAGCGCCTTCTCGATCAGCGGGATCGACTCGGACACCTGCCCGGTCTGCCGCAGCAGGAACGAGAAGCTCTTCGTCATGCGGATGACGTGGATGTCCTCCTCGCCGGAGGCCGCCAGCCAGCGGCTCCAGGCCTCCCGCGCGTAGTCCGCGGCGCCCTGGTGGTCGCCCCAGTAGTAGAGGAACCAGATGGTGTCGGCGACCAGGTCCCGCACCCAGGTGTCGGAGCTGGTCACGGACTGCGAGGCGAGTACGTGCGGCAGCAGCGCCTGGTAGTCGGGCCATTCCAGGGAGGAGCCGTAGGCACCCGGCTTGGCCGCCGACAGCAGCTGGTGCGCGGCGCCGCGCATCCGCTCGCGTTCACCCTCGCCCAGCTTGGCCAGGAGCACGGTCTGCAGCAGGCGGTGCATCTGCAGGGTGTCGGCGCGCGGGTCGACCCGGATCAGGGAGAACTGGCTCAGGTCGCGCACCGCGCGGTTCAGCCGGATCGACTGGCGCAGCAGCGGGTCGACCTCGGGCGTGATGCTCACGCCGCGGCTGCCCCGCAGGATCGAGCGCGGAATCGGCTCGGGGGCCATGCTGGCGCAGATGTCGAGGAGCTGCCGGGCGCCCGGGTTGTTCCGCTGGATGCGCTCCAGCGAGAGGTCCCACGCGGCGGCGACGGAGACCGGGTAGTCGGGCGTCGGGTCGAGTTCCAGGATCTCGGGGCTGCGCTGGGCGAGCAGGTCGAGGTACTCGTCGACGAGCATGCCGGTGACCGCGCGCCAGGCACCGGCCTGCTCGACGGCGAGCGGCAGGTCGCCGAGGGCGTCGGCGAGCCGGTCGGCGTCCTGGGTGCTCAGGTCGGGCGAGCGCCTCTGGAGCAGTTCGATGGACTCGGACCGCTCGAAGACGTTCACGGGCAGCGGGGTGGCCACTCGCTCCCAGGCCCGGTTCCGGGAGGTGACGATGACCTTGCCCGGCCCGTTGGTGGGGAAGTACTGGCGTACCGCCTCGACGTCCTCGGCGTTGTCGAAGACGAGCAGCCAGTCGTTGTACGGAGCGCCGTTGCGCAGCGCCTCCAGTACGGCGGGCACGGCGGTGTTGGCGGCGGGTGCGCCCAGGCGGTCCTGGCTGGAGGGCGCGACGCCGAGCTGGGCGGCGAGGGTGCCCAGCGCGGCCAGGATGAGGCTCTCCCGCTCGGCGGGGATCCAGCAGATCACCTTGTACTCGTGCTGGTGGGTGTAGATGTACTCCAGGGCGAGCTGGGACTTGCCGACGCCGCCCAGTCCGTGCAGCGCGTGCGGCAGCACCGCGGCCGTGTCCTGGGCACTCAGTTGCTCCTCCACGGCCCTCAGCAGCCCCTGCCGGCCGACGAACGAGGTGTTCCGCAGGGGAACGTTCACCAGTAGGGCGGGCGTCGCGGTCGTGGTGCTCTGCATGAGCTGCTCAGCCTCCGGGGCTTCGGGTGGGGTCGCGTCGGTTACCAGGGGCGGCACGTGGTCTCCAGGTTCGTCGGGGTTGCTCGACGCTGGATCACTGCCTTCTCGGCCGCCGGATGATCCCCCGCCGCCCGCAGGGTTCACCTCAGTGGGTGTACCCGCGGGCAAACCGGCGCCCACCCGTTCGGCCGCACCGGGCGGCACGCGCCCGGAGAGTTGGGGTTCGATGCGCCTGGCCCGTTCGGAGTAGGGACCCGAGAGGGCGCGCATCACGGCCAGTTCGCTGCGCACCCAGCCGCCTTCGGCCGGGTCGGGCAGGGCTGCTCCGGCCGGGTCGTGCAGGGCGGCGCGCAGGGCGACGCCCCGCCGTCCGGCGGCCGGCAGCTCGCCCACCATGCTGACCGTGCGCGCCAGTTGGCTGCGGGTCGTGGTGGCGAGCAGCGCCTCGCGGACTCCGTCGGCGAACTCGGGGCGGCCTTCGCCGCCGCTGTTCCAGTCGATCAGCCCGCCCATGAGGATCTCGGCGAGGTGGTCGGGGCCGGTCTCCGGCATGGTGCGCCGCCGCATCTGCTCCACGAGGTCGAACTCGAAGGGAATGGCCGCCAGTTGGGTGGCGAGCCGGCGCGCGGCGGGGGTGGCGAGGGTGAAGAAGCGGCGTACGGCGGCGGTGGCGGCGCGGGGCAGGCGCGGGGCGCGCAGACCGGGTGCGGGCGCGCCCTTGGCGAGGGCGCCGGCGAGGACGACGGGCAGGGACCGGCGCACGCCCCGCTCACCGGTGACGAGGTCGGCCCAGGTGCCGAGGGAGCCGGGCTTGAGGGACAGCACGGGCACCGGTACGGAGCCGTCACCGGCCTCGGGCAGCGGGCGCAGCGGGTCGGGGCCGCCGGGCGGCGCCCAGTGCCCGAGGCCGTCGTTGGGGGCGCCGAACCCGCCGGCCTCCAGGACCGCCTGGTACGGGTAGAGGGAGGTGCGGTGCCGCAGGTGCGGCGGCAGCAGGTGGACGAGTGCCGTGGGGCCGGCGTGGCCCAGCCGGCCGAGCAGGTCGTCGGCGGCCGGGGCCGCCCAGCCGTGGGCGAGCCCGTCGGTGACGACGAGGAAGACCCGGCCGCCCCGGCCGTCCAGGAGTTCGGCGGGGTCGGCGGCGGCGCGGTCGGCGGGACGGCGCAGGGTGGCGGTGCCGGTGCGCGGCACGTGCACCCGGACGGCCCGGACGCCGCGGAAGGCGCCGCTGTGCTCGGCGGCCTCGGTGAGGCGGGCACAGGTCTCCTGCCAGATCCGCATGGTCGGGGCGTCGTCGACGAGCAGGACGAGGTCGAACGCGGTCGCCCGGGCGGGCCGCAGGAAGGGCAGCCAGAGGCCGTCGGACACGCCCTGCTCGGCGGTGGCCTCCTCGTCCAGCTCCAGGGTGTGGCGGGAGGGGATGCGCCGGGCCAGTTGGTGCAGGGCCCGGGCGAGCAGCGCGGTGGTGCGGCCGGGGCCGGGCTGCGGGCGCTCCTCGGTGGGCAGCAGGGGCCGGCCGACGTGCAGCGCGAAGGTGCCCTCGGCGTCGGGTAACAACCGTCGGCGGGAGGCCTGTTCGGCGGGCGTGCCACCCGGTAGGTCGGTGGGCGTGGTCCGGTCCGCGGGGTCGTGCGGCGGTGCGGGCGCGGCGTGGGAGCCGGTGCCGGGGACGGTCGGGGCCGGCGCGGGATCGGCGGCGGGTGTGCCGTCGTCGGCCGAGGACGGTTCCGGCGACCGTGCGTCCCCGGCCTCGGTCTCCGCCCCGCTCTCCGTCCCGCTCTCCCTCTCGCCCTCCGCCTCGCTCCCCTGCTGCGTCTCGGTCGTGCGGGCGGGCCGCGGGTGCGCGGGGGCCGGGTCCTGCGCCGGTGCCGGGCGGCCGCTGCCGGGGCCGCCGTGACGGTCCCAGTACGCGGCGAGCCAGACCGCCTCGGCGACCTCCCGCCAGTGCGCGTCGGACGGCTCCGGACCGTCCGGCGGCGGCTGGTCGCGGGCGGTCGCTTCTTGGGCCGGGGCAGCGGTGACCGCCGCTCCGTACCCACTCGCGCCTTCGACGGACTCGGGAAACGCCGACGGAGGCGACGTCCCTGATACGGGATCACCGTCGCCCGGTCCGGATGCGCGCTCCCTGGGAAAGCCGGTCATTCAGCGGCCCTTCGCGAGGTCGCGGAGCAGCATTTCCACGAGCTTACGCCCGTCACCGTGCGCCTGGAAACCACCCGCGGTAGTCATCTGGACAGCATTGAGTAGCTGGTCCAGGGAGTGGGTGCCGCCGGACCGGATTCGCCCCACGAACTCGTCCACCAGACGCTCGGTGCCCTCGGGCCGGACGCCCAGGTGGCCCTCCACCAGGGCGAGCAACTGCTCGCGGCTGGGGGTGCGCAGCTCCAGCGGCAGGCAGCGCCGGCGGAAGGCGGCGGGGAACTCGCGTTCTCCGTTACTGGTGATCACCACGACCGGGAACTCCCGGCACTCGACGCGTCCGCCCCGCACCAGCGCCTGGCCGGCGGGGTCGCTGGTGTGGACGCGCGCGGTGTCCACGGCGTCGCGCACCAGTTCCGGGACGTCATAACTTCCGTTCTCCAGGACGTGCAGCAGGTCGTTCGGCAGGTCGATGTCGCTCTTGTCGAGTTCGTCGACAAGGAGCACCCGGGGACGATCGTAGGGCAGCAGGGCGGTGCCCAGGGCGCCGAGGGTGATGAAGTCTCCAAGAACGGGCGGGAGTTGACTGTGTGCTGATACGACCGCCGGGTTGACGTCGTCCGGTACGGGCGCCGCGCCCTCCTCGTGGGCCGTCGCCGGTTCGGTCCCGTCCGGTTCCCGGGCCGCGGTGCCGCGCAGTCCGGCCTGCCAGGCGGCGATGGCCTGGGCGCGGCCCATGGCGTCATGGACGTACAGCCCGTCCCGCAGCGTGGTCCGGCTGACGATGCTCCACTCCAGGACCCTGCCGAGGCCCAGCTCCCGGGAGATCACGTAGGCGAGCGTGGACTTGCCGATTCCGGGCGGTCCGGTGATCAGCAGCGGCCGGCGCAGCAGCAGTGCGGCGTTGACGGTGTCGATCTCGTCGGGGCCGAGCTGCGGGGTGACGTCGCCGGGGCCCAGCCGGCGTACCGCGGCCTCCGGCTCGTCCGGCGGGGCGGGCTGGGACGGTGCGCCGAGGAACCGGCGCCAGGGCGGCGCCTGGGGCAGCGGGGGCGGGACGACCGGCGGCCGGCCGGTGCCGTGGAACACGCGCCAGCCGTTCGGGGACGTCTGTTCCTGCGTGTTCATGCCGGTGCCTCCTCGCCGGCGAGATCGCCGGGGTCGCTTGTGTGCATGTCGACGATTCGGGTGGGATCATCCCAGAAGAATCCGATGTGCCGCCCCAGGAGCCGGCCCGGGCCCTGCTGGTTCAGTTCGGCGTTCTGGCGCAACCGGTGGATGGCGAGCGGGATCTGACCCGGTGTCGGGACGGCGGCGAACACGGCCGTCACCACCTCGCGCCGCTCCTCGGGGAAGGCTCCTCTGCGGTCCCACACCGCCAGCCCGATGCCTTCCGCTATGGCGGCCTTGAGTGCCTCCATGGCGGAGACCCGGGCCGGGGCGTCCAGCACCACGGCCGTGTGTCTGGTGTCCCCCGCGAGTGTCGCCTGCCATGCGTCGAGTCGCCGCGCGTCCGGCTCGCTCCAGCCGTGCACGCCGACCCCGTGCTGCCGCAGCGCGTGCCAGCGCTCCTGCCACTGGTGTCGCACCAGCGCGTCGTCGGTGCGCATCCGCTCCAGGCTCCGTAGGTGCACCCCGTACTTCAGCCCGAGCGGCAACGGTCGCCCGTCGCCGATCCGGTACGTCAAACTCGCCACATCGTGGTTGAGGAGGTCGTACGGAAGGACGAACTCCACGTACGCCGACGGCTGCCTGTGTCCACCGGAGGAGCCCGGCTCCCCCGGCCCGGCCCACAGCCGGGCGCCCTGCCGCAGCGCGTCGTCGACGGCCGGGCCGAGCGCGTCCAGGGTGGTCACGGCCGGTGCGCCGGGCTGCGGATCCCAGTGGCCCGGCACGGTGTTGAGCCAGGGGCGTACGACGACGTCGTCGGAGCCGTCCCGGGCGGGCTCGACGGCGACGATCAGGCAGCGCGGGATGTCGGGGTCCCACACGGCGTGGGCGCGGGTGTCCCGGCGCCGCTTCAGCTCGGTGGCGAGGCCGGCCCGTTTCGCCCAGTCGTCGGCCCAGTCGGTCAGGGCGGCGCGGTGGCCGCGCGTGGCGGCGAGCGGGGCCGCCCGGTCGAGCAGGAGGACGGCGGGCGGCAGCCCGTCCGGCTGGGCGTTCCACGCGAGGACGTGGAGGAAGAGCTGGTCGGGTAAGAGCCCGGTGGGCAGATCGAGGCCGTTGAGTTCCTCGGCGAGGTCGTCGCGCAGCCGGCCGGCGGGGAGTTCGCCCCTGGCGAGGACGGCGCGCGCGCCGGTCTCGTCGTCCCGGCCGAGCGGGCCCGGCGGTGCCTCGGGTGCGGCGGGCGGGTCGGGGGTGATCAGCCGGTCCAGTTCGTCGCCGGCGAGGGGCCCTTCGAGGATGCGCACCACTGCGACGAGTACGTGCTCCCCGCCCTCCACGTTCAGGGCGGTGCGGACCAGGGTGACCACGTCCTCGCGCTGTTTGACACCGCGCAGGTCGACGGGGCGGCCCAGCTGGTCCCCGAGCACCGCGGCGAACTGGCCCCGCCCCTGCGGGTCCTCCGTGCAGCTGAGTCCGCACAGCGCCTCGGTCAGCTCCAGCAGCAGTGCCAGCCCTCGCGCATGCCCGGAATCGCCCTCGGCTCCGCCGAATCCCGCGCCTGTCTCCACCGACTGTCCCCCATGAGTCGGTACGTCTGCCTGACCGACCTGCGAAGTTAGCACGGGAACTGACGGTTAACCAGGGACGTGTGGGGTGCCGGCACACGGAGTCCGGCCGAGTTGCCGTCCCGGGGGCAACTCGGCCGAAAACGTGCGCTGGGCACGCCACCCCTAGAGCCGCGGATCCACCGGCTCGGACTCCAGCGCGAGGACGCCGAACACCGCTTCGTGCACCCGCCAGAGCGGCTCACCGTCGGCCAGCCGGTCCAGGGCCTCCAGCCCGAGGGCGTACTCGCGGAGGGCCAGTGACCGCTTGTGGTTCAGGAACCGCCCGCGCAGCCTGGCGAGGTTGTCCGGGCGTGTGTACTCGGGGCCGTAGATGATCCGCAGGTACTCGCGCCCGCGGCACTTGATGCCGGGCTGCACCAGGCGGCCCTTGTCGTCGCGGACCAGGGCACCGATGGGCTTGACCACCATGCCCTCGCCGCCGCGGCCGGTCATCTCCAGCCACCAGTCGACGCCCGCCGCCACCGACTCGGGGTCGCCGGTGTCGACGTACAGCCTCCGGGTGGTCTGCAGCAGGCCGCTGCCGTCGTGCTCGACGAGCCGGTCGAGGAGGGCGAGCTGCTCGTCGTGGGGCAGTGCGGCCAGGCTGCGGCCCTGGGTGGCCAGGATCTGGAACGGGGCCAGGCGGACGCCGTCCAGGCCGTCGGTGGGCCAGCAGTACCGGCGGTAGGCGTCCGTGAACGCGGCGGCGTCGGTTGACCGGGCACGCTGGCGGTCGAGGAGGTCCCCGACCTCGACGCCGCGCGCCGCGGCGCCCTCCAGTGCCGCCAGCGCGCCCGGGAACACCGCGCCGGAGGCGGCGCCCACGGCGGCGTACTGGGAGCGCAGCAGGCCGGAGGCCTTGAGGGACCACGGCATCAGCTCGGCGTCCAGCAGCAGCCAGTCGGTGGCCAGTTCGTCCCACAGGCCGGCCTCGCCGATCGCGGTGCGCAGCCGGTCCAGGATCGCCTCCGAGACGCTCGCGTCGTCGAGGAACGGGCGGCCGGTACGGGTGTAGAGGGAGCCGGTGGGGCCTTCCACCCCGAAGCGGGCGCGTGCCGCCTCCGCGTCGCGGCAGACCAGCACCACCGCGCGCGAACCCATGTGCTTCTCCTCGCACACGACCCGTGCCACCCCGTCGGTCGCGTACTGCGCGAACGCCTCCTTCGGGTGCTCCAGGTAGCCGTCCACCCCCGAGGTGGCGGTCGGTGCCATGGTCGGCGGGAGGTACGGCAGCAGCCGGGGGTCGGTGGCGAAGCGGCTCATGACCTCCAGGGCGGCCGCACCGTTCTCCTCGCGTACGGTGATCCGGCCGGCGTGCCGGGTCTCCACCACCCGGCGTCCGTGCACGTCGGCCAGGTCCAGCGGGCGGCCGTCGTGTCCGCCGGGTGCCTCGGTGCGCAGCGGTTTGGCCGGCTCGTACCAGACCCGCTCGGCCGGTACGTCGACCAGTTCGCGCTCCGGCCAGCGCAGCGCGGTGAGCTTGCCGCCGAAGACGGCGCCGGTGTCCAGGCAGATGGTGTTGTTGAGCCAGGTGGCCTCGGGGACCGGGGTGTGGCCGTAGACGACGGCCGCGCGGCCCCGGTAGTCCTCGGCCCACGGGTAGCGCACCGGCAGCCCGAACTCGTCGGTCTCGCCGGTGGTGTCGCCGTACAGGGCGTGCGAGCGGACCCGGCCGGAGGTGCGGCCGTGGTACTTCTCGGGCAGGCCGGCGTGGCAGACCACGAGCCGGCCGCCGTCGAGGACGTAGTGGCTGACCAGGCCGTCGATGAACTCCCGTACCTCGGCGCGGAACTCCTCGCTCTCGCCGTCCATCTGCTCGACGGTCTCGGCGAGTCCGTGGGTGTGCTGGACCTTGCGGCCGCGCAGGTGGCGGCCGTACTTGTTCTCGTGGTTGCCGGGCACGCACAGGGCGTTGCCCGACTTCACCATCGACATCACGCGGCGCAGTACACCGGGGCTGTCCGGGCCGCGGTCGACCAGGTCGCCGACGAAGACGGCGGTGCGGCTCTCGGGGTGGGCGCCGTCGGTGTAGCCGAGCTTGCCGAGCAGGGTCTCCAGTTCGGCGGCGCAGCCGTGGATGTCGCCGATGATGTCGAAGGGGCCGGTGAGGTGGGTGAGGTCGTTGAACCGCTTCTCGGTGACGACGGTGGCGTGCTCGGTCTCCGCCACGCCGCGCAGCACGTGCACCTTGCGGAAGCCCTCGCGCTCCAGGTGGCGCAGGGAGCGGCGGAGTTCGCGGGTGTGGCGCTGGATGACCCGGCGGGGCATGTCGGCCCGGTCGGTGCGGGTGGCGTTGCGCTCGGCGCACACCTCCTCGGGGACGTCGAGGACGATGGCGATGGGCAGCACGTCGTGCTTCCTGGCCAGGTCGATCAGCTGACGCCGGGCGTCCTGCTGCACGTTGGTCGCGTCGACGACGGTGCGGCGGCCGGCGGCGAGCCGCTTGCCGGCGATGTAGTGCAGGACGTCGAAGGCGTCCCGGCTCGCGCTCTGGTCGTTCTCGTCGTCGGCCACCAGACCCCGGCAGAAGTCGGAGGAGATGACCTCGGTGGGCTTGAAGTGGCGCCGGGCGAAGGTGGACTTGCCGGAGCCGGAGGCGCCGATCAGCACGACGAGGGACAGGTCGGTGACCGGCAGGGCGCGGGCCCGCGCGGGGGTGCCTGTGGTGTCGGTGGTGCCGGTGGTGGTCATGCGGCCTTCGCCTCCTTCTCTGTCACGGTACTGATGGTGAACACGGCCATCTGGGTGGGCGGGCCCACCTCGGGGTCGTCGGGGCCGACGGGGCGGAACTCCACGCCGTACCCGTGCCGTTCGGCCACCGTCGCCGCCCAGGTGCGGAACTCCTCGCGGGTCCACTCGAAGCGGTGGTCGCGGTGGCGGACGTGGCCGGCCGGGAGGGTCTCCCAGCGCACGTTGTACTCGACGTTCGGCGTGGTGACGACGACGGTGCGGGGGCGGGCCGAACCGAAGACGGCGTACTCCAGGGCCGGCAGCCTGGGCAGGTCGAGGTGCTCGATCACCTCGCTGAGCACGGCGGCGTCGTAGCCCCCCAGTCGCTTGTCGGTGTAGGCGAGGGAGCCCTGGAAGAGGTTCACGCGCGCGGCCTGCCGCTCGCCCATGCGGTCCAGCTTGAGGCGCCGGGAGGCGATGGTGAGCGCGCGCACCGACACGTCCACGCCGGCGATCTCGGTGAACCGCGGCTCCTTGAGCAGTTCCCGCACCAGGTGCCCCTCGCCGCAGCCGAGGTCGAGGACGCGGGCGGCGGCGTTGTCCCGGAGCGCGGTGAGGATCGCCTCGCGGCGGTGCACGGCGAGCGGGGTCGGCTTCGCCTCCTGCTCGGCCTCCGCCTCGACGGCGTTGTCGATCTCCTCGACGTCGCTGTCGTCGGTCTCGGCCAGCCGGATCAGCTCCAGCCGTTCCATCGCGTCACGGGTCAGGGACCAGCGGCGGGACAGGTAGCGGCTGGTGATCAGCTTCTGCTCCGGATGGCCGGGCAGCCAGCCCTCGCCGGCCCGCATCAGCTTGTCGACCTCGTCCGGGGAGACCCAGTAGTGCTTGGCGTCGTCGAGCACCGGGAGGAGGACGTAGAGGTGGCGCAGGGCCTCGGCGAGGGTGCGGGTCGCGGACTCCAGTTCGAGGCGGACGTAGCGCGAGTCGCCCCACTCGGGGAACTCGGTGTCCAGCGGGACGGCCTCGACGATGACCGTCCAGCCGAGCGGCTCGAAGAGGCGGCGTACGAGGTCGGGGCCGCCGCGGGCGGGCAGCGCCGGGACCTCGACGCGCAGCGGCAGCGGCTCGGCCGCGCGCTCGGGGCGGCCCTTGCACACGCCGCGCATCGCGCTGGAGAAGACGTTGCTCAGCGCGACGGCGAGGAGTGAGGAGGCCGCGTAGGGGCGGTCGTTGACGTACTGCGCGAGGGCCGCGTCCGGGGCGCCGCCCCGGCCCTTGCCCTTGCCGCGCCTGACCAGCGCCACCGCGTCGACCTCCAGCAGCAGCGCCGCGGTGCAGCGCTGTTCCGCCGCCTCCGGGTAGAGCACGTGGGCCGTGCCGAAGGAGGTGGAGAACGCCTGCGCCTTGTCGGGATGCTTGTGCAGCAGGAAACCGAGGTCGGTCGCGGGGCGCTCGGGGGTACCGGTGGTGGTGATGGTGAGGAACATGCGGAGGGCCTCTCCGGCCGGCGGATGCTGACGAGGTGCCGTACGCGCGGGAGCCCCCAGGGCGGTTGATCCCGGGGGGCTCCGGCAGGACGACGGTCACACCATCGCACAGGGCGGGTGACCGGCGCCTTTGGTTATTCGAGGGCGGCGTCAGCGCGTCACGACAGCTGCGACTGGACCTGGGAGGAGATCAGCTCCAGGTGGTCCAGGTCGTCGAGGTCGAGGATCTGGAGGTAGATCCGCTGCGCGCCGGCCTCGGCGTAGCGGCCGATCTTCTGGACGACCTCGGCCGGGGAGCCGGCCAGGCCGTTGGCCTTCAGCTCCTCGACCTCGCGGCCGATCACGGCGGCCCGGCGGGCGACGTCGGCGTCGTCCTTGCCGACGCAGGCGACGAGGGCGTTGGAGTAGGTCAGCGCGTCCGCCCCGCGGCCGGCCTCCTCGGCGGCGGCCCGGACCCGGCCGAACTGCCGCTCGGTGTCCTCGACCGAGGCGAACGGCATATTGAACTCGTCGGCGTACTGGCCGGCCAGGCGCGGGGTGCGGGTGGCCCCGTGGCCGCCGATGAGAACGGGCACCTTCGGCTGCGCGGGCTTGGGCAGCGCGGGCGAGTCGGTGAGGTCGTAGAACTTGCCGTGGAAGTCGAAGGTCTTGCCGGCCTCGGTGGCCCACAGACCGGTGACGATGGCCAGTTGCTCCTCCAGGCGGCCGAGCTTCTCCTTCGGGAAGGGAATGCCGTACGCCTTGTGCTCCTCCTCGAACCAGCCGGCGCCCAGGCCCAGCTCGACCCGGCCGCCCGACATCTGGTCGACCTGGGCGACCTGGATGGCGAGGACGCCGGGCAGCCGGAAGGTGCCGGCGGTCATGAGGGTGCCGAGCCGGATGCGCTTGGTCTCGCGGGCGAGGCCGGCGAGGGTGACCCAGGCGTCGGTGGGTCCGGGGAGGCCGTCCACGGAGCCCATGCGGAGATAGTGGTCGCTGCGGAAGAAGGCGTCGAAGCCGAGGTCCTCGGTGGCCTTGGCCACGGTGAGCAAGGTGTCGTATGTGGCCCCCTGCTGGGGCTCGGTGAAGATACGGAGATCCATGTCCCCATCCTGCCTGCTCGGCGAGGGGGCGTCGGACAGGCTCCGCCCGTCGGCCCGGCGCGTTCCCGGCCTTCGGCGGGTGAATTCGCGTCAATCCCGGGCCCGGTGGGGGGTCGGTCCAGTGACCGGTCCGGACAGTGATCGTTTGCCGGGGCGGAGCCGGATCGCCCGGCGTCCGCGCCGAGCGGTGTGCGCCGGTGCGTCACCGGTGTCGGCCTCCCCGGTGGGGGGCCTCGGGGCCGAGGAGGCCGTCATGTCCGAAGAGACCGTGCCGCAGGCGGGCGGGGCGGATGCCCGGCCGAAAGGGCTGCTCCAGCAGATGGAGGAACTCATGGCGGCGCTGAACGCGGACCTGTCGGCTCTGGACGCCGACCTCCAGTCGGCCGGGGGCCAGGGGCGGCAGGCGGGGGTGGAAGGGCACGCCGACTGAGGCGTGCGGGGGGATGCCGGGGGGGATGCCGGGGGGGATGCCGGGGGGATGCGGGGGGGGGGATGCGGTCGGCGGCTCGCGGGTCATGGCTAGCCGGCCTCCCGCTCCGGTAACTCCGCGTCGCGGTCCGCCAGTTTGCGCAGCATCTCCATGACCCGGTCCCGCGACTCGTCCGCCGCGTCGATCGCCTCCATGCACTGCCAGTACGTGGCCTCGTCGTCCGCGGCGCAGGCGATGCCGACGAGGGCGATACCGGTCTCGCCCAGCAGGGTGCCGAGGCGCATCAGGGCCTGGCGGGCGTCGCCCAGTTCGGTGAGCTGGGCGGCGCGCAGTTCACCCGGGGCCAGGTCGGGGGTGTGCAGCACTCCGCAGCCGCGGCCCGCCAGCTCGGTCAGTCCCAGTGCCTCGCCGCGCAGTTCGGGTGGTCCGGAGACCGCCAGCCGGCTGCCGATCGCCTGCGCCAGGGCCTGCACCTGCCACACCTCGGTCAGGATGTCCGGCACCTCGCCGCCGGCTGCCAGGGCGCGTCCACTCGTCACGATGAGCCGCACAGCGTCCATGCGCTGCCCCCGTCTGTTTCCGACGCGCTCAGGGCGCGTCCGCCCGAACTCCGTACTCCACTACCCAGAGTGAGGGCGTGTGGGACGAAAAGCCAGAGGAAGACGGAAATCTTCGGACAACAAATTGATTTCTGGCCTGTTCTCAACTGCGGAGAGTGATAACGGAGCGAATGGCTCCTCTCTCCGCGCTTCCCGACCCCCGCTCAGCCCTCCCGGTCTTCGCGCACCGGGAACCGGAGCTCGTTCCGATCGATCTTCGCCTCCAGCGCGGCCAGCGGGTCGACGTCGAGCACCTCGCAGAACTGGAGCAGATACGCCAGCACGTCGGCGACCTCGTCCCGGACCCGGTGCGCGGTGTCCGGGTCGGCCATGACGCGGGCCGACTGCTCGGGCGTCAACCACTGGAAGATCTCGACGAGTTCGGACGCCTCCACGCTGAGCGCGGCGACGAGGTTCTTGGGCGTGTGGTACGGCTGCCAGTGCCGCGCCGCCGCGAACTCGGCCAGCCTGCGCTGCAACGCCACGAGGTCCCGGGCGGGGTGAGGGTGATCGGTCACGGGACCAGGTCTACCACCGTGACGCCGTCCGCCCCGGCCACCCAGGTGGCGTCGGCGACCGCCGCGACGAGGCGGATGTGCCCGCGGTCGCACATCCGGGCCGCCAGCCGGAGCAGTTCCGCCCGCTGCCGCACGTCCAGGCCGCGGTCGAAGCCGTCGGCGAGGACGGTGAGCGTCTGCAACGCCGCGGGCACCTCGCCGGCCGGGTCGACCTCCAGCACACCGGGGCCGGTGAACAGCACCAGGGCGAGGGCGAGGTAACGCAGTTCGCCGTAGCCGAGGCGCGCGAGGCCGGTGCGGGTGCCGTCGCCCCGGTCCAGCAGCGCGCGCACCACGCCGCCGACGACGGGCTCGGCCAGGACGTCCGCGACGGGGCCCGCGCATCCGGCGTCCACCGCCGCGACGAACTGCGCGTGCCGCCTCCCGCACTCGGCGCGGATGCGCCACAGCACGTCGGCGAGGTTGTCGCAGCCGCCGAGCAGGCGCCCGGAGCCGGTGGGCACGGGCTCCCGCATCCGGCCGGGCAGCGGATCGCAGGCGAAGACGGAACGCAGGGCGACGACCATCTGCTCGGCCGCGGCCAGCACCCTGCGCTGCCCGTCCGTCTTGCCGGCCACTCGCAGCGGCAGCAGCGGGGTGCCGAGCCGGTCGTCCGGCAGCGGAGCGCGGGTCACGGGCGCGGACCCGGCCGTGTGCCAGGCCGCCTGCACGGCACGCCGGCCGGGGTCGCGCAGGGCCGTCTGCAGCAGTACGACGCCGTCCGCAGTCAACCGCTCTCCCACGATGCGCAGTTCTGGTTCGGCCTGTACGGCGACGTCCAGGTGCACCGGGCCCGCGGCGCCGTCGGCCGTGCAGCCGATGCGGAAGCCGCGGCGGTGCTGGGCGTCGGGCCGGGCACGCTCGGGCACGCAGGCGACCGGGTCGGGGAACACCGCGCCGAGCTGGGCGCCGCCCCCGAGCCGCGCCAGCGCGTCGTACGCCCCGAGCGCACTGGTCTTGCCGCAGCCGCTGGGCCCGGCGAGCACGGTGAGCGGCCCGAGCCGCAGTACGGCGCGCCGGTGCCCGGCGAAGGCGGACAGCCGCAGCTCCGTGATGCGGGGCCGGTCCGGATGGGGCGGGGTGGGAGTGGCGGACACCGTTGACGCAGTTGACGCGGCCATATGCGGACCGTAGAAGTCCGGCTCCTGGCGAACCGTTCCGCCCGGAGGACGTTCCTACGATCGGGGGACGGGACCGTCAGGGCCGGGGGCGCCTGTCACACCTGTGGGGTTCAGGATCTGTGGGGTCCAGGAGGTGTCCGCGACGATCGGCGCCGCGCGTACCCGTCGGCCCCGTCACCTCCCGGGAACCTCCGCCGCGCCCTCCATCAGCCCGTTCACCTCGGTCCCGGCCGGGGTCAGCAGGAAGACGTTGCGGTCGACGCGGTGCATGCCGCTGGCCAGGCCGAAGACGACGCCCGTACTGAAGTCCAGTACCCGCTTGGCGACCTCGGTCTCGGCGCTGGTCAGGTCCAGCAGGACCGGAATGCCCGCCATGAGGATCTCGGCGACCTCGCGGGCGTCCGCGAACACATTGACCCGTAGAACGACGAAACGGCGACGCGTCTCCGTCTCCGCCTCCGGCATCGCCCGGTGGCCGACCGCGGACGGCCATGCGTCGCGCCCGCGCAACGGAACGACCTGGGCGAGCCCTTCCCACTGCTCATCGGTGACGTCGTGGCTGTTCACCGGCTCCCCCGATTTCACTCGCCTTCATTGCCTGCACCAGCCAATTCTTACGCCAAGTCACCCGTTCGGCCCAACAGCGACACGGTCCGCGACGCTCCGTGTCCGGTGATTGCCACCGCGGCCACCGGGGTACTCAGCGACGGCCGCGCTCGCCGGCCGTCCGCCGCACGCGCGGGCGCCCTAGTCGTGCCGACACCCGAAGGAGAGCCCATGGGTGCGCTGGACCTGCCCGAACCCGTCACTCGCGAGGGGGCGCCGCCGCCGGTCGACACCGTCTCGCTCCAAGCCGCCCTGCGCGAACGGGTCGACGGTGAGGTCCGCTTCGACGCCGGGAGCCGGGCGGCGTACTCCACGGACGCCTCGAACTTCCGGCAGACGCCCATCGGCGTGGTCGTCCCGCGCACCCCGGAGGCCGGCGCGGAGGCGGTGGCCGTGGCCCGGGAGCACGGTGCGCCCGTGCTGTCGCGCGGCGGCGGGACGAGCCTGGCCGGGCAGTGCACCAACGCCGGTGTGGTGCTCGACTGGTCGAAGTACTGCACGCGCGTGGAGTCGGTGGACACCGACGCCCGCACCTGCGTCGTGCAGCCGGGGATCGTGCTGGACGACCTCAACCGGCAGCTCGGGCCGTACGGCCTGCGCTACGGGCCCGAGCCCGCCACCCACGCCAACTGCACCATCGGCGGCATGATCGGCAACAACTCCTGCGGCGCCACCGCACAGGCGCACGGCAAGGTCGTCGACAACATCGCCCGCCTGGAGGTGCTGCTCTACGACGGCACCCGCTTCTGGTGCGGCGAGACGAGCGACGAGGAGTACGCCGAGATCGAGCGCCAGGGGGATCTGCGGGCGACCGTCTACCGGCGGCTGCGCGCCCTGCGCGACACCTACGCGGACGAGATCCGCCGCCGGTTCCCGGACGTCCCGCGCCGGGTCTCCGGCTACAACCTGGACTCACTGCTGCCGGAGTACGGCTTCGACGTGGCCGGGCTGCTGGTGGGCAGCGAGTCGACGCTGGTCACCGTTCTGCGGGCGGAGCTGGAGCTGGTGCCGGTGGTGAAGGAGCGCACCTTGGTCGTGCTGGGCTTCGACATCATCGACAAGGCCGCCGACGCGGTGCCCGACATCCTGCCGCACGAGCCGATCGCGCTGGAGGGCGTCGACGCCCGGCTGGTCCGCGACGAGCGGATCAAGCACCTCAACGAGAAGGCCCTCGCCGAGATGCCCGACGGGAACGCCTACCTGATGGTGCAGTTCGGCGGCGACACCGTCGAGGAGGCGGACGCGCGGGCCCACCGGATGCTCGACGCGGTGCACCGCTCCGAGCACGACGCGGACTGCGCCTTCCTGGACGACCCGGCGAACGAGCAGGCCCTGTGGCAGGTCCGCGAGGCCGGTCTCGGCGCCACCGCGCACATCCCGGGCAAGCCCGACACGTTCGAGGGCTGGGAGGACTCGGCGGTCGCCCCGGAGAAGCTGGGCGACTATCTGCGGCGGCTGCGCGCGCTGTTCGAGGAGTTCGGCTATCTGAGTGAGACGGGGCCCAGCCTGTACGGGCACTTCGGGCAGGGCTGCGTGCACACCCGGATCCCCTTCGACCTGTACACCGCGGACGGGGTGGCGACGTACCGGAGGTTCATGGAGCGGGCGGCCGACCTCGTCGTCGAGTTCGGGGGTTCGCTGTCCGGTGAGCACGGGGACGGGCAGAGCCGGGGCGAGCTGCTGCCGCGGATGTTCGGGGACGGTCTCGTCGAGGCGTTCGGTCGGCTGAAGGCCGTCTTCGACCCGCTGGACCGGATGAACCCGGGGAAGGTCGTCGCGCCGTACGGGCTGGACGAGAACCTGCGCCTGGGCGGTGACTGGGCCCCGTACGAGCCCCGCGACCTGCGCTTCCGGTTCCCGCACGACGGCGGGTCGTTCTCCCAGGCGGCCAACCGGTGCGTGGGCGTCGGGAAGTGCCGGCAGCACACCAGTGACGGCACGGTGATGTGTCCGTCGTACCAGGTGACGCGGGAGGAGGAGCACTCCACCCGGGGCCGGGCCAGGCTGCTGTTCGAGATGCTCGACGGGCACGGGGACGGCGCGATCGAGGACGGCTGGCGCTCGGAGGCGGTGCGGGACGCCCTCGATCTGTGCCTGGCCTGCAAGGGGTGCAAGAAGGACTGTCCGGCGGACGTGGACATGGCCACGTACAAGGCGGAGTTCCTGTCCCACCACTACGAGGGGCGACCGTGGCGCAGGCCGCGCTCCGACTGGTCGATGGGCTGGCTGCCGGCGCTCGCCCAGGTCGTGGGCCGCACCCGGCTCGCGCCGGTCGTCAACGCGCTCACCCACGCCCCGCTGCTGTCGAAGGCCGCCGTGCTGGTCGCGGGGGTGGCGGACCGGGAGGTACCGCTGTTCGCGGAGCAGACGTTCGAGCAGTGGTTCGCCCGCCACGCGCCGGAGGGCGACGGGCGCCGCGGGTCGGTGCTGCTCTGGCCGGACACCTTCACCAACCATTTCCACCCGCACATCGGACGCGCGGCGGTACGGGTGCTGGAACAGGCCGGCTGGCGGGTGGAACTGCCGGCCGAGCCGCTGTGCTGCGGGCTGACCTGGATCTCCACCGGGCAGCTCGGGACGGCGCAGAAGGTTCTCGGCCGGACCGTGCGGGGCCTGGCGGAGCACGTGCGGGCGGGCGGTCTGGTGGTGGCGCTGGAGCCGAGCTGCACGGCCGTGTTCCGTGCGGACGCGGGCGAGATGTTCCCCGGCGACCAGGACGTGCGCCGACTGGCGGAGCAGACGGTGACGCTGTCCGAGCTGCTGACCGAGCACTCCCCTGGCTACGAGCCGCCGCAGGTGCCCGACCGGTCCGCGACGGCGCTGGCCCAGGTGCACTGCCACCAGCACGCGATCATGGGCTGGGACGCCGACCGGGAACTGCTGCGCCGGGCCGGGGTGGACGCCGAGCGGCTGGACTCCGGCTGCTGCGGGCTGGCCGGCAACTTCGGCTTCGAGCGCGGCCACCTGGATGTCAGCGAGGCGTGCGCGGAGCGGGTGCTGCTGCCGCGGCTGCGGGACGAGGACGAGGCGACCGTCGTACTCGCCGACGGCTTCAGCTGCCGCACGCAGATCCACGAGTTCGACAGCGGCGGCCACGAGGGCGTGCACCTGGCGGAGCTGCTGGCCTCGGCGCTCCCCGGCGCCGCGGGCGACACGGACGTCCCCGGCAGCGCGTACGGCACGGCGCCGGGCGCCCGGCCGGTGGCCCCGGGGCGCCGGGCCAAGGCCCTGGCCCTCGCGGGCACGGGGCTGGCCGCCGTCGGCGCGGCGGCGGCGCTGGCGCGAGGCCTGCACCGGCGCTGAGTCCTCACGTGCCGGGCGACGGGGCGCCCGGCCGCGGGGGTTCAGGCGGGTTCAGGCGGCCTGCTCCTGGCTGCTGGCCAGCGCCCAGATCACGAACACGTCGATCGCCATCATGATCACGGCCCAGACGGGTGCGTACGGCAGGAAGAGGAACTGGGCGACCAGGCTCAGCGAGGCCAGGAAGATGCCCGCGAAGCGCGCCCAGGCCATGCCCTTGAGCAGGCCGTAGCCGGTGACGAGCACCACCGCGCCCAGGATGACGTGGATGATGCCCCAGCCGGTGAGGCTGAGTTCGTAGACGTAGCTGCCGACGCGGGCGTAGACGTCGTCCTCGGCGATGGCCGCGATGCCCTGGAGGACGGCGAGGGCGCCGTTCAGCAGCATCAGTACGCCCGCGAAGACGACGCCGCCGGTCACCCAGCCGCTGGTGCGGTCCGTCGGCCGCGGGGCGTCGGCGCCGTGCGTCGGGCTGCCGGGAGAAGGTGCGGCGTGCTGGCTCATGAGCGGAGTCCTTTCCGGTGTTCCCCGTACGGGCCTGCCCCCGCCGGCACCGCGAGGCGCCGACAGGTCACTTCGAGCCTGCGGGCACCCGCCCCGCGCGGCCATGCGGGTCCGCCGCACGGGTGAACCGGGTCCGACCGCGCCGCGCCGCCCGGTCCCCGGAACGGAACCGTGCGCATGCGGCCCTCCCCCGCCTCGCGTTTACTGAAGCGCACACTCGCGTTTACTGAAGCGCACCTGCGAACGCGCGCGACGGACCGTCGGACCAGACGGACCGTCGGACCAGGAGGGCCCGTGACGACTCAGCCCGCCCCGGCGAAACGCGGTGCCGGCCCGGGCCGAGCAGTCCCTGCGGCGCACCCTGCTCAGCCCCGGCTATCTGCGGCTGTTGCTGCTGTGCGTGCTGCTGGGCGTTCCCATCGCGCTGGCCTGTTTCTTCTTCGTCGGCCTCCAGCACGAGTTCCAGCACTGGGTGTGGTCGTCGCTGCCCGAGGCCGCCGGGTACGACGCCCCGCCCTGGTGGTGGCCGCTGCCCGCCCTGGTGCTCGCCGGGCTGATCCTGGCGCCGATCGTGACCCGGATGCCGGGCGGCGGCGGCCATCTGCCGGTGAACGGGCTGGGCGGCGCGCCCGTCGGCCCCCGCGCGCTGCCCGGCGCCGTCCTGGCGGCGCTCGCCACGCTGCCGCTCGGCGTGGTGCTGGGCCCGGAGGCCCCGCTGATGGCCGTCGGCAGCGGGCTCGCCCTGCTGGCGGTGCGGCGGGCGGGGGCGGCGGGAGACCCGAGGGCGCGCGCGATCCTGGCCACGGCCGGCTCCACCGCCGCGATCTCCACCATCCTCGGCGGGCCGGTGGTCGCGGCCGTCCTGCTCATCGAGGGGGCAGGGCTCGGCGGCGCCCAGCTGGTCGCCCTGCTGCTGCCCTGTCTGCTGGCCAGCGCGGCGGGCGCCCTGGTCTTCACCGGATTCGGGGAGTGGACCGGCCTGAAGATCGGCGCGCTGGCCCTGCACGACGTGCCGCCGGGCGCCAACCCGGACGCGGGCGACTTTTTGTGGGGCGTGCCGACGGCGGCGCTGATCGCGGTGCTGATCACGCTGGCCCGCGAGCTGGGCCACCGGACCGTCTCCTGGACGCGGCACCGCACGGCCCTGCGCACCGTCGCCTGCGCCACGGCGGTCGGCGTCTGCCTCACCGCGTACGCCCTGATCACCGGCCGTTCCCCGGCGGAGGCGGCGCTGTCCGGTCAGGCGACCCTCGCCCAGCTCGCCGCGCACCCGCACGCCTGGTCGGTGGGCGCGCTGGTCGCGCTCGTCGCCTGCAAGGGGCTGGCCTGGGGCATCGCGCTGGGCAGTCTGCGCGGCGGCCCGATCTTCCCGGCCGTACTGCTGGGCACGGCGACGGCCATGGCCTGCTCCGGCCTGCCCGGCTTCGGCGCGACCCCGGCCCTCGCCCTCGGCATCTCCGCCGCGGCGGCCGCGGTGACCGGGCTGCCGCTGGCCAGCGCGGTGCTGGCGGTGCTGCTGGTGGGCGGGGACGCGTACGACCAGATGCCGCTGATCGTCACCGCGTCGGTGGTCGCCTTCGTCGTCACCCAGCTGGTACGCCGGACAGAACCGGGCGCGGGAGCGGAACCGCCGAAGGCGGCGCCGGAGACGGCACGGTGACGGAGCGCCGGGCCACCACCGCGCGGACGGACGGCGCCCGATGGCGTACCGCCTGGCGCACGGCCCGGCCCTGGCTCGCGCGGGCCGGCATCGTGGTGGGCACGGTCGTGGCCTACTTCCTCCTCCCCCTCGACCATCTCGGCCCCGGGCGTCCGGTACTGAGCTGGCTGCTGTTCGCCCTGTTGCTGACCTTCGTGGCCGTGCTGCTGCTCCGCCAGATCCGCCACGTCCTCATCGACCGCCCGGAGACCCGGCCCGGTGTGGTCATCCCCCTGCTGATCATCCTGTCCGTGCACGTCTTCTCGGCCACCTACTACGCCCTCGCCAAGCAGCCGGGCGAGTTCACGGGCCTGCGCACCCGCGTCGACGCGCTGTACTTCACCGTGGTGACACTCGCCACCGTCGGCTACGGGGACATCACCCCGCGGGGCCAGGCCGCGCGGGTCGTGACCGTTCTGCAGATCGCCTACAGCTTCGTGTTCCTCACCGCCGCCGCGACCGCGCTGAGCACACGGGCACGCGCCATGGTGGTCCGGCGCACCGAGCGGGACCGGCCCGACTGACGGCGGCCGAAGGCGCGGCGCCGGCGGCTGTTTCCGCAGCCCCGGGGCCTGTTCGCCGGACCGGCCGGACCGGAGGCCCGCTTGTCACCACCCCTGTGGGAGCACTACTGTCGCCACGCCTTGGTGAACGGGAAATCCGGTGTGATGCCGGTGCGGCCCTCGCCACTGTGAATCGGGAAGTCCGGCTCCGGCCCCAACAGGCAGCCACTGGGTTCTAGGACCCGGGAAGGCGGAGCACGGGCGGTGGTACCCGTAAGCCAGGAGACCGGCCAAGGCGCGTCGTCCATCCACGAGGTGCTGGAGAGGGTCTGCTGAGCCATGCACATAGCCGAGGGCTTTCTGCCACCGGCGCACGCGATCGCCTGGGGTGTCGCGTCCGCGCCGTTCGTCGTCCACGGAGTACGGTCACTCACCCGTGAGGTCAGGGAGCACCCGGAGAGCACCTTGCTCCTCGGTGCCTCCGGAGCCTTCACGTTCGTTCTGTCTGCCCTGAAACTGCCGTCCGTCACCGGCAGTTGCTCACACCCGACCGGCACCGGTCTGGGTGCCATTCTCTTCCGTCCGCCGATCATGGCGGTGCTGGGCACCATCACCCTGCTCTTCCAGGCGCTGCTGCTGGCGCACGGCGGGCTTACCACGCTCGGCGCCAACGTCTTCTCGATGGCGATCGTGGGCCCGTGGGCCGGCTACGCCGTCTACCGGCTGCTGCGCCGCTACGACGTGCCGCTGATGGTCGCGGTGTTCTTCGGGGCGTTCGTCGCCGACCTGTCGACCTACTGCGTCACCAGCGTGCAGCTGGCGCTGGCGTTCCCGGACCCGAGCAGCGGGTTCCTGGGCGCGCTCGGCAAGTTCGGGTCCATCTTCGCCGTCACGCAGATCCCGCTCGCGGTGAGCGAGGGCCTGCTCACGGTCATCGTGATGCGGCTGCTGGTGCAGTCCAGCAAGGGCGAACTGACCCGGCTGGGCGTGCTGTTGACCAAGGCCGGCAAGACCAGCACCGACGAGCCGGAGGCGGTGGCCCGATGAGCCGCAACGCGAAGATCAACGCCCTGCTGCTGCTCGCCGTGGCCGCGCTCGCGGTGCTGCCGCTGGTCCTGGGTCTCGGCGACCACAAGGAGGAGCCGTTCGCCGGTGCCGACGCCGAGGCGGAGACGGCGATCACGGAGATCGAGCCGGACTACGAGCCGTGGTTCTCACCGCTGTACGAGCCGCCGTCCGGGGAGATCGAGTCGGCGCTGTTCGCCGTGCAGGCCGCGATCGGCGCGGGCGTGCTGGCCTACTACTTCGGGCTGCGTCGGGGCCGGCGGCAGGGCGAGGAGCGGGCTGCCGCGGCGCCGCGGGGCGTCCCCGAAGGGGACTGAGTGCTGCCGATCGACGCGGCGGCGCACAGCAGTCGCTGGCGCCGCCGCCATCCCGTGGACAAGGCCGTGCTCGGGCTGGGGCTGACCGTGCTCGCGATCTCGCTGCCGCCCTGGCCGGGCGCGGCGCTGGTGCTGGTGACGGCGCTCGCCGTGCTGCTCGGCCCGGCGGGTGTGCCCGGGCGCCGGCTGTGGCGGGCGTACCGCGTGCCGCTGGGCTTCTGCGTGACCGGGGCGCTGCCGCTGCTGGTGCAGGTCGGGGGCCCGGACGGGTTCCTGACGGCGGCGGACGGCGGGCCGGTGCGCGCCGGTGAGCTGCTGCTGCGCACCTCGGCGGCCTCCCTCGGGGTGCTGCTCTTCGCGTTCACCACACCGATGTCCGACCTGCTGCCCCGTCTGGTGCGGGCCGGCGTGCCCGCGCCGGTGGTCGACGTGGCGCTGGTGACGTACCGCATGAGCTTCCTGCTGCTGGACTCCGTGCGCCGGGTGCGGGAGGCGCAGGCCGCGCGGCTGGGCCACACCACCCGGGCCGCCGCCTGGCGTTCGCTCGGCGGGCTCGGCGCCACGGCGTTCGTGCGGGCCTTCGACCGGGCGGCGCGGCTCCAGTCGGGGCTCGCCGGGCGCGGCTACGACGGCACCCTGCGCGTCCTGGTGCCCGAGGCCCGCGTCTCCGTGCCCTTCACGGCGGCGAGCGTCGCGCTGCTGGCGGCGCTGGCCGCCCTCACCCTCGTACTGGAGAGGCCGCTGTAGTGAGCGAGACGATCGAGAGGATGGAGTCGGCCGCGTCGTCCCTGGTCGCCCTGCGGGGCGTGTCCTTCGCGTACGAGGAGGGCCCGGACGTGCTCGCCGGCCTGGACTTCGCGGTGCGCGAGGGGCGTGCGCTCGCGCTGCTGGGCCGCAACGGCAGCGGCAAGACCACGCTGATGCGGCTGCTCAGCGGCGGACTGAGGCCGCGCGCGGGGACGTTGACGGTCGACGGGGAGCCGGTGACGTACGGCCGCAAGGGACTGACCCGGCTGCGGACCACGGTGCAGCTGGTGGTGCAGGACCCGGACGACCAGCTGTTCGCGGCGTCGGTGGCACAGGACGTGTCCTTCGGGCCGCTGAACCTGGGCCTGTCCGACGCGGAGGTCCGCTCCCGGGTCGAGGAGTCGCTCACCGCGCTGGACATCGCCGCACTCGCCGACCGGCCCACCCACCTGCTGTCCTACGGGCAGCGCAAGCGGACCGCGATCGCCGGGGCCGTCGCGATGCGGCCCCGGGTGCTGATCCTCGACGAGCCGACCGCCGGGCTCGACCCGGACGGCCAGGAGCGGCTGCTCGCCACCCTGGACCGGCTCCGCGCGGGCGGCACCACCGTGGTGATGGCCACCCACGACGTCGACCTCGCCCTGCGCTGGTCCGACGACGCCGCCCTGCTCACCCCGGCCGGCGTGCACACCGGCCCGACGGCCGCGACGCTGGCCCGCGCCGAGCTGTTGCGGCAGGCCGGGCTGCGTCTGCCGTGGGGCGTCGCGGCGGCCCGGCTGCTGCGCGCGCAGGGCCTGTTGACGGACTCGGCGGCGGGCCCCCGTACGGCGGAGGAACTGGCCGCCCTGACCGACTGACGGAGTTGCCGGGCGGGGCGACTCGCCCACTACGACACGCTCATCGCCCTCGCCCAGCCCTCGTCCAGCCCTCGCCCTCGCTTTCGCCCTCCACCGTAGCCTTGAACCGGAGGGGGTGAGCGCGGTCCTCGGACCCGAGGGGGTGAGCGCGACCCTCGGACCGGTACGGGTGAGCGCAAGCCTCGGACCCGAGAGGGTGAGCGCGACCCTCGGACCGGTAGGAGTGAGCGCAAGCCACGGACCCGAGAGGGTGAGCGCGACCCTCGGACCGGTAGGAGTGAGCGCAAGCCTCGGACCCGAGAGGGTGAGCGCGCCCCTCGGACCGGTAGGAGTGAGCGCAAGCCACGGACCCGAGAGGGTGAGCGCGACCCTCGGACCGGTACGGGTGAGCGCAAGCCTCGGAATGGTTAGGGGCGAGCGCGAGCCTCGCCCCGGCCCGTGGCAGGCCCGCCGCGGATGCTCGTCTGCGGCCGGGGGCGGGCGTCTGCCACATCGCCGTGCCGGCCGGTGTGCTCGGCGCGGCGCCGGAAAGGCACCTGCTGTGTGGGCGGCGGCCCGTACGGGGATACGGGCCGCGGCTCACTCGTCCGCGGCGTCCGCCGCGGTCGCCGTCGGGGCCACGTCCGCGACCACCGCCCGGGCCCGCTCCTCCGGTACGCCGGCCGCGATGAGCTGGGCGGCCGCGACGCGGGTGCCGTCGTCCTCCAGCGCGCCGGTGTTGACCTGCTCCAGCAGCGCGACCGTCATCGCCTCCAGCCCGGCGCTCAGCACGGCGGGCGGCAGGTGGCCGGGGAAGACGCCGTCCCGTTGCCCCCGCTCCAGGATGGCGGTGACCTCGGCGCGGGCCGGGGCCAGGATCTCGGCCACGCGCTCCACGCCCAGGTCGTGCCGGGCCAGCGCCAGCAGCATCCGGTAGCGGTCGCCCACGGGCCACATCAGCAGCACGAAGTGCGCGAGCGCACGCTCGGCCGGCTCGGCCGGCCCGATCCGCTCCGCCCCGGCGGCCATCGCGCTCCGCAGTACCTCGGACGCCTCCTCGGCGAGGGCCTCCAGCAGCGCCGCGCGCCCCGGGAAGTGGCCGAACAGGGTCCGCCGTACGACACCGGCGGCACGGGCCAGTTCCTCAAGGGTGGTTTCCGGGTTCCGCCCCAGTTCACGGCGGGCCGTGGCCAGGATGCGCGCCCGGTTGGACCGCGCGTTGCGTCGCTGCGGCTCACGGGCGACGGACTTGGTCACGGGGAACCTCTGGGGCGGGAAAGTGGGGCTGCTGGGGCGTCCATTCTGGCACGGGGCCCCCGGGCCCGGCCCGACCGGTGGCGTGCCGTCCCGCGCGCCGCAGTGACACTCTCGTGGCCGACGACCGCGCGGTCGTCGGCTCCGCTACCGGTTGCCCGCGCCCGGGGCGCCCCCCGCCCCCCAGTCCGAACCGTGCGCTACCGGTTACCCGCCCCCGGGTCGCTTCCGCCCGAACCGTCCGCACCCCTGGACCCCCGCCGTGCGGCCGCGAGCGCGGCGAGCACCGTCCCCACCGCCACGACCAGCAGCCCGCGCAGCCACACCTCGGCCTCGATCTGCGTGGCGAGCGCCACGCAGGACAGGGCGCCGAGCACGGGGAGCACGGTCGGAGCACGGAAGTGGTCGGCCTCGCCCGGATCGCGGCGCAGCACGAGTACGGCCGTGTTGACCATGAGGAAGACCACGAGCAGCAGCAGGACCAGGGTGGACGCGAGGGTGGCGACACTGCCGGTGAGCGCCAGGAGCATCGACAGCAGGGTCGTGACCGCGATCGCGGCCCACGGTGTGCGGCGGCCGGGCAGCACCTTGGTCAGCGCGGCGGGCAGCAGCCCGTCCCGGGCCATGCCGTAGGCCAGGCGGGAGGACATGATGCCGGTGAGCAGCGCGCCGTTCGCCACGGCGACGAGCGCGATGGCGCTGAACAGCCGGGTCGGGACGCCGCCGGCCGCCTCGACGACCTCCAGCAGCGGCCCGCTCGACCCGGCCAGCCGGGCGGTCGGCACGGCCACGGACGCGGCGAGGCCCACCAGCACGTACACGGCGCCCGCGGTGGCGAGGGCCCCGAACAGGGCGCGTGGGTAGGAGCGCCGGGGGTCGCGGGTCTCCTCGGCGACGTTCACGGACGTCTCGAACCCGACGAAGGAGTAGTACGCCAGTACGGACCCGCTCAGTACGGCCGCCGCGGCCCCCTTCTCCGGCGTGCCGAGCTGCCCGAGCCGCGCCACGTCGCCGTCGCCGCGCAGCAGCAGCCAGCCGCCGAGGGCGACGATGACGAGGAGCCCGGCGACCTCGACGACGGTGGCGGCGACGTTGGCGCGGGTCGACTCCTTGATGCCCCGCGCGTTGACCAGCGCGAGCAGGGCGAGGAACAGCACGGCGACAAGCCCGACCGGGAGCGTCACGAAGGCGGAGAGGTAGTCGCCCCCGAACCCGCGGGCGAGCGCGGCCACGGAGACGATGCCGGCGGCGAGCATGCAGAAGCCCGCGACGAAGCCGGCGAACGGCCCGAAGGCGCGGGTGGTGTAGTGGGAGGCGCCGCCCGCCCGCGGGTACTTCGTGGCCAGCTCGGCGTAGGAGGCGGCGGTCAGCATCGCCAGCAGCAGGGCGACGACCAGCGGCACCCACACCGCTCCCCCGGCGTCGGCGGCCACCTGCCCCACCAGGACGTAGACCCCGGCGCCGAGCACGTCGCCCAGGATGAAGAAGTACAGCAACGGTGTGGTCAGCGCGCGCTTGAGCGCCGGGCCGTCCTGCGGGTCCGCGGGCCGTTGCTTTCCGAGTCTCGCCATGGCGTCTCAGGTTTCCCGCAGTACGGGAAACACGCCATGATCTTTCCGCTCACCGCGCCGGGAAAGCGCTCGGGTGGGTGGCATGTGCCACCCACCCGATGCGTCGACGCGCCGCCTTCAGCTCTGCGGACGGCTGCCGTGGTTCGCGCCGTTCTTGCGGCGGGCCTTCTTCTTACGACGTCGCTTCGAGGACATCGAACTCTCCTCTCCCTTGGCTTTCACGTACTATCCACCGGTTTGTCGCGGTGGTGGATCACAGAGCCCCTTTCCCGTCGACGCGGTGGCAAACACCCCGGCGCGAGATGCACACGGGTGGCTCATGTCACGGCTGTGAAGTCGGGGGTCCCAAGCGGCCTGGTGCGGCCGCGCCCGCGACAACCGGACCTGCGGCTCCCCGCCCCTCCCCCGACGCCTTGACTCTCCAGTAAATGGAGACATCAGAGTAGGAGACATGGACGGCACGACTCTCTACTCGATCGGGGAACTCTCCCGGCGCACCGGTTTGTCGGTGAAGACGATCCGGTTCTACTCCGACGCGAACGTGGTCGCGCCGACCGGTCGCACCCCCGCCGGATACCGGCTCTACGACCTCGACGCGTTGTTTCGTCTGGAACTCGTGCGCACACTGCGCGAGTTGGGGATCGACCTCCCCACGATCCAACGGGTACTGAACCGTGAACTCTCGGTGGCGGAAGTCGCCTCGGCGCATGCCGATGCCCTGGACGTCCAGATCCAGACGCTGCAACTGCGTCGGAGCGTCCTGCGAGCCGCGGCCAAGTCCGGATCCAGTCACAAGGAGACCAAGCTCATGCACAGGCTCACGCAACTGTCCGGCGAGGAGCGCCGCCGTCTGATCGACGATTTCATCGACGGCACGTTCGGCACGGAGAACGCCGACCCGAATGCGGCGGCCATGGTCCGCGCAGCCACTCCTGACCTGCCGGACGAACCATCCACCGAGCAGGTCGCCGCCTGGGTGGAGCTCGCCGAGATGATCGGCGACGACGACTTCCGGGCCCGCATGCGCCGGGTGGCCGGCCACCAGGCCAATGGACTCACGCTCGGCATCGAGACCGAAGCCGGTGACGAACTGATGGAGTTCACCCGTCGGAGACTCGCCGAGACCAGGACCGTCGGCATCGACCCGCTCAGCGATGAGGCCGTACCCGTCGTCGACGATCTCGTGCGGCGCTTCGCGGAGGTGTTCACCCGCGCCCCTGACGAGGAATTCCGGGACTGGATGGCCCAGCAGTTCGAAGTGGCGCACGACCCTCGCGTGGATGAGTACTGGCGGCTGGTGTGGATCGTCAACGACTGGCAGGTCGTACCGAACCTGATCCCCGTGTATCCCTGGCTCGTCCAGGCCTTGCGGAGGAATCGCTGACCGCGCGCCACTAAGAATTCGGCGACCTGCCCGCCACGCGGTGGCGGAGGTAGACGACTCTCGAGTTGAAGGTGCGGGTCTCGACGAGTTCGAGATCCACCCGGCGATCGTGCCGGGGGAAGTACGGAATGCCACCGCCGACCAGCACCGGGTAGACGATGGTCCGGTACTCGTCGATCAGACCCGACGCGGCCGCCTCGGCTGCGAGCACCGCGCCTCCGATCGCGATGTCGCCCTCCCCCGGCTCGGCCCGCAACCGCTCGATCTCCTCCGCCAGACCACCGGAAGCCAGGCGGGCATTGCCCCGCACCGCCGACAGGGTGGTGGAGAACACCACCTTCGGGAGCGGATTCCAGAGCGCGGCCCATTCGCGCCCGGCGTCGTCGAGCGACGGATCCTGGTCGGCGGTCTCCCAGTACAGCATCGTCTCGTACAGCCGTCGTCCCAACAGGTGGACGCCGACCTCTCGGATCTCGTCGATCCAGAAGCGAAAGACGTCGTCGCCCGGTGCCGTCCAGTCGAAGTCACCGTCCGGCCCGACGATGTAGCCGTCCAGTGAGACGCTCATCGAATAGGTCACGCTGCGCATCGGAAGCCCTCCTCAGCCATCCTCGGTGGCAGGTCGACAGTACGACCGCCGAACACCGCGAAACCATCGCGGCTCGCGGGGTTCCCGGACCGAGTCGCCTCACGAGGTCATTCGACGAGAAAGCCTCGGTACCACTCCGCCGCCCCTGCCAGCCGTGCCAGTGGGCCGGGGCCGGGGTCGCACGCGGCGCGCCGCCAGATGGAGTCGCTCCGGTACCAGTGGTCCTGGGCCAGCAGGTGGAACTGGCGGGCGCTCAGGCCGCCCGGGTCGGCCGCGAAGAGTTCCAGGCACTCGTCCCAGGTACGTGCTTCGCTGGGCCAGGGCGGGAGGACCTTGAGTTCCGCGAGGGTCTCCATGAGGTCGCCGACACGTACCGGCCGGGGGTGGCTGGCGTGGACGACCTGGGGCCCGGGAACGAGGGGTGCCAGCGTGGCGCGTGCGATCAGGCGAACGAGATCCGACACGTCCACGAGAGAGAGCTCGGCGTCGCCTCCGGCCCAGCGGTAGGGGACGGATGCCAGGAGCCGGGCGAGCGCCGGGACCACCCAGCGGTCACCGGCACCGAGCACCAGTCCGGCGCGCAGGACGAGACCACCGGCCCGGAGCGTGTGTTGTTCGCCGGCGAGCCGTGTGGTGCTCGCGGCCGAGACCGGGGCGGGCACCAGGTCCTCGACGTCCTGGCCGGAGTGCGGGCCTGCCCCGTAGACCGCGGAGGTGGAGAGGTGCACGAGGCGCCGGACGCCTGCGGCGGTCGCGTCCTGCACCAGGGCGGCCGTGCCCTCCTCGTTCACCTTCCGGCACTGTTCGGACGTACCGGAGACGAGCGAGGCGAGGTGCACCACGACATCGGCGTCGCGGCACACTCCGCGCAACGACGCGGGATCGGTGAGGTCCGCCGGCGTCCAGCGCACGCGGGCGTCGGCGGTGCCGGCCGGCCTGGTGCGGCCCACCAGGCGCAGCTCGACCCCGGGGTGTTCCAGAAGTTCTCCGACGGTCCGGCTCCCCACGAATCCGGTGGCGCCGGTCAGCACGACGCGTACCGGATTCACGAGTGCTTCCCCCTGCTCGCGAGGGCGCCGTCGAGGGTGAGGCGGGCCTGGACGTCGGGTGGGGCGAGGGCGGGCAGGAGGTAGCGCCACAGGGCGGTGACGCGCTCCGTGAGGTCGGCGCGACCCGTGGTGATCTCGGACATCACCTGGGTGCCGGTGAACGCCCCCACCAGCGTCCGGGCGAAGTCCTTCTCGTCGACCTCCGGGCGCAGTTCACCCGTGTCTCGGGCGACACGTAGCTCTCTTTCGAACAGCTCGGCCCACCAGGCGTAGATCGAGTCGTCGTGGCGGGCCGGGCCGCCCGGGTCCACCGCCAGCCGGACCCCCGCACGGAGCATCCTGTTGTGCTGCAACTCGACCGCCAGCATGCGCGTCACGTCCACCAACTGCTGGAGGCCCTGGGGTGCTTCGGGCAGGTTCAGGTCGGAAGCCTGTTCCAGCATCACTGCGCGGGCGAGGTCCTCCTTCGACTTGAAGTGGAAGTACATCGCGCCATGGGTCAGCCCCGCCTTCTCCAGGATGCGGGTGACGCCCGCGCCTGAGTAGCCGGCCTCGTCGAAGACTTCGGCCGCGGCGCAGATCAACGCTCTCCGGGTACGAACCGCGCGCTCCTGTGTGCTCCGAGTCACGTTCAAGATCACCAAGCTCTCTCGACAAGAAACAGATCGATCTCTATGTTATTTGGTGATCAGACATCGCTCAACTACTGCGGCGATGAGAACCCCAACGGAGGAGAACGGATCTCGTGCCCCCACACGAAACTGTCGGCAACTGCATCGCCGAGCCCGTCAGTGGCCGGGTGCCACAGCACTACGTCCACAAAACGAATGCCTCCGAGGTCTACCTCAGGAGCTGGACCGGGTTCGGCGAGGACCAATTCCGAATAGACGCGCTGTGGCCGGACGCCCACCCGTTCTACCGGGTGGCGGACACCCTCGACCCGCTGCTCCTCTCCGAGACGATCCGGCAGACGTTCCCCCTGCTGTGCCACGCCGCGTACGGGGTGCCGCTCGGCGACCAGCTCATCTGGGAGCGGTTCTCCTACCTGATGCTCGAAACCGCCGACGCTCCCGTGAGCGGACCGGACGTCGAGCTGCACGTGCGGTGCTACGACATCACCTACCGCGGCAGCCGCCCCACCGCGCTGTCGATGTGGGTGACCGTCACGCGGGGCGGCGTCCGGGCGTCAAGCCGCTCTACTACTTCCCCACCGCCGACGGCGTGGTGTTCGGGTCGGAGCCCAAGGCCCTTCTCGCCCACCCCTCGGTGCCCCGCCGGGTCGGCCAGGACGGTCTGCGCGAGGTTCTGGAGATGGTGAAGACCCCCGAGCAGGGGATCTTCAGCGGCATGAACGAGGTGCGTCCCGGCCAGTTGGTGCGGGTCGACCGCTCGGGCCTGACGAAGCGCACGTACTGGGCGCTGGAGGCCCGCGAGCACACCGACGACCTGGCGACGACGGTGGACACGGTCCGGGGCCTGCTCGAGGACATCGTCGAGCGCCAGACCGTCTCGGACGTGCCGCTGTGCTCGCTGCTCTCGGGCGGCCTGGACTCCTCCGTGATCACCGCGCTGGCCTCGCGGGCCGGGGCGAGGGCCCCGTCCGCTCCTTCTCGGTCGACTTCGAGGAGCACGGCGCGGAGTTCGTCGTGGACCCGGTGCGCGGCTCCTCCGACACCCCGTTCGTGCACGACCTGGTCAAGCACGTGGGCGCGGATCACAGCGAGATCATCATGAACAGCAGCGAGCTGGCGGACCCCGCGCTGCGGGCCAAGGTCCTCCAGGCACTGGACCTGCCGCCCGCGTACTGGGGCGACATGTGGCCCTCCCTGTACCGCCTCTTCCAGTCGGTCAGGGAACGCTCCACCGTCGCGCTCTCCGGCGAGTCCGCCGACGAGGTGTTCGGCGGCTACCGGTGGTTCTTCGACAACGAGGCGGTCGGCGCGGACACGTTCCCCTGGCTGACCTCCGCGACGGGCAAGTACTTCGACGGCAAGTCGCTGTTCGACCCCGGTCTCATCCAGAAGCTGGACATGCCGGGCTTCCTCAGGGACAGCTACGCGCAGGCGATCTCGGAGACGCCCGAGCTGACCGGCGAGGACGCCGTCAACCGCCGTATGCGGCAGATGAGTTACGTGAACCTCACCCGCTTCGTGCAGACGCTCCTGGACCGCAAGGACCGCATGAGCATGGCGGTCGGCCTGGAGGTGCGCGTCCCGTTCTGCGACCACCGGCTCGTCGAGTACGTCTTCAACACCCCCTGGGAGATGAAGTCGTTCGACGGACGCGAGAAGAGCCTGCTGCGCGCCGCCACCAAGGACCTCCTGCCCGAGTCGATCGTGCAGCGGGTGAAGAGCCCCTACCCGACCACCCAGGACCCGGCGTACGAGCTCGGCCTGCGCGCGTCCCTCCACGAGGTGCTCGCCGACTCCTCGTCCCCGGTGCTGCCGCTGCTCGACAACGCCGCGACCAAGGCCCTGCTGGACCGTCCGGTCGGGGACATGAGCGCGCAGTACGACCGTTCGGGTCTGGAGATGGCGCTGGGACTCAACTCCTGGCTCTCCGCCTACGACATCGAACTGACCCTCTGACCTGAGGCTCCGCCTGCCGCACGGCACCCACAGCCCCGGCGCCCGCCCCCGCGCGAGCCCCCCGTCAGTCGCGGGGGCGGGCGTCGGCCGAGGTGTAGCCGCACTTCACGGCGAAGCCGAGGAGCTGGTCCAGCAGGCCGGGAAACCGTGCCTCCAGCTCCTCCAGGCGCAGCGAGTTGTAGCAGCGCGTGCCCTCGGACCGCACCCGCAGCGTGCCCGCCTCGCGCAGCACCTTGAGGTGGTGGGTCATCGTCGACTTGGCCAGGGAGCCACCGAGTTCACCCGCGGTGCGCTCGGCGCCGTCCGCGAGCGCGACGGCGATGCCCAGACGGGTGGCGTCGCTCAGCGCGAACAGCACGTCGGGCAGGCAGACGTCCTCGATCTCCGGGTGGAAGTAGTGGCGCACCCCTCAAGAATCGCACAACCGCTCACCCCACCTTCCTGCTCCCGTCCTTGCCCTCCCGTCCTTGCCGCACGTGGCCGGAATCCATCGTTCCCGTTTGCCCTGCCGCGTCCGACCGCGCAATGTACCGATGTATCAGAAGTTTCGAACAATGGGGAATCAGTGAAACTCGTCTACCTGCTCGGCCTGGGCGCCTTCGCGCTCGGGCTCGACGCCTACGTCACCGCGGGTCTGCTGCCCTCCATCGCGGCAGACTTCGACGCCACCGTCTCTTCCACCGGCCAGATGGTCACCGCCTTCACCCTGGCGTACGCCATCGCCTCCCCGATCTTCGCCACCCTGCTCTCCGCCTCTCGCGTACGCACCGGACTGCTGGCCTCCCTGGCCGTCTTCTCCCTGGCCAACGCGGGCTCGGCGCTCGCTACTTCGCTCCCCGTGCTGCTGATCACCCGCGCCTTCGCGGGCGTCGGCGCGGGTCTCTACCTCGCGCTCGCCGCGGCGGCCGCCGCCTCGCTCGTCGAGCGCGAGCGCCGGGGCCGCGCCCTCGCCGTGATCATGGGAGGCATGAGCTCGGGCACCGTCCTCGGCGTGCCCGCCGGCGTCTACATCGCCCAGCACACCAGTTGGCGCGCCACTCTGTGGCTGGTCACCGGCATCGGCGTCGTCTCCCTCGTCGGACTGCTGCTGCGACTCCCGCAGCTCCCCGCCACCGAGACGGTGAGCCTGCGCCAGCGCGCCCAGGTGGTCACCGACCCCCGTGTCGCCTCGGTCGTGGGAGTCTCCCTGCTCGCCGCCATCGCCAGCCTCGGCCTCTACACGTACTTCGTCCCGGTCATGGCCACCGGCGCGATGGGAAGCGTCGACAACATCACCCCGTACCTCTGGGCCTGGGGCATCGGCGGCGTACTCGGCAGCATCCTCATCGGATCCCTCGTCGACAAGGTCCGCCGGCCCGCCACTCTGGTCGTCGGCATCCTGGTGATCCTCACCCTCTCCCTGCTCGCCTTCCGGCTCACCGCCTCCGTCACCCCGCTGCTCGCGCTGATCCCCATCGCGGTCTGGGGCGCGGTCGGCTGGGCACTCCAGGTCCCCCAGCAGAACGACCTCCTCGCGGCGCGCGGGGAACGCGGCGGCCCGGTCGCCGTCGCCCTCAACGAGTCCGCCCTCTACCTCGGCAGCGCCATCGGCTCCGGCCTCGGCGGCGCGGCCTTCGCCTTCGGCTGGAGCGGCTCCGTACTCCCGCTCTGGGCGGCGGGCTTCGCGGCGGCCGCACTGCTGCTCCAGCTCACCGCCGTACGCGCCGCGGCGAAGAAGACCACGGCCTCCGCCGAACCGGGCACCGCGCTCGCGGCGACGTCCGCGACGTCCGCGACGGACTGAGCACACCGACGCCTCCCTCCTCACGGGGAGGCGTCGGCCGCCCTCTCCGGCCCGGGTGGTGGAATCGGTCAGACACGGGGACCTTAAAAGTCTCTGGCCTCCAGGGCCGTGCGGGTTCGAATCCCGCCCCGGGCACTGCGGACACAGTGGACAACCGAGTCGATCCACAAGCACGACCCCCACCGATTCACCGCCCCTGGTTATCCTGGGCCAACGCCATGTACGCCGAACTCGTTCTGGACATCGCCGGACTCGGCAACCGGCCCCTGTGGGCCTCGGATGGCACGACACCTTGCGCGACCGCGGCTACCCGGGAACGTCAACCAGTCCGTGAACGCCATGAACCGCCCACCCTTCGGCCGTCCCGCGCGCCTGTCTTCATACCCTCGAAGCGATGGGCGGCCTCCGTGCGGACATTCTGTCCTGGGCAAGGTCGTTGGTGCCGACGGAGGCAGAAATGATCTCGTCGGGAATCGCCGCTGCCGGGACCGCGGAGGACTCATGAACTCATGCCGCGTACTCCCTCGGCTGCGCGGCCGCGCCCGAGGCGGTGAGCACCTTGCGGGTGACGCGCTCGGCGATGGCCGCGACCAGGGTGCGCGGCCGGCGCGGCAGTAGATGGGCGGCCAGGGCGTTGCCGAGTCCGGGGGTGACATAGCCGCGGTCGCGGTCGAGTGCGCGCAGAGCGGCGCGCACAACCGGCTCCGGTGTGGTCATCGAGCCGTTGACGGCGGCCTTGCGGGTGCCGATGGCATCGAAGAAGGGCGTGTCGACCGGGCCGGGGCACAGAGTGAGCACGCGGATGCCACGCCTGCGGTACTCCTGGCGCAGGGCGAGCCCGAAGTTCAGTACGAAGCCCTTGGCCGCGCTGTAGACGGCGAAGTACGGGGACGGCTGGAAGCCCGCGGTGGAAGCGACGTTCACGACCGCGCCCGTGCCGCGCTCCAGCATGCCGGGGAGCAGGGCGTGGGTGAGGTCGACGAGTGCGACGACGTTGACCATCAGCTGGTCGTGGTCCCGGTCCGCGGCGATGTCCTCGAAGCGACCGCACGTGCCGAACCCGGCATTGTTGACCAGCAGGTCGACGCTCAGGCCACGGGCCGCGAGCCGACCGGCGACCTGCCGGGCGGCATCGGGCTCGGCGAGGTCCTGGACCAGGACGTGGGCGCGGATACCGTGCTCCGCGATCAGCCGCTCGGCGAGGGCCGTGAGCCTGTCCTCGGAGCGCGCCACCAGGATCAGATCGTGCCCGCGGGCAGCGAGCTGCGCGGCGAACTCAGCGCCGAGACCGGACGAGGCGCCAGTGATGAGCGCTGCACTGTTCACGGGAAATCTCCTTCACTCGACGATCGACTGATACAAGAGAGTACCCACTTCCCCATTAACTGCAACAACAATGACGCAGTTAATTGAGAGATGACGCACCGGTGTATCGTTTCGGATGTCAGGCAGATGAGTGGGAGGTGCCATGAGCGAGACAGCGGCACGACCGTTGCGAGCGGACGCGGAGCGCAGTGTGCGCGCCATCCTGGAGGCGGCCGAACGCGTACTCTCCGCGGATCCCGGCGCGTCGATGGAGCAGATCGCGACCGCGGCGGGAGTGGCCAGGACGACGATCCACCGGCGGTTCGCCCATCGGCAGGCACTGGTCGAGGCCCTGGCTTCGTCCGCCGCCCGCCAGCTCGCCCAAGCCGTGGAAGACGGCCGGCCCGACACCGCCCCTCCCCTTGTGGCACTGCACCGGATCACGGCCAATGTGCTCGAGGTGAAGGGCGCCTGGGCATTCGCCCTGGGGCTGCCGGCCGACCCCGACAGCGAAGCGGCCGCCGTCCACCAGGACATCGGCCGGCGGTGCATCACCGTGCTGGAACGTGCCCGGGCGGACAAGCTCATCGACGAGACAGCCGACCTCCACTGGGTACGACGGGTGTACTACTCGCTCCTCGGGGAGTCCCTGCAGGGGAGCCCGGACGACGCCGGTATCGACACCGACACCCTCGCCGCCCGCATCATCGACACCCTGCTGCACGGCGCCGGACCGCGCACCTGAACACGGCTGCGGGCGCGGCCATCGACGTACGGAAACCGCTCACCGACGGCGTTCACGCGAGAAGGCCAGGATCACCTGGCCGAGCTGCACCTGCACGTCCACCGGACGGAGCGGCGTCGGCACGTCGGGACGCGTCTCCTCGAAACAGCGGTGGCCGCCGCGCGGGAGGCGGGAAGGCGGTCGGTCGTCGCGCAGGCCGACGCGGACACACCCGGCGATCACTTCCTCGCCGCACGCGGCTTCCGCAAGGTGCTCACCTTGACATACGCCCGTCTTGCCCTGGAGAAGTGGGGCGCCGCCGAGGCTGACGCGATAGCGGCTGCCGCCGCGCGGCGACACCCCGGCTACCGGCTCGCGTCCTGGCGCGGCACCGTCCCCGGGGAACTGGCCGAGACATTCGCCGCGTCGCGCCGCGCGATGGACGACATGCCGATGGACGACACCGACTACGGCGTGGTCGTCTGGGACACCGAGCGGGTTCGGGCCGCTGCCCAGGCCATCGCCGACCGAGGGGACCTGCTGACCACGGTGGTTGCCGTCGACGAGTCCGACGGCTCGATCGCCGGCTTCTCCGAACTCGTCGTCCCGGGTGACGGCAAGGGCGACGGGACGCACTACGGCACCGGCGTCCTCCCCGAGCACCGCGGTCACGGCCTGGGCCGCTGGATGAAGGCCGAGTCGATCCACCTGGCCCGCACCAACCACCCCGATCTCGCCGGCCTGGTCACCGACACGGCGGACAGCAACACACACATGCGGCGCATCAACGACGCCTTGGGATACGCCCCCACCCACAAGGCCCTGGAGTACCAGCTCGACCTTCAATCAGCCGGCTCCTGACCGCGGGCCCGGAACACCCGGACTCGACCACGTCAACGTGCGTCAGGAAACCGGGAACCAGACCGACAGACGCTTGGCAATGACCGGTACGTCGATGTTGTCCTGCGCGACTTCCTCGACGAACGGGCCGGCAACGGAGACGGGCGGCGGTTCTGTACTGGCGCTGACGCCGTTGAACCGCAGGAAGACGCGCATGGCCAGCCAGGCAGTGCGCTTGTTGCCGTCGATCAGCGCGTGATTGCGGGCGACGGAGTGCAGCAGTGCCGCCGCCTTCTCGTGCAGCGTGGGATACAGCTCGGCTCCGAACACGTTGGTCCGGGGCCGTTCGACAGCTGACACCAGAAGTCCCATGTCACGCACGCTGTGCTCGGTACCGTTGACCGTGCGGGCGATGGCCAGGATCTCGTCGATCTGGATGTAGCGCACTTCGGTCACTTCAGGTAGTCCAGGATCTCCGCATCGCTCTCCATGAGCTCGGCCAGGACATCGTCGACCTTCAACTCGGCCCGGTTCTGGGCGTCGCGGATGGCCTCGATGGCGAGTTCCTGCTTGCTGCGGCCCTCACGACGAGCCCGTTCGGTGAGCTTCGCGTCAAGGTCGTCGGGGAGTCGGAGTGTCATCGCCATACAGCAATGATACCGGCCTGGTATCTAGGTAGCGAGCTGATACCACCTACTCGCGCCGCCGCCGGGGTGCAGCAGGATGCCCATACCGGCGGAGTCCCTGTCCCCGTGCCGACGGTCAGGTCAGCACGGTCAGACGCCCTTGTTCGCAGGCTCCAGGATCGCCACACACTCCACATGATGCGTCATCGGAAACAGATCGAACACCCGCAACATCCGCACCCGATATCCCCCGTCCCGGAAGTACCCCAGATCCCGGGCCAGCGCAGCGGGATCGCACGCCACGTACGCGATACGACGCGCCCCCAGGGACGCGAGGTGCTGCACCGTCTTCCGCCCCGCCCCCGCGCGCGGCGGGTCGAGGACGATGAGGTCGACCTCGTCGATGCCGGTGCGCGGCAGGACGGCCTCGACCTTGCCCTGTTCGATGCGGACGCGGTCGAAGCCGGCGAGGTTGTGACGGGCGTCCTCGACGGCGCGCTTGCCGGACTCGATGCCGAGTACCGCGCCCTTGTCGCCGACGCGGTCGGCCAGGGCGCCGGCGAAGAGGCCGACGCCGCAGTACAGGTCGAGGGCCATGTCGCCCTTGCGCGGGAGCAGGCCCTGCATGACCGCGAGGACCAGGGTGTCGGCGGCCTTGGGGTGGACCTGCCAGAAGCCGCCGGAGCCGACCCGGTAGGTGCGGCCGTCCGCGCGCTCGCGGACGAAGGGGCGGCCGTGGACGCGGTGGACGCCGCCGTCCTTCTCCTCCACGCGCATGACCGACACCGGGCGGTCCAGCTCGACGATGGGGAGCCTCGCACCCGGGCGGGGAGTCAGGATGACCTGCCGGTCCTGCGAGCCGCTCGCCGCGATCGCCTCGACCGACTCCATGCCGATCCAGTCGCGCTGCTCGATCCCCAGCTCGCTGACGCCCTCGGCGGCGATCATGCAGTGGTCGATCGGTTCGACCTCGTGCGAGCGGTGCTTGCGCAGGCCCGCGTTGCCCTCGGCGTCCACGGCGTACTGCACGCGCGTGCGCCACGACGGGACCTGGCCGGCGGGCAGCTTGTCGCCCTCGGCCGGCATCACCGTGCCGTCCCAGCCGGCCTCCTCGGGCGTGAGGCCCGAGAGCCGCTTGAGCTGCTCGGTGACGACCTCGCCCTTCAGGCGGCGCTGCGCTCCGGGCTTGGCGTGCTGCCAGTCACAGCCGCCGCAGCGGCCGGGGCCGGCGAAGGGGCACGGTGCCTCGATGCGGTCCTTGGAAGCGTCCAGGATCTCGACCGCGTCCGCGCGGAGGAAGCGGGCGCCCTCCTCGCCCTCGGTCACCCGGGCCACGACGCGCTCGCCGGGCAGCGTGTGCCGGACGAACAGCACCTGCCCCTCGGACGTACGGGCGATGCAGTGGCCGCCGTGGGCGACGGGGCCGATCTCGACCTCGTACTCCTGGCCCACCAGCGAGACCGCCTGGGACTCCGCCTGCGATTTCTTCGGTTCTGCCTGCATGGCGGGGTGACTCCAGAGAACGGACGACGAGAGACGGACGTCGGCAGACGAACGTCAAAGGACAACAGCCGTCCAGTCTACGTCGACGACGAGGACTCCTTCGCCCGGTCGTGCTGGGCCGGACCGCGCCGGACCGCACCTGGCGCGTTCCAGTCCTGCCGCTTGCGGGCCCGGCGCTTGGCGGCCTCGGAGGACTGCAGCTGGTAGGGGACGGAGGTGACCATAACCCCGGGGGTGAACAACAGCCGCCCCTTGAGACGCAGGGCGCTCTGGTTGTGCAGCAGGTGCTCGTACCAGTGGCCGACCACGTACTCCGGGATGATCACGGAGACCGCGTCGCGCGGGGACTCCTTGCGCAGGCTCTTGACGTACTCGATGACCGGCCGCGTGATCTCGCGGTACGGCGAGTCCAGCACCTTCAGCGGTACGGCGATGCCGCGCCGCTCCCACTCGTCGCGCAGCGCCTTCGTCTCCGCCGGGTCGACGTTGACGCTGAGCGCCTCCAGGGTGTCGGAGCGCATGAGCTTGGCGTAGGCGAGGGCGCGCAGGGTGGGGCGGTGGATCTTGGAGATGAGGACGACGGAGTGGACGCGGGAGGGGCGCACCATGTCGTCGCTCTGCGCATCCGGGTCCTCGGGGGCGGCGATCTCCTCGGCGACGCGGTCGTAGTGCTTGCGGATCGCCGTCATCGTGGCGAAGAAGATGCACATGCCGAGCAGGGCGACCCACGCTCCGTGCGTGAACTTCGTGGCGAGTACGACGACCAGCACCAGGCCGGTGAAGAAGGCGCCGAAGGCGTTGATCGCGCGGGAGCGGTGCATGCGGCGGCGCTTGGCCGGGTCCCGCTCCGTGGCCAGGTGGCGGTTCCAGTGGCGGACCATGCCGATCTGGCTGAGCGTGAAGGACACGAAGACGCCGACGATGTAGAGCTGGATGAGGCGGGTCGAGTCGGCGCCGTAGATGAAGACCAGGAGCATCGCCGCGCCGGCGAGGAGCACGATGCCGTTCGAGAAGGCCAGGCGGTCGCCGCGGGTGTGCAGCTGGCGCGGCAGGTAGCGGTCCTGGGCAAGGATCGAGCCGAGCAGCGGGAAGCCGTTGTACGCGGTGTTCGCGGCGAGGAAGAGGACGAGCGCGGTGGCGGCGGCCAGGACGATGAAGAGGAAGCTGCCCTCGCCGAAGACCGCCTCGGCGACCTGCGAGATCACCGGGTGCTGGACGTAGTCCGAGCCGAGCGCGACGCCGTTGTGGAAGAGGTCGGTGGCCGGGTTCTCCGACATGCGGACGTCGGTCGCGGCGGCCAGCGCGATGATGCCGCAGAACATGGTGACGGCGAGCAGGCCCATCAGCGCGAGGGTGTTGCCCGCGTTCTTCGACTTGGGCTTGCGGAAGGCCGGGACGCCGTTGGAGATGGCCTCGACGCCGGTGAGGGCGGCGCAGCCGGAGGAGAAGGCGCGCAGCAGGAGGAAGACCAGGGCGAAGCCGGCCAGGCCGCCGTGTTCCGGTTTGATCTCGTAGTCCGCCGTCGGGGCGCGCATGGTGTCGTCCAGTACCAGGCCTCGGAAGGCCCCCCACGCGATCATGATGAAGACGCCCGTGACGAAGACGTAGGTCGGAATCGCGAACAGGGTGCCCGACTCCCTGACCCCGCGCAGGTTCATCAGCGTCAGCAGCAGGATCACGGCGACCGCGCAGAGGACCTTGTGCTCGACGACGAAGGGGATCGCGGAGCCGAGGTTCTCGATGCCGGAGGAGATGGAGACGGCGACGGTCAGGACGTAGTCCACCAGCAGCGCGCTCGCCACCGTCAGGCCCGCCTTGGGGCCGAGGTTGGTGTTCGCGACCTCGTAGTCGCCGCCGCCGCTCGGGTAGGCGTGCACGTTCTGCCGGTAGGAGGCGACCACCGTGAACATCAGCACGACGACCGCGACCGCGATCCAGGGACTGAAGTGGTACGCCGACACGCCCGCGATGGACAGGACCAGCAGCACCTCGCCCGGCGCGTACGCCACGGAGGAGAGCGGGTCGGAGGCGAAGACGGGTAGGGCAATGCGCTTCGGCAGGAGCGTTTCCCCCAGCCGGTCACTGCGCAGTGCGCGCCCGATCAGGATCCGCTTGGGCACGTCGGTCAGTTTGGACACAACAGAGGATCGTAAGCGTTCGAACGGGCGCCCGCCCACCCGCCACCCCCGATCGGCCCGCCGTCTGCTCTACGGGTGAATTCGGCGGGTGGTCCGGCTGCGGATTCCGCAGGCCGCCGGGTTCCCATGCCTATATGACAAGCACCGTCCGATTGCCGGCCGATTGCCGTTCGCTTCCCGGCCGTTGCCGCCCCTGGAGGTCCCATGCACCTGAGCGCAGAGCTGATCGGCGGCGCCGCCACGCTCGTCGGCCTCGGAATCCTGACCCGCGCCAGCATCCGCAGCATCGGCCGGCGGGGGTCGTCGGCCGGGGGGTGAGACGGCCCCTGCGGGCGCTGGAGGCTTGCCGATACGTTGGGTGCGGGCAGGGGGACCCGGCTTCCCGGACGGGGAATCCGGCTTCCCGGGGCCCCGAGAGGCGTCAGCGTCGGTACTCACCGGCATGATGTTCCCCTGCGGCCCGCACACTGGCCGCGACGTGTCGCCAGGCGAGCCGAAAGAGAGACATGAGCAGGACATCCACAGAGGCCGGCGGGCCCGCAGAAAGCGGGGTGTGAGGCGATGCACATCGTCATCATGGGCTGCGGGCGCGTGGGCTCGGCCCTCGCGCAGACCCTGGAGCAGCAAGGGCACACGGTCGCCGTGATCGACCAGGACCCCACCGCGTTCCGTCGCCTCGGTTCCACGTTCGGCGGCCGTCGGGTCACCGGTATCGGTTTCGACCAGGACACCCTGCGCGAGGCGGGCGTCGAGGAGGCCGGTGCCTTCGCCGCCGTCTCCAGCGGTGACAACTCGAACATCATCGCTGCCCGCGTGGCCCGCGAGATGTTCGGCGTGGAGAACGTCGCCGCCCGTATCTACGACCCCCGCCGCGCCGAGGTCTACCAGCGCCTGGGCATCCCCACGGTCGCCACCGTCCGCTGGACGGCCGACCAGATGCTGCGCAGGCTGCTCCCCTCGGGCGCCGAGCCGTTGTGGCGCGACCCCACCGGCGGCGTCCAGCTCGCCGAGGTGCACACCTCGGCGTCCTGGGTCGGCCACAAGATCAGCCGGCTCCAGGAGGAGACCGGTGTGCGGGTGGCGTTCCTCACCCGGCTCGGGGAGGCCATCCTGCCCACCTCGCAGACGGTGTTGCAGGAGGGTGACCTGGTGCACGTGATGATGCGCGCCGACGAGGTTCACAAGGTCGAGGCGTCGTTCGCCAAGGGTCCCGAAGAGGAGGGCGGTCACTGATGAGGGTCGCCATTGCCGGAGCCGGTGCGGTCGGCCGCTCGATCGCGGGCGAACTGCTGGAGAACGGCCACGAGGTCCTGCTCATCGACAAGGCGCCGACCGCCATCTCGGTCGAGCGCGTCCCGATGGCTGAGTGGCTGCTCGCCGACGCGTGCGAGATCACGTCCCTGGACGAGGCGGCGCTCCAGCGCTGCAACGTCGTCATCGCCGCGACGGGCGACGACAAGGTCAACCTGGTCGTCTCCCTGCTGGCCAAGACGGAGTACGGCGTTCCGCGCGTCGTCGCCCGGGTGAACAACCCGAAGAACGAGTGGCTGTTCAACGAGTCCTGGGGCGTGGACGTCGCCGTCTCCACCCCGCGACTGATGTCGGCCCTGGTCGAGGAGGCGGTGAGCGTCGGTGACCTGGTCCGGCTGCTGCGCTTCAGCCACGGCGACGCCAACCTGGTGGAGCTGACGCTGCCGGAGGAGTCGGCCCTGGCCGGCATCCAGGTCGGCGACGTGGAGTGGCCCGAGGACACCTCGCTGGTCACGATCATCCGCGGCACCCGGGTGCTGACACCGTCCCGGGAGGACTCGCTGGAGGCGGGCGACGAGCTGCTGTTCGTGGCGGCCCAGGCCCGCGAGGAGCAGCTGGAGGACCTGCTGTCGGCGCGGAAGGGCAGTACGGCGCGCTGACCGACGCACGGCCCGCGACACGAGGGTGGGGCGCCCGGAGATCTCCGGGCGCCCCACCGTCGTATGCCGTCGGTGCCGTCGGCGCCGTCGTATGCCGTCAGCGCGCCGTCGGTGCTTGGGGCGCGTCAGCCTTCGGGTTCGTCGGCTCCCGGGTGCCGTCAGCCCTTGCGGTGCCTGCCGCCGGGCGTCTGGTCCAGGGTGTCCTCGCCCCGGGCCTCGCGCTCGGCCTTCTCGCGCTCCGCCCTCTCCTCCTCGGCCTTCTCCGCCGCCTCCATCTCCGCGAACACGTCGATGGGGGCCGGCGCCTTCGCCAGGAACACCCAGGTCAGCCACACGGCGAGCAGGAACGGCGGGATCTTCAGGGTGACCAGGACCCAGCCGAGCTGCTCGGTGTCCGCCCACCAGTACAGCGGGAAGAGGATGGCGCTCTTGCCGAGCAGGATCAGGCCCCAGGCGTAGCTGGCCTTGGTGTACGCCTTCTTGCGGCCCGGGTTGCGGGTGCGCCAGGAGAGGTTCTCCTTGAAGACCGGGCCGAGGATCAGGCCGATCAGCGGCACCCCGGCCAGCGAGGTGACGATGTACGCCATGGCCAGGCCCAGGGTGTAGAGCATGCCCGGCAGATAGAAGTTCTTGGCGTTGTCGGTCATCATCGCGAAGACCACGCCGAAGGCGACGCCGAAGACCCCGCTGAAGGCGTGCTTGACGGTGTCCTTCATCGCCAGCCGGACCACGACCAGCACCAGCGACACGGCGAGCGCCGCGATCGCGGACATGTGCAGGTCGTTGTTGAGGGTGAAGATGGTGACGAAGAGCAGGCCCGGCAGCACCGTCTCGACCATGCCCCGCACGCCGCCGAACGCCTCGAACAGCGCGGCCTCCGTCACCGCCCGGGCGTCGTCGGCTTCCGTGTCTTGGGTGTCTTCGGTCGGCTTGTCGAGCGACGTCACCGGCTACTCCCGTCCGAGGGGTCTCAGTTCGTATTTCGGGTTGAAGAGCACCCGGCGGCCCCGGCTCATCGAGATCCGGCCCGATGCGATGAGCTTGCGCCCCGGCTCTATGCCCACGATGGAGCGTCTGCCCAGCCACACCACGTCCAGGGCGGCGGAACCGTCGAACAGCTCGGCCTCCAGGGCCGGGACGCCCGCACGCGGTCGCAGGGTGACCGTGCGCAAGGTACCAGTAACCGACACGATCTGCCGGTCCTGACAATCGCAGATACGGGTGCAGCCGGCGGTGTCGGCGTCCTCGCGCAGTTCCTCGGACTCCAGGTCCTCCTGCGACGAGGAGAGCCGGTCGAACATGCGCCGGAACCGGCCCACCGGCTTGTCGGAACGCGGAGCAGCACTCATATCTGAAGCGTACCGGGGCGCGCCGACAGCCAGACACCCTCTCCGGCCCGGTATAGCGAGGCTCACTTCCCACTCACTTCCCGCTCACTTCTCGAAGCGGTACCCCATGCCTGGCTCCGTGATGAAGTGCCGCGGGTGCGCCGGGTCCGCCTCCAGCTTGCGGCGCAGCTGCGCCATGTAGACCCGGAGGTAGTTCGTCTCCGTCCCGTACGACGGCCCCCACACCTCCTGCAGCAGCTGCTTCTGGCTGACCAGGCGTCCGGTGTTGCGCACCAGCACCTCCAGCAGATGCCACTCGGTGGGGGTGAGCCGTACGTCCTTCCCGCCCCGGTTCACCTTCTTCGCGGCCAGGTCGACGGTGAACTCCGCGGTGTCCACGACCACGTCGTCCTCGCCGCCCGGGACCGGCTCGGCCCGGCGCACGGCGGCGCGCAGCCGGGCCAGCAGTTCGTCCATGCCGAAGGGTTTGGTGACGTAGTCGTCGGCACCCGCGTCGAGCGCCTCGACCTTCTCGTCGGAGGAGTGCCGGGCGGACAGCACCAGGATCGGTACCCGGGTCCAGCCGCGCAGCCCTCGGATCACCTCGACGCCGTCCATGTCGGGCAGTCCCAGGTCCAGCACCACGACGTCGGGATGGCGGGCCGCGGCGAGCTGGAGGGCGGCGGCACCGTCGTGGGCGGCGTCGACCTCGTAGTGCCGGGCCTTGAGGTTGATCACGAGGGCACGCACGATCTGCGGTTCGTCGTCGATCACGAGCACCCTCGTGGGGGTCCGGGGGTCTCCCCCGGTCAGGCTCGGCATCGGGCGGCCTGCCTTTCTGCTGTCGTGAGGTGGTCGGCGCGGGCGGGCGTTCCCGCCGCGCGGAGGGTGAGCACCATGGTGAGACCGCCGCCGGGGGTGTCCTCGGCGTTGAGGGTGCCGCCCATCGCCTCGGCGAAGCCCCGGGCCACGGCCAGGCCGAGCCCCACACCGGCGCCGCGCGGGGCGTCGCCGTAGCGCTGGAAGGGCTCGAAGATGCGGTCCTTGGCCTCGTCCGGCACGCCCGGCCCCCGGTCGACGACCCGCACCTCGACGCGGTCCGCGAGGGCGCTGGCGGCGACCAGGACGGTGCGACCGGCGGGGCTGTACTTGACGGCGTTCTCCACCAGGTTGGCCATCGACCGCTCCAGGAGCCCGGCGTCGACGGCGACCATGGGCAGCGTCTCGGGGATGTCCAGTTCGACGCTTCCCTCGGGCACCCCGCCCAGCGCCATCGGCACCACCTCGTCGACGTCGATCTCGCGGATCAGCGGCGTGACCGTACCGGTCTGGAGGCGGGACATGTCGAGCAGATTGCCGACGAGGTGGTCGAGGCGGTCGGCGCCCTCCTCGATGCCCTCCAGGAGCTCCGCCTCGTCCTCCTCCGACCACGCCACGTCGTCGGACCTGAGGCTGGTGACCGCCGCCTTGATCCCGGCCAGCGGGGTACGGAGGTCGTGGCTGACGGCGGCGAGCAGCGCCGTGCGGATGCGGTTGCCCTCGGCGAGCGCGCGGGCGCGGTCGGCCTCCTCGCGCAGGCGCCGCCGGTCCAGGACGACGGCGGCCTGGGCGGCGAAGGCGGCCAGTACCCGGCGGTCCTCGGCAGGCAGGACCCGGCCGCTCAGCGCGAGGGCCATGTGGTCCCCGACCGGAATGTCCACGTCCGCGTCCTCCGGGCGCCGCACCGGCGGCCCCGCCCCGGCGCGGCCGGCGCAGGTCCAGGGCGCCACGTCGCCCTCGCGCTCCAGCAGGGCGGCCGACTCCATGCCGAAGGTCTCGCGGACCCGTTCCAGGAGGGCCTCCAGGCTGGTCTCGCCGCGCAGGACGTTGCCCGCGAGGAAGGAGAGGATCTCGGACTCGGCGCGCAGCCGGGCGGCCTGGTGGGTGCGGCGGGCGGCGACGTCGACGACCGAGGCCACGGAGAGCGCGACGCCGACGAATATGGCGAGCGCGAGGATGTTCTTCGGGTCCGCGATGGTGATCCGGTTGACCGGAGGCGTGAAGAACCAGTTCAGCAGCACGGATCCGACCGCCGCCGAGGCGAGTGCCGGGTACAGCCCGCCCAGCAGGGCGGCCGCCACGGTCAGCGTCAGGTAGAGCAGGACGTCGTTGGCGAGCCCGAGGTGAACGGTGTTCAGCAGCAGCGTCAGCAGCACCGGCCCGCCGAGGCCCGCGAGCCAGCCCCAGACGATCCGGGAGCGGCCGAGCCGCGCTCCCCTGGCCACCGGCAGTCCGCGGCCCTTGGCGACCTCCTCGTGGGTCACGATGTGGACGTCCAGGTCGGGGCCGGACTCGCGGGCGACCGTGGCACCGACGCCGGGGCCGAAGACGTACTGCCAGGCCTTGCGGCGCGAGGAGCCGAGGATGATCTGGGTGGCGTTGACGCCGCGCGCGAAGTCGAGCAGGGCGGCCGGTATGTCCTCGCCGAGCACGTGGTGGAAGGTGCCGCCGAGGTCCTCCACCAGGGTGCGCTGCACCGCCAGCTCCTTCGGGGAGGCCGAGGTCAGCCCGTCGCTGCGGGCTATGTAGACGGCGAGCACCTCGCCGCCGGCGCCCTTCTCCGCGAGGCGCGCGGCCCTCCGTATCAGCGTCCTGCCCTCGGGGCCGCCGGTCAGGCCGACCACGATGCGCTCGCGCGAGCCCCAGATCTTCGACACGCGGTGTTCGCTGCGGTACTGCTGCAGGTACTCGTCGACCCGGTCCGCCACCCACAGCAGCGCGAGTTCGCGCAGGGCGGTGAGGTTGCCGGGGCGGAAGTAGTTGGACAGGGCCGCGTCGACCTTGTCCGACTGGTAGATGTTGCCGTGGGCCATGCGCCGGCGCAGTGCCTGCGGTGACATGTCGACCAGTTCGATCTGGTCCGCGCGCCGTACCACCTCGTCCGGCACGGTCTCCTGCTGTCTCACGCCGGTGATCGACTCGACGACGTCGCCGAGTGACTCCAGGTGCTGGATGTTGACGGTCGAGACCACGTCGATCCCGGCGGCCAGCAGCTCCTCGACGTCCTGCCACCGCTTGGCGTTGCGGGCGCCGGGGACGTTGGTGTGGGCGAGCTCGTCCACCAGGGCCACCCGGGGGGCCCTGGCCAGCACCGCGTCCAGGTCCAGCTCCGTGAAGACCGCGCCGCGGTGCTCCAGCTCCCGGCGCGGCACCTGCTCCAGGCCGTGCAGCAGCACCTCGGTGCGCGATCTGCCGTGGTGCTCCACGAAGGCCACGACGCAGTCGGTGCCCCGCTCCGTGCGGCGGTGCGCCTCGGACAGCATGGCGTACGTCTTGCCGACGCCCGGCGCCGCGCCGAGGTAGATCCGAAGCTTGCCGCGTCCCATGGCCTCATTGTCTTCCGGTCGACGCTGATTGCGCAGCGTCGACCTTACGGCGAGCAATCCCGACAAATCGGGGCGGGGTACGGGGTGGGGTCGCTCTTTGACGGAACTCTGACGTCCGCGGCCGTCACGGCCCGGTCAGCTCCCCGTCCCGCAGCTCCAGCACCCGGTCGGCGAGGTCCAGCAGCGTGGCGTCGTGGGTGGCGACCAGGGCGGTGACCCTCCCCCAGTGCCTGAACGGCAATGCCGTTGCTTTAGTGGTCGTGCCATCGGTTGTTGAGAGTGAGGACGGCCGGAGGGCGGGGGCTGCTGGCGGGTTCGCCTGGGGCCTTGCTGCCGTAGCCGGTGATGCACGACCGGATCTTTCGCGGACAGCTACGGGATCTTCGGCGGGGCAGCAGGCTGCGCCCGATCTCGGCGACTCCGAGGCGCCGGTCCCGCTTGATCGCTGAGGGGGGAAAAGCCGCTCGGCGAGATCACTGAGCGGCGGACGACGTGCAGGGCCCGGGTGAACGAGGTCCGTTCTGCGGTGCTGTGGTGCAGGTGGGCGGCCTCGTTCAACAGATCCCGGGTGGCATGGTGCACGATCAAGTGCGCGTAGATTTCCTGCCGCACGCCGTCCGGTGTCTGTGATCTGAGGACTGGTCGGCCGCGTTGGTGGGTCTTGATCTCGTCGAAGACGAGCTCGATCTCCCAGCGCCGGGCATAGAGCACGGCAAGTTCTTCGGCGGGGTACTTCTCGTGGTCGGTGAGACTGGTGATGAGCCGCACCACGTCGGTTTGCCCGTCGACGCGGTACTCGATCACCCGGACCAGCACCGGCGGGGCCTTGACCGTCCCGGCTGCCTTGCTGTGCTTGTTCGCCTCGATCCGGGCGAGGTAGCTGCCGTCGGGCAGGACATCCTGGACCCGGCGGGCCTTGCGCCGCTCGATCCGCCAGAGCAGGTGCGTGCCCTGGTCCCTCAGCCGGTGCCAGCGGGCCAGACCCCACAGCCCCCGGTCGGCCAGTAACAGCGTGCCGGCTCCGACATGGGCGTCCAGGGCGTCGGAGACGATGCGCTCGGAGTCCTTGAACCCGCCGATCGCGGTATCCAGCACGGCATGGGAGGAGCACTCAGCCACCGCGAGGACTCTGGCCTGCGGATATCCTATGGGACTGCGAGGAGAGCCGGACTTGCCGAAGGCGTCGTTGTTACTTGCGGAGTCGGGCACGGCCAGCAGCATCCCGTCCAGGGCCAGCACCCGCAGCCCGTGGAACAACTCGCCGTCCGTGCCGAGCGGACGGGCCACGGCCCGGAACAGCTCACGCATCACCGGCCAGCCGAGCCGCTGCCGGGCCCTGGTCAACGACGACTTGTTCACCCCGGACCAGGACCGCAGCCCCTTGTCGCCTGTCTTCACCAGCCGCAAGATCTCCAGGTAGTCGGCCCGCGGGAACAGGCACATCGCCAGCACGAAGTACACCGTGAACCGGGCGGACAGCAGACGCCGGCGCTTCTCCGAGCGCCCCGCCTCACCCACCACCCGGTCCACCAGCTCAGGCGGACACGACCGAGTCAGGACCCCCAACCCCAGCCGCTCTGAACGGCCTGGGGGCACCCCCACCTGCTGGCCGCCGGACAGCTCGCCGGGCCGCTGTGCGGCGTGGTCGGCGAGGCCGACCAGTGAGAGCAGCAGCTCGACGCGCTCCTCGCGCTCGCGCGGTGCGGCCCGGCGCAGCCGCATCGGTACGCCCACGTTCTCGGCGGCGGTGAGGATCGGGATGAGCCCGAAGGACTGGAAGACGAAGCCGACGCGGTCCCGGCGCAGGGCGAGCAGCCCCTCCTCGTCCAGCTCCGCCAGGTCGCGGCCGTCGACCTCGACCCGTCCGGCATCGGGTACGTCGAGACCGCCGACGATGTTGAGCAGCGTGGTCTTCCCGGACCCGGACCGCCCCTTGAGGGCGACCAGCTCGCCACGCGGCACCTCGAAGGAGACGCCGCGCAGGGCGTGTACGGCGGCGGCGCCGTGGCCGTACGACTTCCGCACGTCCTCGACGCGCACCATGGTCTCGGTGACCACCTGGCTCATGTGCCCTCCCCCGCCGGAAGCCGGGCGCCAGTATCGCGAGCGGACCCTGTGCCGTTCGCCTGTCCGGCCCGGATCGGAGCGTCGAACGTGAGTGGCTTCCCACGTGAGTGGCTTCCCATGACAGAAGGGCCGCGCCCCGAGCGGGGCGCGGCCCTTCACGCGCGCGTGCGGACGTTCACGCGCGTACGGAGAACCGTACGGAGACTTTACCTACCGGACCTCGGTGATCTCCGGTCCGCGCTGGAGCTGGCCCATGCCGCCGGCGAAGCGGGAGCCCTCCTCCTGTTGGACGCCCTCGGGGACCATCTGCGCGTCGTTCGGCAGCTTGAGGACGATCGGGTCGCGGGGGGCCATCGGGCCGTCGCCGCGGACCACGACCGTGTCCCGGAAGATCTGCTCCAGCAGACCGGCGGCCTGCGGCTGCACCGCGCCCTGGCCCGAGATCACTCCGCGCAGGAACCAGCGGGGGCCGTCCACACCGACGAACCGTACGACCTGGAAGCCGCCCGTGCCGTCCGGCAGCTGCACCGGGACCTGGGCCCGCAGCTCCCAGCCCAGCGGACCCTCGACCTCGTCGATGATGCCGCCCTGCTGGGTGATGCCGGAGCCGATCTCCTCGCGCACCTCGCCCCAGATGCCCTCGCGCTTGGGCGCCGCGAAACCCTGCAGCTGGATGGCGCTGTCGCGCAGCACGACGGTCGCGGCGACGATCGCGTCACCCGCGACCTCCACGCGCAGTTCCATGCCGTCGACTCCGGGGATGAACAGGCCGCCCAGGTCGACCCGGCCCTCGGCCGGGTCGCGGACCTCGGTGCTGTCCCAGGGCCCGTCGGGCCGCGGTTCGGGCTCGAGCCGCACACGCTCGGGCTCTTCGTCCGCCTCGGTGTCGACGCTGTCGACGACCTGCTCGGTCTCGCCGGCCGCGTCCTCGGCGGCATCCTTCTTCTTGCGACGTCCGAACACGTCACTGTCCTTCCCGGTCGGATACGACCGAAGCGTATCGATTCCCACCCGTCGGGCCGCCCTCGGCGACCTGACCGCTTGTGCCGCTTGCACGGTCCAACCCGGCGTGGCCACCGGTGGACCCGAAGCCCCCTCCGGCCCGCACCGAGTCGGGAAGCTCCGCGACCTGACGGAAGCGGACCCTCTCGACCTGTTGGACGACCAGTTGGGCAATCCGGTCGAAGCGCTCGAACCGCACAGTCTCGCGCGGGTCGAGATTCACCACGATCACCTTGATCTCCCCACGGTACCCGGCATCAATCGTCCCCGGGGCATTCACGAGGGCGACACCGCAGCGGGCGGCCAGACCGGAACGTGGGTGCACGAAGGCCGCGTACCCCTCCGGGAGCGCCACAGACACGCCCGTGGGCAGTACGGCCCGCTCGCCGGGCGCGAGTTCGCAGCCGGCGGTGGTGCGCAGATCGGCGCCCGCGTCGCCGGGCTGCGCGTACGTCGGGAGCGGTACGTCGGGGTCGACGCGGCGGATCAGGACGTCGAGTTCGGGCCTCGGCTCCCGGTGCCCGGGGTTCGGGAGGGTCACGGGTTCACCTCGAAGGCGCGCGTGCGGCGGACCTGGTCCGGGTCGTCCATGGCGGCGCGGATCTCCTCCTCGCGGCCGTGGTCGACGAAGTGATCGATCTTGACCTCGATGAACAGCGCGTCGGCGCGGACGGCCACGGGCCCGTCGGGGCCGCCGATCCGTCCCGTGGCGGTGGAGTAGATCTTCCGGCCGGCCACGGCGGTCACCTCGGCCTCCAGATGCAGCGTCGTGTCGACGGGCACGGGCCGCCGGAAGTCCGTCTCCAGCCGTCCGGTCACCGCGATGGTGCGCAGCAGCCAGTTCAGCGAGCCGAGGGTCTCGTCCAGGGCGGTGGCCAGCACGCCGCCGTGCGCCAGGCCGGGGGCGCCCTGGTGGGCGGGCTGCACGGTGAACTCGGCGGTGATCGACACGCCTTCGCCCGCCCGCGCCTGGAGGTGCAGTCCGTGGGGCTGGTCGCCACCGCAGCCGAAACACTGGCCGTAGTGCGCGCCGAGCAGTTCGCCGGGGGCGGGCGCGTCGGGGTGCCGTACGGGTTTCACGGCGTCGGCGGGGGGCTGAAGACCTGGGGAAGTACCACTCACAGGCGCAGACCTTACCCGCGCGTCGGCCGAACACCGATACCGTGCCAAGCTTGGTTCATGCAGCTCTCCACCGCCCCGTACGAAGAACGCCTCACCGCGCCGCGCTCCTGGTGGCTGGTCTCCTTCCTGGTGGGGCTTTCGTTCGCCCTGATCCTGCTGCCCTTCGGCACGCTGCCGATGCTGGGCGGACTGGCCGGCGGGACGGCGGTGGCGGCGGTGGCGGCCAGTTCGTACGGCGCGGTCCGCATCCGTGTCGTGGGCGGCTCGCTGATCGCGGGCGAGGCGAAGGTGCCGGTCTCGGCCCTGGGCGAGGCGGAGATCCTCGATCCGGAGGAGGCCCGCGCCTGGCGCACCTACAAGGCCGACACCCGCGCCTTCCTGCTGCTGCGCGCCTACATCCCGAGGGCCGTGCGCGTGCTGGTCACGGATCCGGAGGACCCGACTCCGTACCTGTACCTGTCGACCCGCGAGCCGGAGCGGCTGGTGGAGGCCCTGACGGCGGCGAAGGCGGCGGCGTAGCACCCGCGCGGGATCAGTGCCCGCCGTCCCCTCCAGGGCGGCGGCCGAGCCCTTTGGGACCGAGTTCCTTCGTGAGGGCGCCCATGTCCAGCGCGTCCCGCGGTCCCTCCAGCGCCGGGAGTTCTTCGAGGGCGCTCCACGGCACCTGCTGCTTGCGCAGGTCCGCCCGGATTCTCGCGGCCAGCTTTCTGGTGTCGCGGCGGTTCATGACGGCGCCCACGGCCGCGCCCACCATGAACGGCATCAGGTTCGGCAGGTCACGCACCATCCGCTTCATGATCTGCTGACGGAGCTGGCGCTTCATGTGGCTGTTCATGGCCGAACCGAGAGTCGACGGCTTGGACACGTCGACGCCGCGCTCGTCCGACCAGGAGTTCAGATACGCGGTGCTGCGCTGCGCGAGACCGCCGGGCGGTCGTACGCCGTAGACCTCGTGGAGTTCGGCGATCATCTTGAGTTCGATCGCCGCGACGCCGGTGATCTCGGCGGCCAGTTCCGTGGGCATCGCGGGCGGTACGGGCATCATCGCGGCCGCGCCGATCCCCGCTCCGACGGTCGCGGTGCCCTTGGCGGCGCCTGCCACCAGCCGGTCGGCGAGCTCCTCGGGTCCGAGACCGGGGAACTGCCTGCGGAGCGTCGCCAGGTCCCGTACGGGCACGCGCGGTGCCAGGTCGATGATTCGGTCGGCGAGGTGCGCCAGGGCGGCCCTGGCGCGCTGACCGCCGTTGCGGACCCCCTGTCCGGCCTTGTGCCGGAACGCCGCTGCCCGTCGCCGGGCAGCGGGTGCCGACGTCTCGGCGGTCGCCGGGAGGTCACCCCGGTCGGCCACTGATTCGAGCGAGGCCGTCCCCGTATCGGTCGGGCCCCGCTCGTCGTCACGCGCGCCATAGGGACCGTCGGACGGTCCTTGGTCCGCTTCCCGCCTGGAGAAGCGGCGCTTCCAGGGAGGGGTCGAGCCAGTCACGGCCGACCCCGCCTCAGTCGCAGTCGCGGCAGATCGGCTGGCCGTTCTTCTCCCGGGCCAGCTGGCTGCGGTGGTGCACCAGGAAGCAGCTCATGCAGGTGAACTCGTCCTGCTGCTTCGGAAGTACACGGACGGCCAGTTCCTCGTTCGAGAGGTCGGCGCCGGGAAGTTCGAGGCCTTCCGCGGCCTCGAACTCGTCGACGTCGACGGCCGAGGCGGACTTGTCGTTCCGCCTCGCCTTCAGCTCTTCGAGGCTGTCCGAGTCGACGTCGTCGTCGGTCTTGCGTGGAGTGTCGTAATCGGTTGCCATGGTCGCTCTCCCCCTCTGGGTGTCTGCGGGTGTCTCCAGCGCACGTAACGCGTGAGAGGCCGGACTTGTGCCCGACCCGAGGCGGAGATTTTGCCTCACATCAAGGTCTGTTACTCAATCGACACCCAACCGGACCCCTCATGAGTGATCGGCTTGGATGGCGATGGGGACCGTACACGGTCCGAATGCCGCACTTCAAAGGCGTCTCACCGTGTACTTCCCGTGATCAGGACCCCTGAAAACCAGGATTTTCCCGGCTTTCCGACAGGGTGCATGATCACGGAGAGTAGATGGCGGGAAAGCCTCCGCTGTGATCGATCACACAGGCAGCTCCAGGGCCGGTGGCCTGGAAATTCCGCTCAAAGCGAACATCCTCGGGTCTCGGTGAGATGTCGGGGTCATGATCTCAGACGGGCAGCGTCACCCGCATCACGAGCCCTCCGCCCTCGCGCGGCTGTGCGTAGATGTGCCCGCCGTGCGCCCGGGCCACCGACCGCGCGATGGACAGGCCGAGGCCGACTCCCTTGTCGCTGCCCGTGCGCTCGGTGCGCAGCCGCCGGAACGGCTCGAAGAGGTTGTCGACCTCGTAGGCCGGCACGACCGGGCCGGTGTTGGTGACCACCAGGACCGCCTGACCGTTCTCCACGGCGGTGGTGACCTCCACCCAGCCCGCCTCGGCCACGTTGTAGCGCACGGCGTTCTGTACGAGGTTCAGGGCGATGCGCTCCAGCAGGACGCCGTTGCCCTGGACCACGGCGGGATCGCGCGTGCCGCGGATCTCCACGCCCTTGGTCTCCGCCTCGGCGCGCACCTGGTCGATGGCCTGGCCGGCCACCTCGGCGAGGTCCACCGGCTTGCGCTCGACGATCTGGTTGTCGCTGCGGGCGAGCAGCAGCAGACCCTCGACGAGCTGCTCGCTGCGTTCGTTGGTGGCCAGCAGTGTCTTGCCCAGCTGTTGGAGCTCCACCGGGGCGTTCGGATCGGACAGGTGCACTTCCAGGAGGGTGCGGTTGATCGCCAGCGGCGTGCGCAACTCGTGGGAGGCGTTTCCGACGAAGCGCTGCTGGGCGGTGAAGGCCCGTTGCAGCCGCTCCAGCATGTCGTCGAAGGTGTCCGCCAGCTCCTTCAGCTCGTCGTCCGGGCCGTCCAGCTCGATCCGCCGGGAGAGGTCGGAGCCCGCCACCGCGCGCGCGGTGCGGGTGATCCGGCCCAGCGGCGACAGGACGCGGCCGGCCATGGCGTAGCCGAAGGCGAAGGCGATCACGGCAAGGCCGAGCAGGGCCAGCAGCGAGCGGCTGAGCAGCCGGTCCAGGGCGACCTGGCGCTGGTGGTCGATGCAGTCGCTGATCGCGGCGTTGAACTGCGACAGCGACAGGTTGCCGTTGGTGACCCCGGGACAGTCGCTGCTCGCGACCTCCAGGTCCTGGAAGTTGACGATCTTGTAGAGCGGTTGGTTGCCGGTGCGTACCGCCTGGGCGGCCAGCAGGTAGATGATCGACAGCAGCAGGATGCCGGCGATCAGGAACATGCCGCCGTACAGCAGCGTCAGCCTTATCCGGATGGTGGGCCGCAGCCACGGCAGCGGGGTGGCCGAGCGTGGGTCCCAGGTGGGTTTCGGAGGCGCCCCGGGGGGCGCGGGTGTCGTCGCCACGGTCGATCAGATCCGGTAGCCGGAGCCGGGGACGGTGACGATGACGGGCGGCTCGCCCAGCTTGCGGCGCAGGGTCATCACGGTCACGCGCACGACGTTGGTGAACGGGTCGGTGTTCTCGTCCCAGGCCTTCTCCAGCAGCTGCTCCGCGGAGACGACCGCGCCCTCGCTGCGCATGAGCACCTCCAGCACGGCGAACTCCTTGGGCGCGAGCTGCACCTCCTTGCCGTCCCGGAAGACCTCTCGGCGGTTCGGGTCGAGCTTGATGCCGGCCCGCTCCAGGACGGGCGGCAGGGGCACGCTGGTACGCCGGCCCAGGGCGCGCACGCGCGCGATGAGCTCGCTGAACGCGAAGGGCTTGGGCAGATAGTCGTCGGCGCCGATCTCCAGGCCCTCGACCCGGTCGCTGACGTCGCCGGAGGCCGTGAGCATCAGCACGCGCGTGGGCATGCCCAACTCGACGATCTTGCGGCACACGTCGTCGCCGTGCACGAGCGGGAGGTCGCGGTCGAGGACGACCACGTCGTAGTCGTTGACGCCGATGCGCTCCAGGGCGGCCGCACCGTCGTACACGACGTCGACGGCCATGGCCTCCCGGCGCAGTCCGGTGGCCACCGCATCGGCGAGCAGTTGCTCGTCCTCGACGACGAGTACGCGCACGTCGCTTGTCCTTCCTGTGTCCACCCGCGTAGCGCTTCTGGCGCACGAGGGCAGGGGGCTGGTGGGTGTTGCCTCCATCCTGCCCTTTTCGGCCATAAGTCGGCTGTAAGACGGGTGAGGGGCCGGTGACGGCCCCGGAGCGGCCCGCGCCGGACGGGACGGTCGGGAAAGGTGGCGGGAGCGGGAATGCGGGATTTTCTCGCGCGGTTGAGGTTTCCGCGGAAGGGAGTGGGGGGAGGACGGCTTTACACCCCGCGATCACGCTCTGCCTGTACCGCGTTACCGCGCGGTACGCCGCGGTCCGCTTCCGCAGAGCGGGCGTGGGTGTCCGGCACCGTCGCCGCCCGGCAGGGCTGCGCTGGGCACTCCACCGGAGACGTGATCGTCCCTTTCGAACGGCACACCCCCGTGCCACCGACCCACGACCCAGGACGAGGGGGCGCAGCATGGACGCTTTCACCGCAGGACTTCTGCAGCGCATAAAGACGACCGAGTCCGACCTGTCCCGGGCCCGCGACGAGGGGGACGAGTTCCTCGTCGAGGTGGAGCTGGGAGAGCTCGACGACCTGCGCCGTCTCGCTGCCGAACACGGTGTGGAGGTCGGCGCGACCGGCGTCTGATCGGCCCGTGAGCGACAAGGCCCCGGCGGGATCCAGCGCCGGGGCCTCGTCGTGCGTGGTGCCGTCCGGCGGTGAGCGGGCGGGGGCGTGGGCGCCGGGCGCCGTCCGCCCGAGCGAGGGTCCGCCCCGGCGGAACGGATATCGGGCGGGACCGGTGTCCGGCAGGTCGCCGTCCGGCGGTGAGCACGCGGGGCGTGGTCGCCGGGCACCGGGTCCGCCCCGGCGGAGCGGGTATCGGGCGGGGGTCCGCCCCGGCGGAACGGCTGTCGGGCGGGGCCAGTGTCCGGCAGGTCGCCGTCCAGCGGTGAGCACGCGGGGCGTGGTCGCCGGGCACCGGGTCCGCCCCGGCGGAACGGGTATCGGGCGGGGGTCCGCCCCGGCGGAACGGATGTCGGGCGGGGCCGGTGTCCGGCAGGCTGCCGTCCGGCGATGAACAGGCGTGGCGTGGGCGCCGGGGCGGCGTACAGAGCCGGGTGGCGGCGTCGGGCCGATGGCCGGGGTCGGCCGCCGAGCCTGTGGGGCCGCGGGGGCGACCCACGGGGCCGTCTGCGACGGTGCCGGGTGGTCCGGCGGGGCAGGGATGAGCCGTGACCGCGCCGAGCCGGTGGCACCACCGGACCGGATGCCGACGCCGAACCCACAGCCGGAGCCGGCCACCACACACCGGAGCCACGAGGACACCGCGCCCGACCATCTGCGACAGTGCCGGATGCCCCGGCACGGCAGGCATGAGCGGTGATCGCGCCAAGCCGAGCGGCGATGAGGTGGAAGCGCTGGGCGGGCAGTTCGGCGTCCGTGCGCGGACACCCGGCCCCGCAGACACAGGGCCGGGTGAGCCCGCCGGATCCACAGTCGGCGTCGACCGCCGTGCCGCTGGGGCGCCGCGCGCGGCCGGTGCCTGCGACGGGCCGATCGTCGCGGTCGGCCGCCGCGTCGGCGCGGTCGCGGGTGGCGTCGCGCGGGGCCGTCTGCCTCTGGGCGTGGTCGGTCCGCGGAACGGCGTGGGCACGGAGTGACACACGCCTTCCGGGGCCGGCCACGCGCCGCCCGCCGAACCGCCGGAGGCCTACGCGCCGCCCGCCGAACCGCCGGAGGCCTACGCGCCGAAGTCCACCAGGAGCCGCTGGAGGGGCTCGAAGACGCCCGGGGTGGCCGCGATCGTCAGGGCTCCGGACGGGCGCTCACCGGGGCGTCCACCGGTCACCGCGCCCGCCTCCCGGGCGATCAGGTCGCCCGCCGCGAGGTCCCAGGGGTGCAGACCGCGCTCGTAGTAGCCGTCGAGGCGTCCCGCGGCCACGTCGCACAGGTCGATCGCGGCCGAGCCGCCGCGCCGGATGTCGCGCACCAGCGGAATGAGCCGCCGCGCGATCTCGGCCTGTTCGGCGCGGACGTCGGCGACGTAGTTGAAGCCGGTGGAGACCAGGGCCTGGTCCAGCGGCGCCGTGGAGCGGCAGGCGAGCCTGCGTTCGCCGGCCCAGGCGCCCGTTGCCCAGGCGCCACCGCCCAGTACCGCGTGGTACGCCTCGCCCCGCATCGGGGCCACGACCACCCCGGCCACCCGCTCGCCGTCCTGCTCGGCGGCGACGGAGACCGCCCAGGTGGGCAGTCCGTACAGGTAGTTGACCGTGCCGTCGAGCGGGTCGATGACCCAGCGGATGCCGCTCGTGCCCTCGGTGACGGAGCCCTCCTCGCCCAGGAACCCGTCGTCGGGACGCCGGTCGGCGATCAGGCCGGTGATCAGCTTCTCCGCCGCGATGTCCATCTCGGTGACCACGTCGATCGGGCTGGACTTGGTGGCGGCGACCGCGAGGTCGGCCGGGCGGCCGTCGCGCAGCAGCTCGCCCGCGCGGTGGGCGGCCTCCTGGGCGATCTTCAGGAGCTCGGCATGGAGGGGGCGGGGCGTCACGTCGGTCACGGGGCTCCTCACGCGTAGGGGCTGTCGGCGCCCGCGGCGGCGGGACGGGGGGCGCGGGCGGGGCAGCAGCCGACCGGGCACAGATTGTGGCTCGCGCCGAGCGCGCCGAGGGCGCACGGCGCGACCTCCTGCCCGAGTTCGTCGGCGGCCCGCTCCAGGACGAGGTCGCGGACCGCTGCGGCGAACCGCGGGTCGGCGCCGACGGTGGCCGAACGACGTACCGGCAGTCCCAGCTCCTCCGCCTTGGCCGTGGCCTCGGTGTCGAGGTCGTACAGGACCTCCATGTGGTCGGAGACGAAGCCGATGGGTGCCATCACCACGGCGGGGGCGCCGGCCGCACGGCGCTCCTCCAAGTGGTCGCAGATATCGGGCTCCAGCCACGGGATGTGCGGGGCGCCGGAGCGCGACTGGTAGACGAGCTGCCAGGGGTGGTCGACGCCGGTGCGCTCGCGGACGGCGTCGGCGATCACCTGGGCCACGTCCAGGTGCTGGCGTACGTACGCCCCGCCGTCGCCGTGCTCCTCGACCGGACCGGAGGTGTCCGCGGCGGAGGTGGGGATCGAGTGGGTCGAGAAGGCGATGTGCGCGCCGTCCCGGAACTCCTCGGGCAGCTCGGCGAGGGACCGGACGACGCCGTCGACCATGGGCTCGACGAAGCCCGGGTGGTTGAAGTAGTGGCGGAGCTTGTCGATCTCCGGCAGCTCCAGTCCCTCCGCTTCCAGGGCGGCGAGCGCGTCCGCGAGGTTCTCGCGGTACTGCCGGCAGCCCGAGTACGAGGCGTAGGCGCTGGTGGCCAGGACGAGGATGCGCCGGCGGCCGTCGCGGACCATCTCGCGCAGGGTGTCCGTCAGGTACGGCGCCCAGTTGCGGTTGCCCCAGTAGACCGGCAGGTCCAGACCGTGCTCGGCGAAGTCCTTGCGGAGGGCGTCCAGCAGGGCTCGGTTCTGGTCGTTGATGGGGCTGACGCCGCCGAAGAGGAAGTAGTGCTGACCGACTTCCTTGAGTCGTTCCTTGGGGATGCCGCGCCCTCGTGTCACGTTCTCCAGGAACGGGACCACGTCGTCCGGGCCCTCCGGGCCGCCGAACGAGAGCAGGAGCAGGGCGTCGTAGGGGCTGGCATCGAGCACGTCTGGCATGTCTCGATCCTGCCACCCGGCACTGACAGCGGGAAAACGGCGGGGTGCCGACCGTGCGTTTCGCCAGGTCCGCGGGGCTGTTTCCGGGCGGCCGGACGAGTAAGCTGTATCGACTGCGTTCGCACCTTACTGAGCCAGTCCTGAGCCGTTCTTGAGCTGTTACTGAGCCGTTCCCCGGAGACCTCGTTGCCCAGCCCCTACCGCGCCCTGTTCGCCGCCCCCGGCACCAAGGCCTTCTCGACCGCGGGCTTCCTCGGCCGGATGCCGCTGTCGATGATGGGCATCGGCGTGGTGACGATGATCTCGCAGCTCACCGGGCGGTACGGACTGGCCGGGGCGCTGTCGGCCACCATCGCGCTCGCCGCCGCCGTGGCGGGGCCGCAGGTCTCCCGGCTGGTGGACCGGTACGGTCAGCGACGGGTGCTGCGCCCGGCGACCCTCGTGTCGCTCACCGCGGCGGCCGTGCTGCTGCCGGCCGCGCACTACGGATGGCCGGACTGGGTGCTGTTCGTCGCCTGCGTCGGCATCGGCTGCGTGCCGAGCCTCGGCGCGATGGTCCGGGCCCGCTGGGCGGCCCTGTACCGGGGCACCCCACAACTCCACACCGCGTACTCGTTCGAGTCCGTGGTGGACGAGATCTGCTTCATCTTCGGGCCGATCATCTCCATCGGCCTGTCCACGGCCTGGTTCCCGGAGGCCGGGCCACTGCTCGCCGCCTGCTTCCTGGCCACGGGCGTCTTCTGGCTGACCGCGCAGCGCGCCACCGAGCCGGAGCCGCATCCGCGCGAACACAAGGGCGGCGGCACCCCGCTGCGCTCCCGGGGACTTCAGGTACTGGTCGTCACGTTCGCGGCGACGGGAACGATCTTCGGGGCGGTCGACGTGGTCACCGTGGCCTTCGCCGAGGAGGAGGGGCACAAGGCCGCCGCCAGCCTGGTGCTCGCTCTGTACGCGGCGGGTTCCTGCACAGCGGCCATGATCTTCGGGCTGATGCGCTTCGCCGGGCCGCCGGAACGACGCTGGCTGCTGGGCGTCTGTGCGATGGCCGTGAGTATGATCCCCCTCCTACTGGTCGGAAACCTGCTGTTTCTGGCCGCGGCGCTGTTCGTTGCGGGTCTGTCCATCGCTCCCACGATGATCACGACGATGTCCCTCATCGAAGAGCACGTACCACGCACGCAGCTCACCGAAGGCATGACCTGGGTGAGCACCGGCCTCGCGGTCGGGGTCGCGCTCGGCTCCTCCGCGGGCGGCTGGGTGATCGACGCCTCCGGGGCGCGCGCGGGGTACTGGGTTCCGGCGGTGGCCGGGGCCGTCGCGGTCGCGGTCGGTTTCCTCGGGTACCGCCGGCTCAAGCGGCCGGATCCGCGTCGGGGAGGGACCGTTGAGCAGCACACGCACGGCGAGCGGGATGACGAGCGGGAAGAACGGCACATGGCGTAACTGGGGCGGCAACGTCTCCGCGCGCCCCGCGCGGGAGGTCACTCCCGCCTCCGTGGACGAACTGGCCGAGGCCGTTCGCCGGGCGGCCCAGGACGGCCTGCGGGTCAAGGCCGTCGGCACCGGGCACTCCTTCACGTCCATAGCCGCGACGGACGGTGTGTTGATACGCCCTCAGCTGTTGACCGGCATCCGCGGCATCGACCGCGACGCCATGACGGTCACGGTCGAGGCCGGCACACCGCTCAAGAGGCTCAACCTGGCCCTCGCGCGGGAGGGTCTGTCGCTGACGAACATGGGCGACATCATGGACCAGACCGTCTCGGGGGCCACCAGTACCGGCACCCACGGCACGGGCCGCGACTCGGCCTCGATCGCCGCCCAGATCCGTGGCCTGGAACTGGTCACGGCGGACGGCTCGGTGCTGACCTGCTCCGAGCGCGAGAACCCCGAGGTCTTCGCCGCCGCCCGGATCGGCCTGGGCGCGCTGGGCGTCGTCACCGCGATCACCTTCGCCGTGGAGCCGATCTTCCTGCTCACGGCCCGCGAGGAGCCGATGCCGTTCGATCGCGTCCTCGCCGACTTCGACGAACTGTGGACCGAGAACGAGCACTTCGAGTTCTACTGGTTCCCGCACACCGGCAGCACCAACACCAAGCGCAACAACCGCAGCGCAGGCCCCGAGCAGCCGGTGGGGCGGCTCCAGGGCTGGTTCGAGGACGAGTTCCTGTCCAACGGCGTCTTCCAGGCGGCCAACTGGGTCGGCCGCGCGGTGCCCACCAGCATTCCCGCGATCGCCCGGGTCTCCAGCAAGGCGCTGTCCGCGCGGACGTACACGGACACCCCCTACAAGGTCTTCACCTCTCCGCGCCGGGTGCGCTTCGTGGAGATGGAGTACGCCGTTCCGCGCGAGGCCGTCGTGGAGACGCTGCGCGAACTGAGGACGATGGTCGACCGGTCACGGCTCCGGATCAGTTTCCCGGTCGAGGTGCGTACGGCTCCGGCCGACGACATCACGCTGTCCACGGCATCGGGCCGCGACAGTGCGTACATCGCCGTCCACATGTTCCGGGGCACGCCCTACCAGGCGTACTTCACCGCCGCCGAGCGCATCTTCACGGCGCACGAGGGGCGGCCGCACTGGGGCAAGATCCACACTCGGGACGCCGAGTACTTCTCACGGGTGTATCCGCGCTTCGGCGAGTTCACGGAGCTGAGGGACCGTCTTGACCCTGATCGTCTGTTCCGGAACGACTACTTGCGCCGGGTTCTGGGGCCGTAGCCGAGGCGTCGGGGGCCGGGCTCGTGGCGTCGCCGGAGCCGTCGGTTCCGCCTGCGTCCGGAGTGGGCGTCGGGCTGGACGTCGTACCGCCGTCCTCGGTGGAGGTGCCGCCCGACGACGTGCCGTCGCCGGTTTCGTCCGGGGTGCCGGACGGGGTGGGCGCCTGGGTGTCGTCGCCGGAGCCGGAGCCGGAACCCTCCGAGCTACCGGGCCCACCCGAGTTCTGGTTGTCCTGGCTGTCCCGAGAGTCCCCTGATCCGCCGGAATCGCCCGACTCCCCCGAATCCGGCGTGGACTTGCCGTGGCCGGTGAAGGCACTGCCGACGGTGGTGCTGCGGTCGCCGCTCAGACTTTCGCCGGAGGCGAGTTCGTACGTCGTGATCCCGGCCATGGTGACGCCGAAGACGAGGGCCGCCGCGACCACCGGGCGCTTCCAGCCCGTGGTCCGCGCGCGGTAGACGGTGCCCTCGGTGAACTCACCCGGAACCGATGCGGTCAGCCCGCCCGTCCGCACGGTGCCGACGGTGCGCTTCACCCTCATCTGCTCGCCGGTGCGCTTGAAGAAGTGCTGGAGGACCGAGCCTCCGCACGTGGCGATGACACTGATCAGACCGGCTCCGAGGATCGTGCCGTACACGCCGAAGGAGGAGGCGAGTTTGGCGGCCACCACCGCCGCGAGGGCGCTGCCGGCGACCTGGGGCACGTTCAGGTCGATTCGCTTGGACTTCACCTCCGCACGCGTATCCGTTTCGCCTGCTCCATCGGGCTTTTCACGCATCCCCGGACCTTGCCTGTCTTTCCCGTACATGATCGATCAACTGCACGAGAAAGGGACGTGGGGGCGAAACCATTAGTTCCGTTTCTGGTGATTCCGTGAAGTACGCCACGTCCAAGATCGCGCGAATCGCGCCGGGAGGGCCGAGCGCCACCCCTTGACGGAAGTTGGGCGGCGCGCCAATCCACGCACGTGGCCCGAATGGAGTACTGTTGCGAGCCCCGGGTCCGGTCTCCCGACAGGGAGTTCAGGATCTTGAAGGACCGCCGGGAGGGGGCTAGTTGCACAGGGTGACGGAGTTGGTCACTTAGCGTTGCGAATAGGTAACCGTGCCATAACGGCGTTTCAGGGCCCGTGCCCGACACGCCGGGCAACTCGGCAAGGTTGTGGCAGGCTGCACCCGGGCAGGCCACACTCGACAGAGCGGAAGCAGCGACGCACGTGACGTCGGCAGGCACCACCCGGGAGGTCCCCATGCCCGAACTGCGTGTCGTGGCCGTCTCGAATGACGGCACACGGCTGGTGCTGAAGGCTGCGGACAGCACGGAGTACACGCTTCCGATCGACGAGCGGCTCCGGGCCGCCGTACGCGGCGACCGTCCCCGCCTCGGCCAGATCGAGATCGAGGTGGAGAGTCATCTCCGCCCACGCGACATCCAGGCGCGTATACGTGCCGGCGCGACCGCGGAAGAGGTCGCGCAGATGGCCGGCATCCCCGTCGACCGCGTCCGGCGCTTCGAGGGACCCGTGCTGGCCGAGCGCGCCTTCATGGCGGAGCGGGCCCGCAAGACCCCCGTCCGCCGTCCCGGCGAGAACTCCGGGCCGCCACTCGGCGAGGCCGTCCAGGAGCGGCTGCTGCTGCGCGGCGCCGACAAGGACACCGTCCAGTGGGACTCCTGGCGCCGCGACGACGGCACCTGGGAAGTCCTCCTGGTCTACCTGGTCGCGGGCGAGCCGCACTCGGCGAGCTGGACGTACGACCCACCCCGGCGGCTCGTCCAGGCCGTCGACTCGGAGGCGCGCGCGCTGATCGGCGAGTCCGACGACCTCGCCGCGCCCGAGCCCAGCTTCCCGTTCGTCCCGCGCATCGCACGGCTGCCGCGCGACCGGCCGCTGGACCGCACTCTCGACCGGGAGCAGCGGGAGCGGCCGAGCCTGCCTCCGGCGCCGTCCGAGCCGGCCGAGGAGCCCGCGACCGCGGCCACCGCCTCGGCCGAACGCGACTCGCTCACCAGCCTGCTGGAGGCGGTACCGAGCTTCCGGGGCGACCTGGTGGTGCCCGAGCGCGCTCCGGAACCGGCGGAGGAGCCGGTCGAGGAGCCGGAGGTGGAGGAGCCCCCGGCACCCGCGGCGTCGGCCGGTTCCGCCTACGCCGACGTGCTCATGCCGCGCTCCGTGGCCAGCCACCGCGACCGCCTCACCGGTTCCACCGACCGCCAGGCCGAGGCCGACGGCGTCCGCCCGGGCCGCCGGGCGGCGGTGCCGAGCTGGGACGAGATCGTCTTCGGGACGCGGCGGAAGAAGCAGGAGTAGACGGTCTTCGACGATCGGGGCCGCGCCCACGTGGGCGCGGCCCCGACCGTCGGGCCGACTGGGCGGGGCCCCATTGCGGCGTCGTCGCCCTGCCTCGGACCTGGACGGTGGGACACCATCGCGACGTCGTCGCCCTGCCCGGACCTGGCCCACCACGCTCTCGTCGGCTCTGCGCGGGGCCGGCCCCACCTGCTCGGACCTGCCCTGCCCCACCACGCCCTCGCCAGCTCTGCTCGGGGCCGGCCCCACCTGCTCGGACCTGCCCTGCCCTGCCCCACCACGCCTCGTCGGCTCTGCTCGGGGCCGGCCGCCCCCCCCCCTGCTCGGACCTGCCCCGCCCCACCACGCCCTCGCCGGCTCTACTCGGGGCCGGCCCCCCTGCTCGGGACCCGGTCCCACCACTCCTCCGTCAGGCCTACTGCGGGTCCGGCCCCACGGCGACCGGTCGGCCCGGATCCGAGGACCACTCCGACCACGAGCCCACGTACAGCGCCGCCGGGATGCCCGCCACCGCCAGCGCCAGCACCTCGTGGGCGCCCGACACGCCCGAGCCGCAGTACACGCCCACCTCACCGTCCTCCGTGGCGCCCAACGTCTTGAAGCGGGCGCGGAGTTCCTCCGCGGGCAGGAACCGGCCGTCCGGCGCCACGTTGTCCGTCGTCGGCGCGGACACGGCGCCCGGGATGTGACCCCCGACCGGATCGATCGGCTCCACCTCGCCCCGGTACCGCTCCCCCGCGCGGGCGTCGAGCAGCACCCCGGAGCGGGCCAGCGCGGCGGCCCCGTCGGCGTCCAGCAGCCCCGCCGCGCCCGGCTCCGGGGCGAAGTCGCCCTCCGCGGGCGCGGGGACGTCGGTCGACAGCGGCGCCTCCCAGGCCGGCAACCCGCCGTCCAGGACCCGCACGTTCGGGTGACCCGTCCAGCGCAGCAGCCACCAGGCGCGTGCCGCCGCCCACCCCTGGCCGCCGTCGTACACGACGACCGGCCGGCCCGACGACACGCCCGCGCGGCGCATCACCGCGCCGAACTCCGCCACGTCGGGCAGCGGATGCCGGCCGCCCCCGCCGGGCGCGGCGGCGAGTTCCCTGTCCAGGTCGACGAAGACCGCACCGGGAAGGTGCCCGGCGGCGTACTCGGCCCGGCCGTCGAACGGCGGAGCGTCGGCCGCCTTGGCCGTGCTCAGCTGCCAGCGGACGTCAAGCAGGACGGGCGGGTTCGCGTCCGCCAGTTCGGTCACGAGTTCGGATGCGGAGATGGTGGCGTTCATGACCCCATCCTGGCGTACCGAGTGGCCGCCGCGTCGACGTCGGGCTACTCTGCCCGCCGGACAGTACCGATCACGAGGCGTACGGGTTCGGGCACATGCTGTACTACCCGTACAGCCCCGGGCTGCCCCACGGGCGCGCCCGAAGCGCGCGGCACCGGATCCGGTGCCGGCATCGCGCGCAGGTCCGTCAAAGCGGAATCCGTCAGGCGGAAGCGGACGCACGGCCCACGGAGGGCCGAGAAGAGAGTGACGATGACCGACGCACGGGGGTCGGCCGGCCGGAACGGCGAGACGAACGCCCGGCACACGCCCGGCACACCCTGCTGGGTGAGTCTGATGGTGCACGGACCGGCCGCGACCCAGGAGTTCTACGGCGCACTGTTCGGCTGGGAGTTCCAGCCCGGACCGCAGCAGTTGGGCCCGTACGCGCGGGCCCTGATCGACGGGCGCGAGGTCGCGGGCATCGGCCAACTGCCCCCGGACCGGCATCTGCCCATCGCCTGGACGCCCTACTTCGCCTCCGACGACGTCAACCGGACGGCCGAGACGGTACGCCTGTGCGGTGGCACGATCGGCGTGGGACCGCTGGACGCGGGCGAGGCCGGTCGTCTGGCCATCGGCTCCGACCCGTCGGGCGCCGTCTTCGGCATCTGGCAGGCGGCGGCGCACCTCGGCACGGCCGTCACGGACGTGCCCGGCACACCGGCGTGGAACGAGCTGATGACCTTCGAGTCGGCGAGCGTCGCCAAGTTCTACGAGACGGTGTTCGGCTTCGAACTGGTGCCGGAGGTCTCCGCCGACTTCGACTACGTGACGCTGTGCCTCGACGGCCGCCCCGTCGCCGGCATCCACGGCGTCGGCAACGCCCTGCCCCGTGACCGGGGGCCACACTGGGTGACGTACTTCGAGGTGGCCGACGCGGAGGAGTCCATGGAGCACCTCGCCGATCTGGGCGGGCATGTACTCAAACCGGCCCAGGACACCGCCCACGGCCGGTCCGCGATGGTGGCGGACCCGGAAGGGGCGCGGTTCTCGCTGCTGGAGGGCCGACGGGGCCCGGCCGCGGGGTCCCGGAGTCGCTCAAGCGGGTGATACCGGCAGCACGTCCGGTGACAGCGCGGCCGCGCGGGCCGTCGCGGCGGTCGTACGGCGCCGGTGGTGCCGTCGGCACAACACCTCGTAGCCGATCTCGTCGGGGGACTGGGCCACGTCGCCGACGACCACCTGGGCGCCCTCGACGACCATGACGCCGCCCACGGTGCGGGCGTTGTGCGTGGCGCGGGCGCCGCACCAGCACAGGGCCTCGACCTGGAGCACCTCGACGCGGTCGGCGAGTTCGACCAGGCGCTGGGAGCCGGGGAACAGCTTGGAACGGAAGTCGGTGGTGATGCCGAAGGCGTACACGTCCATGCCGAGATCGTCGACCACGCGCGCGAGCTGGTCGATCTGGTCCGGCGCGAGGAACTGGGCCTCGTCCGCGATCACGTAGTCCGCGCGTCCGCCCTGCGAGAGGTGGTCGACGACGTAGGCGTACAGGTCCCGTCCGTCCTCGACCTCCACCGCGTCGGTGACCAGGCCGAGGCGGGAGGAGAGCTTGCCCTCGCCCGCGCGGTCGTCGCGGGTGAAGATCATGCCGGCCAGGCCGCGCGCCGAGCGGTTGTGCTCTATCTGGAGAGCCAGTGTCGACTTCCCGCAGTCCATCGTTCCGGAGAAGAAGACCAGCTCGGGCATGAGGGGTTGAGCACCTTTCGGCAGCGGCGGCGGGAAGCGGGGCGGAGGGGACGGGATGGGACGGGGTCGGATGGGATGGGATGGGATGGGGTGGGATGGGGAGCGGGGCTTCAGGAGCGTACTTCGAGCAGGGGGACGAGTTGTTCGGCAGGGGTCATCGACCCGTGGTTGCCGACCATCGCCGACTCCTTCGGCTCCCGCTCGGAGGCGATGAGCAGGACGTCGTCCCGCGCGGCGGCGACCACGTCGCCGATGCGGTCGTACACCCGGTCGTCGATGCGGGGGCCGAACCAGCCCGCCGCGATCGCCTCGTCCCGCGACGCCACCCAGAACTGCTCGCCGAGCACCTCGCGCCAGCAGGTCAGCACGTCGTTCGCCGCGCCGGGGACGGCGTAGACGTGCCGGGCGCGGCCCTCGCCGCCGAGGAGGGCGACGCCCGCCTTCAGCTCCCAGTCGTCGTCGAAGTCGATGCGGTGGTCCTCGTCGAAGGGCACGTCGATCATGCCGTGGTCGGCGGTGACGTACAGGGCGCTGCGCGGCGGCAGCTGCTCGGCGAGGCGCTGGACGAGCCGGTCGACGTGCCCGAGCTGGCCGCGCCAGGTGTCGGAGTCGACGCCGAAGCGGTGGCCGGCGCCGTCGACCTCGGCGTAGTACGTGTAGACGAGGGCGCGGTCGGCGCCGGCCAGTTGCTCGGCGGCGCAGTCCATCCGGTCCTCGCCGGACAGCCGGCCGTGGAACGTTCCGCCGCTGAGCGCGACCTTGGTCAGCGGGGTGTTCGCGAAGGTCGGGGAGGAGACCTGGGCGGCGCGCACACCCGCCTCGTGGGTGAGCTGGAAGACGGTGGGGTACGGCTGCCAGGGGCCCGGCGCGGTCCACGGCTGCCAGCGCAGCTGGTTCATCAGCGCGCCGGTGGCGGGATCACGCACGGTGTAGCCGGGCAGGCCGTGGGCGCCCGGTGGCAGGCCGGTGCCGACGGAGGCGAGGGAGGTGGCGGTGGTCGCCGGGTAGCCGGCGGTGATCGGGCGTCCGGTGCCGCCGCGCGAGGTGCCCAGCAGCGAGCTGAGGAAGGGGGCGTCCTCCGGGTGCGCGCGCAGCTGCTCCCAGCCGAGGCCGTCGATCAGGAACACGCAGTTCCGGTCGGCGGGGGTCAGTTCCGTGATGCCCGCGGTCATGCCGGGGACGCCGAGGCCGGCGGCCAGGGTGGGCAGCAGGTCGGCGAGCGAGCCCGTGCCGTACTCGGGTACGGGGGCGGAGTCGACGGGGAGGGGCTCCGGGTCGGTGTCCCAGGCGGCGGGCTGCACCATCAGCGGGCGGAATCCGCGGTCGCCTCGGAGAGGGCCTGGGCGAAGGCGAGTGCCTGGCGCACCGTCTCCGGGCCGTCCCCGGCCTCGCTGACGCGCAGGCTGAGGTCGTCGGCCGTCGAACTGCCCGTGTAGCCGTGGTCGGCCTCGCAGTTGGGGTCGCCGCAGGCGGCCGGCTCCAGGTCGATGCGGGAGACGGCGCCCCAGCCGATGGTCAGCACGATCTCGCGGGGAAGTGTGCCCGGCTTGTACTGCTCCGGGTTGGCGACCACGCGGCTGACGACGATGGACGAGATCCGGCCGATCTTGACGGACTCCGTGGAGGTCGTGGCGTACGGCGTGGGAGACGTGTCGTCGGCGGCCTGCTCGTCGGTGTGGCTGACGATGAAGCGGTTGCCGGTGAGCACGAGAACGGTCACGTGCCGGCGTACCTCGTTCTGGTCGAACGTCGTCTCCTGGTGGACCAGGTACGACCGCACGGGCTCGCCGCCCACGGCGGCCTCCACCGCCTCGGCCACGAGGGCCGGGTAGTAGCCGCTGCGCTCGATCGCCGCTCGCAGCCCCTGGGTCGTCGTACTGGTCTTGGCCATGCCGTCCATCCTACGGGGGCGCACCGACTGCGAGGCACGCTCGTGCGGTGCCCGGCCCCAGCCGTGGGCGGTCAGTACGCCGGCAGGGTCCGCGGGCCGAGGTCGTCCCTGGCGGGAGGGGGTGCGAGGCGGACGGAGGCGCTGAGGACGCTCAGGCCGCGCGAAGCGACGATGACCGGTTCCAGGGTGACCGCGACGACCTCCGGGTGGTCGTCGACCAGCCGGGAGACCCGCAGCAGCAGCTCCTCCAGGGCGGCGCTGTCGACCGGGGCCGAGCCGCGCCAGCCGAAGAGGAGGGGTGCCGTGCGGATCGAGCGGATGAGCGAGGTGGCCTCCCGGTCGGTGACCGGGATCAGCCGGTGCGCCATGTCGCCGAGCAGCTGGGTGGCGGCCCCGGCGAGCCCGAAGGAGAGCGCGGCACCGGCCGCCGGGTCGATGACCGCCCGTACGACCGTGTCGACGCCGCGCGGTGCCATGCCCTGCACCACCGGGCGCAGTTCCTCGGGCCTCCCGAACAGCTCGGTCAACTCGGTGTACGCCCGGCGCAGTTGCTCCTCGTCCGCGAGATCCAGGCGTACGCCGCCCAGGTCGGCGCGGTGGCGCAGGTGCGGGGCGGTGGCCTTGAGGGCGACGGGGTAGCCGATGGTCCGCGCGGCGGCGACGGCGTCGTCGGGGGTGGGGGCGGGCAGGGCGCGGTGGACGTGTATGCCGTACCTGCCGAGCAGGTCGCAGGTCTCCTGCGTGCCGAGGGTGAGCCCCTGCCCGCGCGCGAGGTGCCCGGCTATCAGCCCGGCGGCGCCCTTCTCGTCGATGTCCTCGTACTCCGGCACCTTCCCGGGGTCGGCGGCGTCGCGTCGCCACTGGGCGTAGGCGACGGCCTGGGCGAGGGCGCGGACGGCCCGCTCGGCGGCGGGGTAGGCGGGGATGAGGTGGGCTCCTTCCGGAGCCTGGACGGAGGGCGGCCGCTGTGCCGCGGCTGGGGAACGGGACTCCTCAGGGGTGGTCGAAGCCGCCTGCGGTGCCGTGTTCGAGGTGGCCTGCGGCGCCGTGCCCGCGGTGGCCTGCGGCGCCGTGGCCGAAGTGGCCTGCGGTGCCGTGCTCGTCGCCGCGGACAGGGCTTCCGCGAGGCCGCCCAGTTCGACGTGGACCACCAGGACCGGCTTGCCGGGCTCCGCGGCCGCCGCCGACCGCAGGGCCTCCGCCAGCGCCGCGTCACCGGCCGACCCCTCCCCCACCGTCGGGATGGCCGTCACCACCACCGCGTCGCACGTGTCGTCGGCCAGGGCGCGGGAGAGCGCCGCGTGGAAGTCGTCCGCCGAAGCCGCCGTCGTCAGGTCCAGGGGCGAGTGCGGCCGCAGCCCCTCGGAGAGGCAGGCGTCGTATGTCAGAAGGCCCAGTGATTCGGAGTTCCCCAGGATCGCCACCCTCGGCCCCGCGGGCAACGGCTGGCGGGCGAGGAGCAGCCCCGCGTCGACCAGGTCGGTGATCGTGTCGACGCGGATCACGCCGGCCTGCCTCAGCAGCGCGGAGACCGTCGCGTGGGGCAGCCGCGTCGCCCGGACCGCGTGTCCCTGGGGTGCCACGCCGCCGTGCCGGGCGCCCTGCACCACGACCAGCGGCTTGACGGCCGCCGTCCGCCGGGCCAGGCGGGTGAACTTGCGCGGGTTGCCGATGGACTCCAGGTACATCAGCGCGACGTCGGTCTCCGGGTCGTCGTACCAGTACTGAAGTACGTCGTTGCCGGAGACGTCGGCCCGGTTGCCGGAGGAGACGAAGGTCGACACGCCCGTGACGCCGGTGACTCCGCCGCCGCGCCGGTGCAGCCGGGACAGCAGGGCGATGCCGATGGCGCCGGACTGGGCGAACAGCCCGATCCGGCCGGGGCGCGGCATCTCGGGGGCGAGGGAGGCGTTGAGCCGCACCTGGGCGGAGGTGTTGACGATCCCGAAGGCGTTGGGGCCGATGATCCGCATGCCGTACGTGCGCGCGTGCCGCACGAGGGCGCGCTGCCGTTCGCGTCCGTCGGGGCCGCTATCGGCATAGCCGGCGGAGATCACCACGAGGCCCTGCACGCCGTGCTCGCCGCACTCGGTGACGACCTCGGGGACGTGCTCGGCGGGCACGGTGACGACGGCGAGGTCGACGGGCCCGTCGATCTCGCGCACCGAGCGGCAGGCGGGCACCCCGTCGAGCTCCTTCTGCGTCTCGGGGAGCGCCTTGTTCACGGCGTACAGCCGGCCGGTGTAGCCCGCGTCCCGGATGTTGCCGAGGATGCTGCGGCCGACGCCTCCCGGTGTGCGGCCGGTGCCGATGACCGCCACCGAGCCGGGTTGCAACAGCCGCTGAACCGAACGCGCCTCCGCGCGGTGCTCGCGCGCGTACTGCACGGCGAGCGAGCGGTCGGTGGGTTCGAGGTCGAACTCCAGGCGGACCACGCCGTCCTCGAAGCTCCGCTTCTGGGTGTACCCGGCGTCCATGAACACCTTGATCATCTTGGTGTTGGCGGGCAGCACCTCGGCGGCGAAGCGGCGGATGCCGCGCTCGCGGGCGACGGCGGCGATGTGTTCCAGCAGCGCGGAGGCGACGCCGCGCCCCTGGTGGGCGTCCTGGACGAGGAAGGCGACCTCGGCCTCGTCGGCCGGTGCGGAGGCGGGTGTTCCACCGGCGCCGATCCGGTCGTAGCGTACGGTGGCGATGAACTCGCCGCCGATCGTGGCCGCGAGTCCCACCCGGTCCACAAAGTCGTGGTGCGTGAAGCGGTGGACGTCCTTGGCGGACAGGCGAGGGTACGGCGCGAAGAAGCGGTAGTACTTCGACTCGTCGGAGACCTGCTCGTAGAAGCTGACCAGGCGCTCGGCGTCATCAACGGTGATGGGGCGGACGCGCGCGGTGCCGCCGTCGCGCAGCACCACGTCGGCCTCCCAGTGGGCGGGGTACTCGTGCCGGTCCGACGAGGTCTGCATGGGCCCCAGAGTACGGCTCGCGTACGACAACGGCGCGAGGCAGTCTGTGGAGGACGGAAGGTCGGGCCGAGGCCGCGGTCCGACGACCACACGGGGCGGCGGCAGCCGTCCTCGCACGCTTCACGATGTGGGAAACTGGTCTAGACAAGACTGGTCTAGACAACCTGAACCCCTGAACACCTGAAGGGCAGCATCACATGGCTGAGCGCCGCGTCAACGTCGGCTGGGCCGAGGGTCTCCACGCCCGCCCCGCCTCCATTTTCGTCCGAGCCGCCACGGCCACAGGCGTCCCGGTGACGATCGCCAAGGCCGACGGGTCCCCCGTCAACGCGGCCTCCATGCTGGCCGTCCTCGGCCTCGGCGCCCAGGGTGGCGAGGAGATCGTCCTCGCCGCCGACGCCGAGGGCGCGGACGCCGCCCTGGACCGGCTGGCGAAGCTGGTCTCCGAGGGGCTCGAGGAACTCCCCGAGACCGTCTGAGCAACGGCAGCACCGAAAGGCCCGCCCGGACCACCGGGCGGGCCTCTCGCTTTCTCTTTCCGCTTCCCCCGTCTTCATGGGCAGCAGGAAATAGCCCCCTCCCCCGAATTACTCTCTCTTTGTATACGGCGCCCGTGTTAATGCCGCAGGCTCGGCATGTTTACGGGACGTTGCGATTTCCTCACACGCTCCGTCCGCTCGCCCCCGCCTCCGCCTCCACCTCCGCCGCCGGAGACGAATCGCAGCCTGTGCGCCGGCGCCGACCGCTCGGTGTGCAGCGTCATGAGCGCCCGCGCTCGCTCGCCGTCGCCCCGGGCCACCGCGTCGACGATCGCGCCGTGCTCCGCCCAGCACTCCACGGGTCCGGCCGACGCCTCCACGACGTACATCCAGGCGATCTTGTGGCGCAGTTGGGTCAGCAAGGCCGTCAGCGACGGGCTGCCGGCGGCCTGGGCCAGGGTCTCGTGGAACCACCCGTCCAGTGAGCGCAGATCCTCGCTGTTGCCCTGCCTGGCACGCTCCTGCCCCAGCCTGACCAGACCACGCAGCACCTTGAGGTGGGCCTCGGTGCGGCGCCGGGCGGCCCGGGAGGCACCGAGAGGTTCGAGGAGCGTGCGCGTCTCCAGCAGGTCGGCGGCCTCCTGCTCGGTGGGTTCCGCGACGCACGCGCCCGCGTGCCGCCGCGTCACCACGAAGCCTTCGGCCTCCAGCGTGCGCAGGGCCTCGCGGACGGGGACGCGGGAGACGCCGTAGCGGCGGGCCAGGAGTTCCTCGGTGAGCCGACCGCCGCGTCCGTGGACGCCGGTGACGATGTCGTCCCGGATCGCCGTGCACACCGAGTGCGCCGGAATACGCATGCCCGACCTCCGCCTTAATCCCCGTGAAACGTCGACGATTGACGCGTGCTCAGTGACTCTAAGCCAATCAAGCGCACATTCCGACGGCAGAGCGGATTTCATGGTTATTTTTTGGACCACCGACGCGTGCACCGAAGGAAAGAAAGCCAAAAGCCCCGGCTCGGGAGGCCGGGGCTTTCGAATGTCGTACCGTCCGTCGTCAGACGTTCACGCCGTGGGAGCGGAGGTAGGCGACGGGGTCCAGGTCCGAGCCGTACTCGGGGCTCGTACGGGCCTCGAAGTGCAGGTGCGGTCCGGTGACGTTGCCGGTGGCACCGGAGAGGCCGATCTGCTGCCCGGGTTCGACCGCCTGGCCGACCGAGACGCCGATGGACGACAGGTGGCCGTACTGGGTGTACGTGCCGTCGTGCATCTTGATCACGACCTGGTTGCCGTACGCCCCGCCCCAGCCGGCCTCGACGACGGTGCCGACGCCGACCGAGTGCACGGAGGTGCCGCTGGAGGCGTGGAAGTCGATGCCGGTGTGGCTGCCGGAGGACCACAGCGAGCTGCCGGCCTGGTAGGCGGTGGAGACGTAGGAGGCGGTGATCGGCGACACGAAGGTGTTGAGGCGCTTGCGCTCCGCCTCGCGTGCGGCGCGCTCCTTGGCCTCGCGCGCCTCCTCGGCCGCCTCGGCCGCCCGCTCGCGCGCGGCCTCCTGGGCCGCCTCACGGGCGGCGGCGTGCAGGGCGGCCTGCTCCTGCGCGGTGGCCTGGGCGTCGATCTCGTCGGCTATGGAGTCGCCGATGGTGATGACCGGGGTGAGTCCGCTCTGCTCCGCCCGGGGCTCGGCGGCGAGCGCCGGAGCCGCGAGGGTGCCGACGACGCCGGTGGTGGCGAGGGCCGCGACACCCGCCGCGCGGGCGGTGGTGCGGTGCACCCGGCTGGGACGGCGGTGCTTCCCGGTGGCGCGCGTGAACGCCATGTAGAGGCTGGTCCTTTCCTTCCCTCTCGCCTACCGGGTTAGCTGACGGGTTCGGAGCAGGAAGGTCTCCTACGGACCCCCTCGCTGCGCGCGCGGGCGTCCGATTCACCCCAGGGACTGCGTTGGGTCCCCGGCTCCCCTGGCTCGCGCCGTACGGGGACTCGGCGATGACTGTCCGGTGCCGCGGGCGCGGCGCACTGCGTGACGAACAGACCGGATGACGCTAAACGCGGCTGTGTTCAATCCTCAAACGCAACAAGCCTTTTGTAGCGCACGCCACAGGGCAGACGGGCAGCCTCTCCCGCAATCCGGACAAAAGACGGCCCCGGTGACACTCGGGTCACCGGGGCCGCCACACGCGTGTGCCGCTACTCGGCCGCCACCACGGTGACTTCACCGATGCCGAGGGCCTCGACGGGCTCCTTGATCTGCGCCGCGTCGCCGACGAGGACCGTCACCAGACGGTCGACCGGGAAGGCGTTCACGACCGCCGCCGTGGCCTCCACGGTGCCCGTGGCGGCGAGTTGGCGGTAGAGCGTGGCCTGGTAGTCGTCGGGCAGGTGCTGCTCGACCTGGTCGGCCAGCGTGCTCGCCACGGCCGCCGCCGTCTCGTACTTCAGCGGCGCCACGCCCACCAGGTTCTGCACGGCCACGTCGCGCTCGGCGTCGGTGAGACCCTCCGCGGCGAGCTTGCGCAGCACCGTCCACAGGTCCTCCAGGGCGGGACCGGTGTTGGGGGTGTCCACGGAGCCGCTGATGGCGAGCATCGCGGCGCCCGTGCCGTCGGGCGCGGAACGCATGACCTGCCCGAACGCCCGTACGCCGTAGGTGTAGCCCTTCTCCTCGCGCAGGACGCGGTCCAGGCGCGAGGTGAGGGTCCCGCCGAGGCAGTAGGTGCCGAGCACCTGCGCGGGCCACACGCGGTCGTGCCGGTCGGCGCCGGTGCGGCCGATCAGCAACTGCGTCTGGACGGCACCGGGTCGGTCCACGATGACGACCCGGCCGGTGTCGTCGGCGCTCACCGGGGGTACGGGACGCGCCTCGGCCGCGGAGCCGGTCCACGCGCCCAGCGTCTCGCCGAGCAGCGCGTCGAGGTCGACGTCGGTGAGGTCGCCGACGACCACGGCGGTGGCGGTGGCGGGTCGGACGTGCTTCTCGTAGAAGCCGCGTACGGCCGCCGAGTCGATGCTCGCGACCGTCTCCTCGGTGCCCTGGCGCGGGCGCGACATACGCGCCCCGGCCGGGAACAGCTCCTTGGAGAGTTCCTTGGCCGCGCGGCGTGACGGGTTGGCCAGCTCGTGCGGGATCTCGTCGAGCCGGTTGCGGACCAGCCGTTCGACCTCGCTGTCCGCGAACGCGGGCGCCCGGAGGGCGTCGGCGAGCAGGCCCAGGGCCTTGGCGAGGCGTGAGGCCGGCACCTCCAGGCTCAGCCGGACGCCGGGGTGGTCGGCGTGTGCGTCGAGGGTGGCACCGCAGCGCTCCAGTTCGGCGGCGAAATCCTCGGCGGAGTGCTTGTCGGTGCCCTCGGAGAAGGCGCGCGCCATGATCGTGGCGACACCGTCGAGGCCGGCCGGCTCGGCGTCCAGGGGCGCGTCGAGGAGCACCTCCACGGCGACGACCTGCTGGCCGGGGCGATGGCAGCGCAGCACGGTGAGGCCGTTGCCGAGGCTGCCGCGCTCGGGGGCCGGGAACGCCCACGGCTTGGGCTCGCCGGCCCGCGGCTGGGAGTGGAATTCCATGGTGGCGAGCTCGGTCACTTGGCCGCCTCCTCGTTCTCGTCGGTGGCGTCGTTCTCGTCGGCGGGGGCGGTCGGCTCGTAGACGAGCACCGCGCGGTTGTCGGGGCGCAGGCGGGCCTTGGCGACCTCCTGGACCTCCTCGGCCGTCACCTCGAGCACCCGCTGCACGGCGGTGAGGGCGAGCTGCGGGTCGCCGAACAGGACGGCGTACCGGCACAGTTCGTCGGCGCGGCCCGCGACCGTGCCCAGGCGGTCCAGCCACTCGCGCTCCAACTGGGCCTGGGCGCGCTCCATCTCCTCGGCCGTGGGGCCCTCCTCGGCGAACCGGGCGAGCTCCTCGTCGATGGCGGTCTCGATGACCGGCACCTCGACGTCACCGGACGTCTTCACGTCCAGCCACCCCAGGGAGGGCGCTCCGGCGAGCCGCAGCAGGCCGAAGCCGGCGGCGACGGCCGTGCGGTCGCGGCGTACCAGCCGGTTGTACAGGCGGGACGACTCACCGCCGCCCAGGACGGTGAGGGCCAGGTCGGCCGCGTCGCACGCGCGCGTGCCGTCCTCCGGCAGGCGGTAGGCCGCCATCAGGGCGCGGGCCGGCACCTCCTCCTCGACCACCTCGCGCAGCTGCCCGCCCATGACATCGGGCAGCGAGCCGTCCCGGGGGGCCTGCTTGCCGTCGTGCGAGGCGATGGAGCCGAAGTACTTCTCGATCCAGGCGAGCGTCTGCTCGGGGTCGATGTCGCCGACGACCGACAGCACCGCGTTGTTCGGCGCGTAGTAAGTGCGGAAGAACGCGCGCGCGTCCTCCAGCGTCGCCGCGTCCAGGTCGGCCATGGAGCCGATCGGCGTGTGGTGGTAGGGGTGGCCCTCCGGGTAGGAGAGGGCGGTCAGCTTCTCGAACGCCGTGCCGTAGGGCACGTTGTCGTAGCGCTGGCGGCGCTCGTTCTTGACGACGTCCCGCTGGTTCTCCATCGACTCGTCGTCCAGCGCGGACAGCAGGGAGCCCATGCGGTCGGCCTCCAGCCAGAGGGCGAGCTCCAGCTGGTGGGTGGGCATGGTCTCGAAGTAGTTGGTGCGCTCGAAGCTGGTGGTGCCGTTGAGCGAGCCGCCGGCGCCCTGCACCAGCTCGAAGTGGCCGTTGCCCTTGACCTGGGCGGAGCCCTGGAACATGAGGTGCTCGAAAAGGTGAGCCAGGCCGGTACGCCCCTTGACTTCGTGGCGCGAGCCGACGTCGTACCAGAGGCACACCGCCGCGACCGGGGTCAGGTGGTCCTCGGAGAGCACCACGCGCAGGCCGTTGGCCAGGCGGTGCTCGGTCGCTGTCAGGCCGCCGGAGCCTGCCTGGGCTGTGGCCGTGTGACCCATGGGCATGTACGTCCCTTCGATCGCGGAATCCTTGGTGGAAACACTTGATGGATCATTGGGCGGAACTGCGGAATTCCGCCGATCCTGCCACTGTATGCAAGCGTGCGGGACACCGGTGGAGTTCCCGGACCTCGTACGCCGAGAGCGAGAACGGGGTTGGCGGCCCGAGCCGCCCGACCGGGGCGAGGGCTCGGGACGAGGGCGTACCCTGCGGGCAGCGCCGGGCCGGGCAGCCCGTGACGGGTCCTGGTCGGTCGCTGTCAGTGCCGCAGTCCACAATGGACCGCGTCAGATCACCGTTCACGCTTCAGCAAGGAGCCGGCAGCGATGGCCCGCCGTAGTACGAAGACCCCGCCGCCCGACGACTCGTACGAGGAGAAGATCCTCGACATCGACGTCGTCGACGAGATGCAGGGCTCCTTCCTCGAGTACGCGTACTCGGTCATCTACTCCCGGGCGCTGCCGGACGCCCGCGACGGCCTCAAGCCGGTGCACCGCCGCATCGTCTACCAGATGAACGAGATGGGCCTGCGGCCCGAGCGCAGCTACGTGAAGTGCGCCCGCGTCGTCGGCGAGGTCATGGGCAAGCTGCACCCGCACGGCGACGCGTCGATCTACGACGCCCTGGTGCGCATGGCCCAGCCGTTCTCCATGCGCGTCCCCCTGGTCGACGGCCACGGCAACTTCGGCTCCCTGGGCAACGACGACCCGCCGGCCGCCATGCGGTACACCGAGTGCCGGATGGCCGAGGCAGCCGGCCTGATGACGGAGTCCATCGACGAGGACACCGTCGACTTCGGCCCCAACTACGACGGCCAGGAGCGGGAGCCGGTGGCGCTGCCCGCCGCCTTCCCGAACCTGCTGGTCAACGGCGCCTCCGGCATCGCGGTCGGCATGGCCACGAACATGCCCCCGCACAATCTGCGCGAGGTCATCGCGGCCGCCCGGCACCTGATCCGGCACCCGAACGCCGACCTCGAAGCTTTGATGAAGCACGTTCCGGGCCCCGACCTGCCCACCGGCGGCCGGATCGTCGGTCTGCCCGGCATCCGGGACGCCTACGAGACGGGCCGCGGCACCTTCAAGATCCGGGCGACCGTCGCCGTCGACACGGTGACGGCCCGCCGCAAGGGGCTCGTCGTGACCGAGCTGCCCTTCGCGGTCGGCCCGGAGAAGGTGATCGCCAAGATCAAGGACCTGGTCGGCTCGAAGAAGCTCCAGGGCATCGCCGACGTCAAGGACCTCACCGACCGCGAACACGGGCTGCGCCTGGTCATCGAGATCAAGAACGGCTTCGTGCCCGAGGCGGTCCTGGAACAGCTCTACAAGCTGACGCCGATGGAGGAGTCCTTCGGCATCAACAACGTCGCCCTGGTGGACGGCCAGCCGCTCACGCTGGGCCTCAAGGAGCTGCTGGAGGTCTACCTCGACCACCGCTTCAACGTCGTACGGCGCCGCAGCGAGTTCCGCCGGAGCAAGAAGCGTGACCGTCTGCACCTGGTCGAGGGCCTGCTCACCGCCCTGGTCGACATCGACGAGGTCATCCGCCTCATCCGCTCCAGCGAGAACTCCGCACAGGCCAAGCAGCGCCTGATGGAGCACTTCTCGCTCAGCGACGTCCAGACCCAGTACATCCTGGACACGCCGCTGCGCCGGCTCACCAAGTTCGACCGCATCGAGCTGGAGTCGGAGAAGGAGCGGCTGAACGCGGAGATCGAGGAGCTGACCCGGATCCTCGACTCGGACGCGGAGCTGCGCAAGCTGGTCTCGACCGAACTGGCCGCGGTGGCCAAGAAGTTCGGCACCGACCGCCGTACGATGCTGCTGGAGTCGTCCGGCGCCCCGGTCGCCGTCGTTCCGCTCCAGGTCGCGGACGATCCGTGCCGGGTGCTGCTGTCCTCGACGGGCCTGCTGGCCCGCACCGCGAACGCCGACCCCCTCGTCACGGAGGCCGGCGCCAAGCGCGTCAAGCACGACCTGATCGTCTCGGCGGTGCCGGCCACGGCACGCGGCGAGGTGGGCGTGGTGACGTCGGCCGGGCGCCTGCTGCGGGTGAACGTCGTGGATCTGCCCCAGCTGCCGGAGCCCATGCCGACGCCGAACCTGTCGGGTGGCGCGCCGCTGGCGGAGTTCGTGACCCTGGAGGACGACGAGGCGGTCGTCTGCCTGACCACGCTGGACGAGTCCTCGCCCGGCCTGGCGCTCGGTACGGAACAGGGTGTCGTCAAGCGTGTGGTGCCCGACTACCCGTCCCACAAGGACGAGTTGGAGGTCATCGCCCTCAGGGAGGGCGACCGGATCGTCGGCGGCGCCGAGCTGCGCACCGGCGACGAGGACCTGGTCTTCGTCACGGACGACGCGCAGCTGCTGCGCTACCAGGCCTCGCAGGTCCGCCCGCAGGGCCGTCCGGCGGGCGGTGTGGCGGGCGTCAAGCTCGCCGACGGCGCGAAGGTCATCTCCTTCACGGCGGTGGACCCGGCCGCGGAGGCGGTGGTGTTCACGGTCGCCGGTTCGCGCGGCACGCTGGACGACTCCGTTCAGACCACGGCCAAGCTCACGCCGTTCGACCAGTATCCGCGCAAGGGCCGCGCCACAGGCGGCGTGCGCTGCCAGCGGTTCCTCAAGGGCGAGGACTGCCTGGCCTTCGCCTGGGTGGGCGCCACCCCGGCACTCGCCGCGCAGAAGAACGGCACCCCCGCCCAGCTCCCGGACATCGACCCGCGCCGCGACGGCTCGGGCGTGTCGCTGCCGAAGGCGGTGTCGGTGGTGGCGGGACCGGCCGTCTAGGACCCGTCCTGGGAACCGGGCGGCGGTTCATCGCCGCCGGGTTCCTCGGCGTCGGGCTCCTCGCCGTCGGGGCCCGGTACGTAGCGCAGGACGCCCCACATGCCGTGCTCGTCGGCCCGTGGGGCGTCGGCGTCCTCGCGGCACGCGTCGAGTTCCTCGCCGAGGGCCGGCGCGTCGATGCCGGAGCCGATGAGCACGAGCTGGGTGCGGCGGGCGTCGGCGGGCGCCCAGGGCTCCGGGTAGAAGCGCAGGAAGCGCCCCACGGCGTGGACGGCGTACCGGTTCTGCGTGTCGTACGGGCCGAAGTCGACGTACCCCTTGATCCGGTACAGGCCCTCCGGACGGCTGTCGAGGAACCTCATGAGCCGGCGCGGGTCGAGCGGGAGGTCGGAGACGAACGACAGGGTGTCGTAGGCGGCGTGCAGATGCTCGGCGTGTGCGCCGCCCCTGGAGTAGTCGTGCAGGTCGTCGAAGGCCAGCTGCCCCACGCGCTCCTCGCTCGGTCGGCAGTCGTAGAGGAACTCGGGGTCGATACGGCCGTAGCTCGCGGGCACGACGGCGGCGCGGTCGCCGAGCGACCGTACGAGCGTGAGCACCCGCTCGGCGTCCGGGGCCCGGTCGGTCTTGTTGACCACGACCAGGTCCGCCAGCGCCAGGTGCCGGTCGATCTCGGGATGCTTGGCGCGCGTGTCGTCGAACTCCGCGGCGTCGACGACCTCGACGAGTCCGCCGTAGACGACCCCGGGCTGCTCGCTGGCGAGGAGCATGCGCACGAGTTCCTGTGGCTCGGCGAGACCGCTGGCCTCGATCACGATGACGTCGACGCCGGCGTCGGGGCGGGCTAGCCGCTCCAGGTAACCGTCCAGTTCACTCGCGTCGACGGCACAGCACAGGCACCCGTTGCCGAGTGACACGCTGGAGTCGCCGAGTGCGCCGGCGACGGCCATCGCGTCGATCTCGATCGAGCCGAAGTCATTGACGATGGCACCGATACGGCTGCCGCCGCTGCGGTGCAGGAGATGGTTGAGGAGTGTGGTCTTTCCGGAGCCGAGGAATCCGGCGAGTACGACGACCGGGATCTGCTGCGGAGTCGGGCGATGCCCCACCGTGCGACCTCTCTCTCACCTACGCGTACGCCGGCCCGCGGCGGGGCGTACACCCACGTACGGAACTGCCTGATCAGGATACGAGCCGGCGGAGTGCCCGCGGAGTGAACGATTGTTAGCAGCACATGCTGGGCAGACGTTTTGCATGGCGCCGGACCGTGCGACCCTCGCTTCCCTCCGTGCGCCGCCTCTCCGCCTCCCCGCCGGTCAGCGCCGCTCGGCACTCTGGAGGCGGCAGCGCCACGACATCGCTCGCCGGTCCCCGTCAGCCGACCCGCACTCGACGACCGGCGGGCGGTCGCCTGATTCGGGGGTTGACATGGTCACACGGAAGAACATCACGGGGAGGTTCGGCTCCGCCGCGGCCGGCATGCTGCTCGCCACGGGGGTGACGCTGGCCGCGCGCCGGCGAGGGCTGGAAAAGGCCCGTCTGCACGAGCGACAGCTGGAGCTGGAAGAGCTGGCGATCCGGCGCAAGTCGCTGCAGCATCAGCAGCGCATGCACTGGGAGTTGCTGGCCAGGGCGATCGACGACCCCTCCCTGGCCGAGGTCATCGACACGTACGACAAGGGAATCCCGGCGCAGAAGCGACGCCAGTTCTTCTACGCGAACGCGTGGTACGTCAACCTCTACCACCTCTACGAAGCGGGCCTCCTGGATCAGGAGGAGTTGTTCGGGCGCTTGCGTGAGCTCTTCCAGACCCCGCTGATGCGGGAGTACTGGGAGGCCTCGAAGGAGCAGCGGGCGTCGCTCAAGGCGACATCCACCGAGTCACGCATGGGCGGCATGGTGGACGGGCTCATCAGGGATCTGGACGAGGCCGACACGGACGAGTGGTGGGTGGTGGGCACGCCCCCGTCCGTCTGAGGCTCGGGGCTGCGGGTCAATCTCAGGAGGGAAATGGTTCTCACGAGTGTCTTTCGGCCATGCAGTCACACCGGCCCCACCGATCCCAGTAACGTGCTCCCCAGCACAGTGCCCAACCTGTAAGGACCGGTACCCCTTGAAAATCGTGCGCCGCATCGGTGTGCCTCCAAGCTCGCGCGGCAGTACCTCGGGAGCCAGCTGTCCGGACCTCTTCGAGCTGAGCGACGGCAATTTCGCCGTCATCGGCACCGAGGCCACCGAGACCCTGGAGCGCGAACTCCCCGCCGATGCCTCCCGTGCGGGCTATGAACGCATCGTGGTCATCAGCAGGGAGACCCTGATCCGCGCCAAGGCGGACATCCCCGACGCCTGACCTCCCGCGGGCACGCGTCCACCACCCGACCCGTGCCCCGTCACGCCGTCCCGGCCGCACGCAACCGTCCCCCGCGCCGGACCAGCCGTCCGTCGAGCCCTCGGCACCCCGTCCCGCTCGACGGCCCCACCGATGAGGCCTGGCGCCAGAACGGCACCAGGCCGCACGCACTCCTCAGCCCGCCGCAGGCACCCCGACCGGCGCCCCCGGCCCCACATACCGCGCCGCCGGCCGGATGATCTTCGAGTCCCGTGCCTGCTCCAGGATGTTCGCGCTCCAGCCCACCACCCGCGCCGCCGCGAACGTCGGCGTGAACATCTCGCGCGGCAGACCGCACAGTTCCATGACCACGCCCGCGTAGAACTCGACGTTGGTGTGGAGCTCGCGCCCCGGCTTCAGCTCCGCGAGGATCGCCTCGACCTGCCGCTCCACCTCGACGGCGAACTCCACGCGCGGACCGCCGAACCGCCGCGCCACCTCTCGTAGCATCCGGGAGCGCGGGTCCTCCGTGCGGTAGACCGCGTGACCGAACCCCATGATGCGGTCACCCGCGAGCACCCGCTCTCGGATCCAGGTATCGACGCGGTCGGGAGTGCCGATCGCGTCCAGGGTGTCCAGCGCCCGGCTGGGCGCCCCGCCGTGCAGCGGGCCGGACAACGCCGACACCGCCCCGGCGAGGCACGCGGCAACGTCCGCACCCGTCGAGGCGATGACCCGCGCGGTGAAGGTCGACGCGTTGAAGCCGTGATCAACGGTGGAGATCAGGTACTGCTCGATCGCCCGCGTCCGCTGCTCGTCCGGCTCCGTACCGGTCAGCATGTAGAGGTAGTTGGCGGCGAACGACAGATCCTCGCGAGGCTCCACGGGTTCGAGTCCCCGCCCCAACCGGTGCAGCGCGGTGAGCAGTGTCGGTACGGCCGCGGCGGCCACGAGGGTGTCCTGGCGGCGCTCGTCGGCCGACAGGTCGTACACGGGTTTGAAGCCCTGGGCCGCACCGAGCAGCGAGAGGGCCGTGCGCATCCCGGTGAGCGGACCGGAACGTCCACCGGCCGCGGCGACGGCGGGCAGTGCCGTGCGTACCTCGTCGGGGAGCCGACGCAGGGCCGCGGTCTCGGCGGCGAAGGCGGCACCGCGCCCGGCGTCCGGCAGTTCGCCGTGGACCAGGAGGTGCCAGACGTCCTCGAAGCCACGGCTCTGAGCGAGCTCGACGGCCGAGTACTGGCGGTAGTGGTAGAAGCCCTCGAGCCCCCGCACGTCACCGACCTCGGTGTCGGCCACCACGACACCCGCGAGCCCTCGCGGCACGTCGACGAGCGTTGCGGCGGCTGCGGTTCTGTTGACGGACATGATTACCTCCCTGGTCTTGAATTCACTGTCTATAGTTGACTCGCCCTCTGTCAATATTGATTGAATCAATACACAGAACCAATGGGCAGACCAAGGCAACCGTCACGATCGATACGGTGACCCCCATGCGCGATCAAGAGCCCGAGCACCCCGCCGCCGGCGAACGGCGCCTGACCACCAAGGAGGCGGCCGAACTGCTCGGGGTCAAACCCGAGACCGTGTACGCGTACGTCAGCCGCGGCCAGCTCGGCAGCCGACGCTCGCCGGGCGGCCGGGGCAGCACCTTCGACGCGAAGGAGGTGCGGGCGCTCGCCCGGCGCAACCGGCGTGACAGCGGCACCCCTGCGGCCTCCGGCCAGGAGCTGGCCGTACGCACCCGCATCACGCTCATCGAGAGCGACCGGTTCTACTACCGGGGCGTCGACGCCGTCGAACTCGCCATGCGCCACAGTTACGAAGAGGTGGCCGAGTGGCTCTGGACCGGGCGGCTGCGCCCCGGCATCGCCTTCACCGCGCCCGAGACCTCCGTGGCCGTCGCCCGCCGGGCCGTCGACGCGCTGCCCGAGCACGCCGGTCCCACCGACCGGTTGCGCGTGGCCGCCATCGCCGCCGCGGCCGCGGACCCACTCCGCTTCGACCTGTCCGAGGAGGCCGTGCTGGGCACCGCGCGCGTCCTCATCCCCACTCTCGTCGCCGCGCTGCCGCCCGTATTGCGCACCGGCCACGACCAGGGCTCCCTCGCCCATCGCCTGTGGACGCGGCTCAGCGGACGGCCCGCCGACGAGGCGGCGCTGCACGCCCTCGACACGGCGCTCTCCCTGCTCGTCGACCACGACCTGGCCGCCTCCACACTCGCCGTGCGCGTCGCCGCGTCGGCCCGGGCACACGCCTACGCGGCCGTGTCAGCCGGGCTCGGCGTGATCGAGGGCCCACTGCACGGCGCGGCCGGCGGCCTCGCCCACCGGCTGCTGCTGGAGGTGCTCGAACAGGGCAGCGCGGCGCCGGTGGTGGCGGAGGAACTGCGGGCCGGGCGCCGCATCCCGGGACTCGGCCACCGGCTCTACCCCGGCGAGGACCCACGCGCGCGTGCCCTCTTCGCGCTCCTGGACGACATCCCCCGGGCGGCGCCCGCACTCGCGGCGGCCCGTGACTTCCAGGCCACCGCAGCGCGCCACACGCCGCTGAACGCCAACGTCGACCTGGCGCTCGCCGTGCTCACCGCGTCCTGCGGCATGCTCCCCGCAGCAGCCGAGACGATCTTCGCCGTGGCCCGTACGGCGGGCTGGATCGCGCATGCGCTGGAGGAGTACGGGGAGCGCCCCCTGCGTATGCGTCCGAGCGGGCACTACTCGGGTCCGAGGCCGCCACAGCCACTGCCGGAGTAGCGGTTCAGGCGCGGCTGGAAGTCACCGCGGCTCAAGTCAGGTTAGGCTCACCTCTGTGAGTACGTGCTCAACCGTCTCCCGGAACCTCGACGAGCCCGTTTCGGGCACCGCACCCGTCGCGAGGACCTGGTTGCTGCTCGAACAACCCGGCCCGTGGGGCGCCAAGGCGCTCACTTCGAGTCACCTGGACCCCGCGCTGGGGCGCGCCCTGGAGGCGGCGGTGAAGGGTACGGGCGTGCGCATCGCGCTCATCCGCCGGCCCGGGCGCCACGCGGACGCGGACCGTGGCACCCCCGCCGAGCGCCGGGTGTACGCGGCCCACACGGTGCCGGGAAACGTGTGGTTGCACACCACAAGGCTCACCGACCCCCGCCGACTGCTCGGCCTCGATTTCGCCGCGCTCGGCAGGGGCGATCGCCGTACCTTCGACTCGGCCCTCGAAGGCGGTCCCCACCCGGGCGCCCCGCTCGCTCTCGTCTGCACCAACGGCAAGCGCGACCGGTGCTGCGCGCTCCTCGGCAGGCCGCTGGCGGCCGAGCTCGCGGCGTCCGGGGCCGAGGACGTGTGGGAGGTCACCCATCTGGGTGGCCACCGCTTCTCGCCGGCGGTGCTCGTGCTGCCCCACGGATACGCGTACGGCCGGGTCCAGGCCCACACCGTCAAGGAGATCCTGCACGGTGCGGCGCAGGGACGGATCGTCGTCGAGGGCTGCCGCGGGAACTCCGCGTGGGAGCGCCCCGGCCAGGCAGCCGAGCTGGCCGTGCGCGCCACCGTGAACGAGGACGCGGCCCAGGCGCTGAACGTCGTACGGACGGACGGTGCCGCACCGCGCTGGGAGGTGACCCTGGCCCACACCGACGGCCGGCACTGGCGGGTCACCGTCACGCAGGGCGCGTCGGCGCCGGCGCGTCCGGAGAGCTGCGGGGCCTCGGTGCTGGGCTCGCCGGCGCGGATGGAGGTCACGGCGGTGCGCGAACTGTCGGTGACGGCGGCGCTGGCGAGCTGACGTTCCGGTCCCGAGGGCGAGCGGAGCCGGCCCGTAGTGGCAGCGACGGCTCGGGAAACGGCGTGCGAGCCGGGAGAGCGGCCCAAGCCCCCGGAAAGGCAGCTCAAGCGCCCGGGAAGGGGAACGCGGCACAAGCCGCCCGGGGGAACGACGCGAGCCCCCTGGGTGAACAACACGGACGCGGGACGGCGAGGCCCGGCCGAGTCACTCGCTCCGGAGCGCTCGGGAGATCCGCGCCACACCCCGTACGGCATGCCGCCACCTCCCACGTACCGTCATGGGTATGAGCCCCACTCCCCCCGTACGCCGCCTGCGCCTCGGCCTGCCACGGCGGGTGTTCTCGCAGGTGCTGCTGATGCAGCTGGCGATCGCCGCGGGAGTCGCCGTACTCGCGACCGGGCTGTTCCTGGCGCCGCTCAGTGACCAGCTGGACGACCAGGCGATGCGCCGTGCTCTCGCGATCGCGCAGACCACCGCGCAGCAGCCGCAGGTCGTCCAGGACCTGCGGACCACCCGGCCGACGCCGAACGGCCCGGTGCAGCGGGAAACGGAGCGGATCCGGAAGGCCACCGAGGCGGAGTACGTCGTCGTGATGGACCGGCAGGGCGTGCGATGGTCGCACACCGATCCGGACCGGATCGGCGACGTCGTGTCGACCGACCCCGGGCAGGCGCTGGCGGGCCGCGAGATCATGGAGATCGACGACGGCACTCTGGGGCGGTCCGCGCGCGGCAAGGTGCCGCTGCGTGACGGCGACGGCGACGGCGACATCGTCGGCGCGGTCTCGGTCGGCATCGCGTACGACAGCGTCCGGGCCCGGCTGATCCACGCCATCCCCGGGCTGTTCGCATACGCCGGCGGCGCGCTGGCCGTGGGCGCGCTGGCAGCCTGGCTGATCTCGCGCCGGGTCCAGCGCCAGACCCGTGACCTTGCCTTCTCGGACATCGCGGGGCTGCTCGCGGAGCGCGAGGCCATGCTGCACGGCATCCGGGAGGGTGTCGTCGCCCTGGACCGCGGCGGCAGGGTGCGCCTGCTCAACGACGAGGCGCAACGCCTGCTGGGCATCGGCGGCGAGGCCGTCGGCTGCTCCCCCGACGAGGCGCTCGGCGAGGGGCGTACGGCCGACGTCCTGGCCGGCCGGGTGGCCGGAACCGACCTGCTGACCGTCCGCGGCCAGCGGGTCCTGGTCGCCAACCGCATGCCCACGGACGACGGCGGGGCCGTCGCCACCCTGCGTGACCGCACCGAGCTGGAGCAGCTCGGCCGGGAACTGGACTCGACGCGCGGCCTGATCGACGCCCTGCGCGCGCAGGACCACGAGCACGCCAACCGCATGCACACCCTGCTGGGGCTGCTCGAACTGGAGATGTACGACGACGCCGTGGAGTTCGTCGGCGAGGTGGTCGGCGACCACCGGGTCACCGCGGAGCAGATCACCGAGCGGATCCAGGACCCCCTCCTCGCCGCCCTGCTCGTCGGCAAGGCGACCGTCGCGGCCGAACGCGGAGTCGTGCTGTGGGTGTCCGACCGGACGCGACTGCCCGACCGTCTGGTCGACCCCGGAGGGCTCGTCACGGTCGTCGGCAACCTGGTCGACAACGCACTCGACGCCGTCGCGGGCGAGCCGCACGCGCGCGTGGAGGTCGAATTGCGTGCGCGGGGACGTGCCGCCACGCTCCGGGTGCGTGACACCGGGCCCGGAATTCCGGCGGAACACCGTGAGCTGGTGTTCACGGCGGGATGGTCCACCAAGGAGCCGCCGGCGCACCGTCAGCGCGGCATCGGGCTGTCGCTGGTACGCAGGCTGGCCGAGCGACAGGGCGGCAGCGCCATCGTCCGTGAGGCGCACGGCGGGGGCGCGGAGTTCGTCGTCGTCCTGCCCGAGGCACTGACCGAACCGGACCTGGACCCCGCCCTCACAGCCCCCGCCGTCACCATCACCGCCCCCGTGAACACAGCTGCCGAGGAGGAGTCCCGATGATCGAGGTCCTGGTGGTGGACGACGACACGCGGGTCGCGCGGGTCAACGCCGCCTACGTCGAGAAGGTCCCGGGCTTCCACGTCGCCGGCGAGGCCCACAGCGCGCTGGAGGCGCTGCACAGGGTGGAGACGCTGCCCCGCCTGGACCTGATCCTGCTGGACCACTACCTGCCCGACCGGACCGGTCTGGAGGTCGTCCAGGAGATGCGGCGGCGGGGCGTCCAGACCGACGTGATCATGGTGACGGCGGCACGGGACGTGTCGACCGTCCAGGCGGCGATGCGCCAGGGTGCCCTGCAGTACCTGGTCAAGCCGTTCGCGTTCGCCGGGCTGCGCGCCAAGCTCGAGGCGTACGCGGCGCTGCGGCGCACTCTCGACGGCGGTGGTGAGGCGGAGCAGGCGGAGGTCGACCGCATCTTCGGCGCCCTGTCGGCACCGTCGGAGCCGGGGCTGCCCAAGGGGCACTCCCCCACCACCGCCGAGCTGGTACGCCAGTGCCTGATCAAGGCCGACGGGGCGCTCTCCGCCCAGGAGATCGCCGAACGGACCGGGGTGAGCCGCCAGACCGCTCAGCGCTATCTGAAGCTCCTGGAGCGCACGGGGCGGGCCAGGCTGACCCTCAAGTACGGCGACGCCGGCCGTCCGGAGCACCGCTACGAGTGGGCGACCCGCCCCTGAGGAGCGTCGGGCCGATCGCGGCGCCGTCTCCTACACGGCCCCCGCCCCGGTCAGCGACCGCACCTCCGTCTCGGCGTGCTTGGCCTCGTCCGGGACCTCCCGCGAGGTGACCGTGCCGAGCCAGCCCGCGAGGAAGCCCAGCGGGATCGAGACCAGGCCGGGGTTCTGCAGGGGGAAGTACTGGAAGTCGACACCCGGGAACAGCGACTCCGGGCTGCCCGAAACCACGGGAGACAGCAGCACGAGCACCACGGACGGGACGAGGCCGCCGTAGACGGACCACACGGCGCCGCGCGTGGTGAAGCCGCGCCAGAACAGCGAATAGAGCAGCACCGGCAGGTTTGCGGACGCGGCGACGGCGAAGGCGAGGCCCACCAGGAAGGCGACGTTGAGGTCGCGGGCGAGCAGGCCGAGAGCGATCGCCACGGCGCCGATACCGACGGCTGCGATACGCGCCACGGCGACCTCGCTGCGCGGCTTCGCGTCGCGGCGCCGCAGGGACGCGTACAGGTCGTGGGCCACGGACGCCGAGGAGGCCAGGGTGATACCGGCGACCACCGCGAGGATGGTGGCGAACGCGACGGCGGCGACGACCGCGAACAGAACCGTTCCCCCGGTGGACCCCGCGCCGCCGCCCAGATCGAGGGCCAGCAACGGGACCGCCGTGTTCCCGGCGGCGTTCGACGCTCGTACCGCACCCGGTCCGACCAGGGCGGCGGCACCGAACCCGAGCACGATCGTCATCAGGTAGAAGCCGCCGATGAGGCCGATCGACCAGACGACTGACCGCCTCGCGGCCCGGGCCGTGGGCACGGTGTAGAAGCGGGACAGGATGTGCGGCAGCCCGGCCGTGCCCAGTACCAGGGCGAGCCCCAGGCTGATGAAGTCGAAGCGCGAGGTCCAGTCCCCGCCGTACGCCAGCCCGGGCGCCAGGAACGCCTCGCCGTGACCGCTGCGTTCGGCCGCCGTGCGCAGCAGCCGGTCGAAGTCGCCGTGGAAGCGCACCAGGACGAGCGCGGTCAGTGCCACGGTGCCGCCGAGCAGCAGCACTGCCTTCACGATCTGGATCCAGGTGGTGGCCCGCATCCCTCCGAGCGACACGTAGATCACCATGAGGGCGCCGACGCCGATGACCGTCCAGGTCCGCGCCGTCTCGGTCGTACCGCCGAGCAGCAGTGCGACCAGACTGCCCGCGCCCACCATCTGGGCCACCAGATACATGACGGACACGGTGACCGAGGAGGTTCCGGCCGCGATCCGAACCGGTCGCTCCCGCATCCGTGCCGCCACGACGTCGGCGAGGGTGTACCTCCCGCAGTTGCGCACCAGTTCGGCGACGAGGAACAGCACGACGAGCCAGGCGACCAGGAAGCCCACCGAGTACAGCATGCCGTCGTAGCCGTAGAGCGCGATGAGCCCCGAGATGCCGAGGAAGGAAGCGGCCGACATGTAGTCGCCGGCGATGGCGAAACCATTTTCCATCGGGGAGAACAGGCGCCCTCCGGCGTAGAACTCCTCCGCCGAGCCCTGCCTTCTGCGGCTCACCCACGTGGTGATCGCCAGGGTGACGGCGACGAATGTGCTGAACAGCAGCAGCGCCAGCGTCTGGTGGTCGCCCGTCACGACGCACCGCCTCGCACTCCGCGCGTCAGTTCCTGGGTGTCCCAGCGCAGTTCGAGCGCGGCCCGGTCCCTGCGCAGCCGGGCGTGCCGGGCGTACGCCCAGGTGAGAAGGAACGTGGTGAGGAACTGCCCGAGTCCGGCGACCATCGCCACGTTCACCGCTCCGGCCACCGGCCGGGCCATCAGCGCGGGCGCCGTCGTGGCGGCCACCACATAGGCGACGTACCACGTGAAGAAGGCGGCCACCGCCGGCACCACGAACCGCCGGTACCGGCTGCGGACCTCCTGGAAGGCCTCGCTGCGCTGCACCTCCAGGTACACGTCGGCCGCGCCCCTGGGCGGCTCTCCCACCGGTTCCCGGCGCGTCGAGGGCAGCGCGGGCTCGGGTACCACCGTGCCGGCCGACTCGCCCCAGCCGGAGGCGAGGGCGTCGTACCACGGGTCGTCGTACCCCGGACTCGAAGGCACCTCGGCGGAGGCGCCGTCCGGGGCGTCGCGGTGGTCGACCCCGCTTTCGGGACCACCCCGGACACCGCTGAGGCGGTCGTTGCTTGGCTGCATGCCCAAGGATGGACAGAACGGGAAGATCCCCGACTCTTCTTCCCCTCGCGCTTCACCCCATCAGGTGACTGTGCCCCGTGGTGGCCGCACGAGCTCCTTCCCGTGCGCATGACGCACCGCCTCCCGGACATCGTGTCTCCGTGAGCGGGACCGGAGAGATCGGGACGGGAGAGACGTCGTGAGACGTGGGCAGGGCCTCGCGGACCGAGCCGGGGCCGGGGTGTTGCCGAACCCAGACCCCCCCCCCCCTTCCCCCCCCCCCCCCCCCCCCCCCCCCCCCCTCCCCCCCCCCCCCCCCCCCCCCCGCCCCCCCCCCCCCCCCCCCCAACTATCTTCC
>NZ_JBHJRX010000008.1:0-74387 GCF_042268605.1 Streptomyces sp. NPDC056296 | reverse complement strand
CGTGGTTTTTCGGGGGGAGGGACGGGAGAGGTGGGGGGGGGGGGGGGGTGGGGAGGGGGGGGGGGGGCTGGGGGGACGGGGTGGGGCCGGGGTTTTCGACACCCCGGGCCCGGCTCAGCGGTTACGCACGGTTACGCGTCAATGCGCGACCGGTCCAGCGTCGCCGCCGAGCTGGAGATGAACTCCTTGCGGGGAGCCACGTCGTTGCCCATCAGCAGGTCGAAGACCTGCTCGGCGGAGTCCAGATCGGTGAGGTTGATGCGGCGCAGGGTGCGGCGCCGTGGGTCCATGGTCGTCTCCGCCAGCTGGTCGGCGTCCATCTCACCCAGACCCTTGTAGCGCTGGATGGAGTCCTTGTACCGGATGTTCTTGCTCTGGAGCTCCATGAGAGTGTCGCGCAGCTCGCGGTCCGAGTACGTGTAGACGTACTTGTCCTGCCCCTTCTTCGGCTGGACGAGCTCGATGCGGTGCAGCGGCGGCACCGCGGCGAAGACCCGGCCCGCCTCCACCATGGGCCGCATGTAGCGGTGGAACAGGGTCAGCAGCAGGGTCCGGATGTGGGAGCCGTCCACATCGGCATCGGTCATCATGATGATCTTGCCGTAGCGGGCCGCGTCGATGTCGAAGGTGCGGCCCGAACCCGCTCCTATGACCTGGATGATCGCGCCGCACTCGACGTTCTTCAGCATGTCGGTCACGGACGACTTCTGGACGTTGAGGATCTTGCCGCGGATCGGCAGCAGCGCCTGGAACTCGGAGTTCCGGGCGAGCTTCGCCGTACCGAGCGCGGAGTCGCCCTCGACGATGAACAGCTCACTGCGGTCGACGTCGTCGCTGCGGCAGTCGGCGAGCTTCGCGGGCAGCGAGGAGGACTCCAGGGCCGTCTTGCGGCGCTGGGCGTCCTTGTGCTGACGGGCCGCGATGCGGGTACGGGCCGCGGCGACGGCCTTCTCCATGACCACGCGGGCCTGCTGAGCGGCGTCGCGCTTGGTGGAGGTCAGGAACGCCTTGAGTTCCTTGGTGATGACGTTGTTCACGATGCGACGGGCGGCCGAGGTGCCGAGGACCTCCTTGGTCTGCCCTTCGAACTGCGGCTCGGCCAGGCGGACCGTCACGACCGCCGTGAGGCCCTCCAGGGCGTCGTCCTTGACGATGTCGTCCTCGGCGACGCGCAGCATCTTCTTGGTCCGCAGCACCTCGTTCATCGTCTTCGCCACCGCCTGCTCGAAGCCCGCGACGTGGGTGCCGCCCTTGGGCGTGGCGATGATGTTGACGAACGACTTGAGGGTGGTGTCGTAACCGGTGCCCCAGCGCATCGCGACGTCGACGCCGAGGTCGCGGGTGACCTCGGTGGGCGTCATCTGGCCGTGCTCGTCGAGCACGGGGACCGTCTCCTTGAAACTACCGTTCCCGCTGAAGCGGAGGACGTCGCAGACGGGCCTGTCACTGGCCAGGAACTCGCAGAACTCGCTGATACCGCCGTCGAAGCGGAAGGACTCCTCGCCCTTGCTGCCGCCGTCGCCGAGGCCGAACTCGTCGCGGACGACGATGGTCAGCCCAGGCACCAGGAAGGCGGTCTGGCGGGCCCGCTGGTGCAGCGTGTCCAGGGAGAGCTTGGCGTCCTTGAGGAAGATCTGGCGGTCGGCCCAGTACCGCACGCGCGTGCCGGTGCGGCTCTTGGGGATCTTCTTGGCCTTGCGCAGCCCGCTCCCGGCCTCGAACTTGGCGTCCGGACCCCGCCCGGTGAACGCGCCCGGAACACCACGCCGGAAGCTGATGGCGTTGGTGTGCCCGCTGCGGTCCACCTCGATGTCCAGCCGGGCGGACAGGGCGTTCACCACGGATGCGCCGACGCCGTGCAGACCGCCGGAGGCCGCGTACGAGCCGCCTCCGAACTTGCCGCCGGCGTGCAGCTTGGTCATGACGACCTCGACACCGGACAGGCCGGTCTTGGGCTCGACGTCGACCGGGATGCCCCGGCCGTTGTCCCGGACCTCCACCGACGCGTCGTCGTGGAGGATCACCTCGATGTGGTCGCAGTAACCGCCGAGGGCCTCGTCGACGGAGTTGTCGATGATCTCCCACAGGCAGTGCATCAGGCCACGGCTGTCGGTCGATCCGATGTACATGCCCGGACGCTTGCGTACGGCCTCGAGCCCTTCGAGGACGAGCAGGTGCCGCGCGGTGTAGTTGGATCCGTCCCGGTCTGCTCCTGCCAGCAGCGCAGTGGACGGCACGGATGTCTCGGCGGTCACGCGGTTCGCTCCTCGCTGAATTTCAGATGGGGCCCCGCTGGGTAAGGGCGCGGCTCGGTTCACCGGTCAGAGGGTACCGAGGCCTGGTAGAGCCGTTGTAACGCCACCCTCGTCGAGGACACACCCTAGTCCAGCGTCGCATACCTGTTCGATCCCTCGATGGGGTGAAGTACACATCACGTTCCCTTCGAGGCATGAACCATTTAGGCTCCGGGCACGTCCTCATGAACAAACCGGCAACCCAGCCGGCGGGACTGACACTGACCGACTGCGCGAACCCGTACGACACAGAGACACGCAATACGGCACATTCGCCGCCAACCGGCAACAGCCTGCCCCTCGGAAAGTTTTTTCGAGGAAAAGCCACGAGCGGGAACGTTTTGGGGCTGGTTGGATGTTGACCCTGGTACGACAGCTCGTCGAGCTAGAGAAGAGGCGACGTGACTACTGTTCTGACTTCCGCAAGCCCGCTGACGGCCGCTGATCGCTGCGACCGCTGCGGCGCCCAGGCATACCTGCGCGTCGTCCTGCTGAGCGGCGGAGAACTGCTCTTCTGCGCCCACCATGGGCGCAAGTTCGAGCCGGAACTCAAGAAGATCGCCGCTGAGATACAGGACGAGACGGAGCGGCTGACGGCCGTTCCGGAATCTTCCCCGGAGGAAGAGCGCTGACGCTACGCGCCCGACGACGAGCCAGCTCGGCACAGGCCGACGAACGGGCGGCCGCCCCCGAAATCCGGAGGCGGCCGCCCGTGCTCGTGCCCGGAAGGCTCTCAGAGGCCGTCAGACGCCCTCGCGCTGCCGCGCGGCGGAGTCCCACCGCAGCGTCCGCAGAACGGCGGAGACGCGCGTGTACACCCCGGGACTGCCCGGGCGCCCACAGCCGCTCCCCCAGGACACCAGCCCGATGAGTCTCCCCTGGGCGACCAGCGGACCCCCGCTGTCCCCCTGGCAGGCATCGCGGCCCCCTACGTCCTCGCCGGCACAGAGCATGGTGTCGGCGAGATACCGTCCGTCGTCGCTTCCCGGATACGCCCGCTCGCAGAGCGCGTCGGGGAGCACGCGCACCCGCGCCGCCCGCAGGCCGTTCGCGTAGTCCCCGGCACCCGAGGTGTCGCCCCATCCGTAGACGAGCGCTCCCGTCTCGGGCCCGTACGCGGGGTCACCCTCCGCCGCCATCCCTATGACCGAGCCGGCGGGAAGGGCTTCGGAGAGGGTGAGCACCGCGAAGTCACCGGCGTTGCTGACGTCGTCGTGCGCCGGGTTCACCCAGACGTCGCGGACGGGAATCTCCTGGCCCTGGTCCGAGAGCAGGTCCGTCCGGCCTGCGACGACCCTCAGGTCGCGCACCTGCTCGGGCGGCGACCCCAGAACCTCCTCGCCCAGGCAGTGTGCCGCCGTGAGCACGGTGGTGCGGCCGACGGCCACGCCCCCGCAGAACTGTCCCGCCCGCGTACCTCCGAACCGGTCACGGCTGGACAGGGCGACGGTCCACGGGCTGTCGGACACTTCGACCGGAAAGCCTCCGACGACGATGCTGTCGGCGGACGCGGGGGCAGCGGACACCAGCGGTATCGCGGTCGCCGCGGCCGCCAGGACCAGCGGCCGGGCCAGTGCCCGGGCAAAGAGGCGACGCATGCAGGCTCCTCACTCCGAGGTGGTGATGGAACACCCAGAGTGATCCAGCCCGCCGTACCGCGCACCCGCTGGTCAACGCGAAGGCCCGGTTCCCCACCTGGTGGAACCGGGCCTTGTCGCTCGTATGACCGCTCGTACGACCGCGACCTAGTCGAGGTAGTCGCGCAGCACCTGGGAGCGCGACGGGTGACGCAGCTTCGACATGGTCTTCGACTCGATCTGGCGAATGCGCTCACGCGTGACGCCGTACACCTTGCCGATCTCGTCGAGGGTCTTCGGCTGACCGTCGGTGAGACCGAAACGCATGGAGACGACGCCCGCCTCGCGCTCGGACAGGGTGTCGAGGACGGAGTGCAGCTGCTCCTGCAGGAGCGTGAAGCTGACCGCGTCGGCCGGGACGACCGCCTCGGAGTCCTCGATGAGGTCACCGAACTCGCTGTCACCGTCCTCGCCCAGCGGGGTGTGCAGCGAGATGGGCTCGCGACCGTACTTCTGGACCTCGATGACCTTCTCCGGGGTCATGTCGAGTTCCTTGGCCAGCTCCTCCGGGGTGGGCTCGCGGCCCAGGTCCTGGAGCATCTGGCGCTGCACGCGCGCGAGCTTGTTGATGACCTCGACCATGTGCACCGGGATACGGATGGTGCGGGCCTGGTCGGCCATCGCGCGGGTGATCGCCTGACGGATCCACCAGGTGGCGTACGTGGAGAACTTGTAGCCCTTGGTGTAGTCGAACTTCTCCACCGCGCGGATCAGACCGAGGTTGCCCTCCTGGATGAGGTCCAGGAAGAGCATGCCGCGGCCGGTGTAGCGCTTGGCCAGGGAGACCACCAGGCGGAGGTTGGCCTCCAGGAGGTGGTTCTTGGCGCGGCGGCCGTCCTCGGCGATGATCTCCAGCTCACGCTTGAGCTTGGGCGCGAGCTTGTCGGAGTTCGCCAGCTTGTCCTCGGCGAACAGACCCGCCTCGATGCGCTTGGCGAGCTCGACCTCCTGCTCGGCGTTGAGCAGGGGGACCTTGCCGATCTGCTTGAGGTAGTCCTTGACCGGGTCGGCGGTGGCGCCGGCCGCGGCGACCTGCTGGGCCGGAGCGTCGTCCTCGTCGTCGTCCGACAGTACGAAACCCGCGTTCTCGGTGCCCTCGGGCTCCTCCGTCGCGGCCTTCGGCTCCTCGACCGCCTCGTCCTCCAGAAGCTCGCCGTCTTCCTTCTTGGCGGTGGTCTTCTTGGCCGCCGTCTTCTTGACGGTCGCCTTCTTCGCTGCCGCCTTCTTGGCGGTCGTCTTCTTGGCCGCCGCCTTCTTGGCGGGCGTCTCTTCCTCGACGGCGGGGTCGGTGGCGGGCGCCGCCGGGGTAGCGGGGGCGGCGGCCTTCCTGCTGGTCACCGGCTTCGCCGCCACCGCCTTGGTGGCGGTGCGCTTGGCGGGACTCTTCGCTGCGACGCTCTTACGGGTGCGCTTGGGCTCTGCGGCACTGACCATCAGCGTCACACCCTCTTCCTCGAGGATCTGGTTGAGGCTGCGCAGTACGTTCTTCCACTGAGTGGCCGGAATCTGGTCAGCTTCGAAGGCCCGACGCACGTCGTCGCCGGCGATCTGCCCCTCAGCCTTTCCCCGCTCAATGAGCGCCATGACAGAGACGGACTCGGCGATCTCCGGCGGGAGCGTACGGGATGTGCTGGCCGACACGAACAACCTCTCGGAACGTTGGAAAACGGCTTCCGGCCCCATCCATGACGGACAGGGGCCGACCGCCGGCTTGGGAGTGGGCCGACGGCGCGGGCGCGCCGGGGAGATGCACAGCGCCATGAACGGCGTCCGTATTCCCTCCGCGGCTGTCACCTCTTAGGTCATCGCGTTGTTCCCACGAGCGTTACGCCCAATCCGCGTGGCCCGAGTCACACCCCATAAGCGTTCAAAATCGGTCAGACGCGGACAAACAAGGTCACCAACGAGTACGACCTGGCCGCACCAGGACGCTCAGCCTCTCATCACACCGTCGGACCCCGCGGAATCACGAGGATTCCGCGGGGTCCGGTGGCGGCGTACCGGCCGATCACTGCCATAGGAGGGGTCTGGCGTGTCCGACCCGCGCCGTTGCGGCGGAACGCGGTCAGTGTTCGCGCGGGGCGGGCACCACGCGTTCCACCTCGGGGTGGACGGTCAGAAGTTGGCGCATGGCGGCCTCGGCCCCCGCGCCGTCTCCCGTGGCGAGGGCGTCGACGATCCTGCCGTGCTGCGCCAGGGACACGTCGTTCGGCCGGTCACAGCCCGTGACCGGGCCGCCGGAGACGTGCAGGGCGGCGGAGACGATCCCGGACAGGTGGTCCAGCATGCGGTTGCCCGCGATCTGGATGAGGAGCGTGTGGAACTCGGCGTCGGCACGCGAGAAGGTGAGCGCGTCACCCTGCCCCATGGCGTGACCCATGATCCCGACCATGTCGGACAGACGCTGCTGGACGTCCTCACGCCCGTGTCCGGCGGCGAGGCGCGCGGCGAGGGGCTCGATCGTCCAGCGCAGTTCGCTGAGCTCGCGGCGCTGGTCGTCGCGCTGCGGCCCGAACGCCCGCCATTCGATGATGTCCGGGTCGAGGAGGTTCCAGTCACTGACGGGACGCACGCGCGTGCCGACATTCGGGCGGGCACTGACCAGTCCCTTGGCTTCCAGGACGCGGAGGGACTCACGGACGACGGTACGGGACACCTCGAAACGCTGGCCGATCTCCTCGGGCACCAGCGGACGGTCGGCGCCCAGGTCACCCGAAACGATCATCTGGCCCAGCTGCTGGACGAGTTGCCCGTGCAGTCCGCGGCCACGGCTGCCCGCGGTGCGCCGGCCCACGCGGCCCAGCTCGGGCTCCACCCCTTCCCAGGCAGGCACCCCGACGCGGTCGACGGCGGGCGCCTCGGCGTAGGGGTAGCGGTCGAGTTCGCCCGGGTTCGCGAGGCCGGAGTCGGCGGAGCGGGCGGCGGTCATCATGGTGTGCGCAAGGGTACTCACGCATCCTTTGTCGGCGCCGTCCTCAACTCCCTTGAGGTCTTTGGTGAAAAGCACACGAAAGGGTGATCGCTCACCCCGTCGCAATTGACGCCTTATCGGAAAGAAATGGGCTTTCCCCGGGGAGTTGCGCACACGGTCGAACCGGAAGGGTGAGCGAGGGTCATCGGACCCTGCCACGCAGGGTCATGAGCAGGTATGCGCAGAGCAGAGCGGTCAGCGACAACGTCAGTGCACTGCCGACGGGTTGGACGATCACGCCCAGCACCTCGGCCAGATACCGCTCGCCACCGAACGGCCACTGCGTCAGGAGGACCTCGCGCACCCTCATCGGGAAGCCGGCGGCGGTCCGCACGGACGGGCCCTCCCAGACCCTTTGTACGAGCGGTACGACGAGGACGGGGACGGCGACCACCGCGGCGAGCCCGGCCGTGGTGGACCGGAAGACGCCCGCGGCAAGCACACCGGACCAGGCGCAGCCGACGACGAGTCCGAGCCAACCAGCGGTCAGTGCGGGCCAGTCGGCGGGAACCCTCGCGAGCTCCGGTCCGTAGAACAGATGAAGCACTTCGGCGTCGCAGCCGACCGTCAGGGCGGCCAGCACCAGCGCGGTGGCCGCGGATACGAGGAGTTTGGCGGTCAGCAGCCCCATCCGGCGGGGCACCGTGCCACGGTCCGCCGCCAAGGCGGGATGGCGGAACTCGTCACCGAAGGCGAGCGCACCGAGCAGCCCCGCACCGAGCGCCGCGGGCGGCAGCGGCAGTTCCCGCGGCCACGCGGCCAGGAGTCGTGGCTGCGGGGTGTGCCCGACGCGTGCCAGGACCACAGCGGTGACGGCGGACACGACGAGGACGACGGCGCCGATGACGAACCCGGTGCTGATGCCGACCGCACGGCGGAGTTCGTAGCGGAGTGGGCTGAGGGGGCTGGGGGCGGAGCGGACGGAGATGGGAGGCGGAAGCGAGGACGCCGCCTTCCGGGTGTCCGCGGCTGCGGGGGTGAGGGCGGTGTACGGGCGCGGTGTGCGCCGGGGGGCGGCGAGGGCGCGGGCGTCCCCGGGAACTGGAGTGTCCCTGGTCACAGGGGCATCGTCCGGAGCAGAAGCATCCCTCGCCACAGGAGCATCGTCCGGAGCAGAAGCATCCCCAGGCACGGGCGCATCGCCAGGAGCAGAAGTAACCCCCGCCACGGGTCGACGGTCGGGAGCACGAGCGTCTGCGGGCACGGCGGGGGCGGCGTCGGCGCCTGGGTCCGTGGCGGCGGGCGCCTGCCCAGCACTGCCGATGGGCCGAAGATCGTCGGCGCGCGGCGGGAAGGCGCCGGCCCCGGCCCCGGGGCGAGGACCATCGAGGAGGGGCTGGAAGGCCCCCGGGAGGGGCTCAGGAACGCCGACAGTGCGCTGGGTACCGGCGACCGTCGGCAGCGCCTCGGCAGCCGAGGGCCGCGCTTCGTCGGCCGCCCCCGGCCGCGTCGCGTCCGACAGCGGCTGTGGGGCGTCGACGACTGGGGACGGCTCCCCGGCGGCAGTGGACCCGTCGGTCGATGGCCGAGGCTCCTGCGGGGCGGTCGGTTTCCCCGCTTCAGGCGGCCGACTGCCTTCGGCGCCCAGGTGGCGGGCTGCGGGCATCGCGCCCGCCCCGGGGCCCATATCACCGATCTCGTCGGCCAGTTGGTGTACGAGGATCCCGTGACGGAACGCCGTCTCACCGATGTCGGCACAGGTACTGCCGTACACCGCCAGGCGGTTGCCGCCTTCGCGTACGACCTCGACGGAACGGCGGGCCGCGCGTGCCTCTTTGGTCAGCAGGGCGGCGAGTCGGGCGGCGTGCGGGCTGCGGACCGCGACGCGGGGGCGCAGACGTGTACGGGAGAAGTCCGCCACCTCCTGATCGGCGACGACTCTGCCCTGTTCGAGCGTGACGACGTGATCGGCGGTACGCGCGGCCTCCTTGGGGTCCGCCGTACCGAACAGGACGGTGCCGCCCTGGGCGGCATGGGCACGCAGCGCGCCGTGGAGGCGACGGGCCTCATCGGCGGACAGCGCTCCCACGGGGTCGTCGAGCACCAGGGTGTGCGGATCGGGAAGCAGAGCACAGGCCAGTCCGAGGCGTCGGTCCATACCGCGGGAAAGGGTGCCGAGGCGTTCGCCGCGCAGGCCCACGAGTTCGGCCGACTCCAGGACTTCGTCGGCCCGCCGGACGGGAACCCCGGCCGCCGCGCACAGCATGCGGAGATGGCCGCGAACCGTGCGGGCCGGGTGCCCCGGCACATCTCCCAGCAGGACTCCGACCTCTCGTGAGGGATGGGCGATGCGGTGCAGGGGCCGGCCTCTGAAGTACGTGAGACCACGGCCGTGCTGGAGTTCGAGCATGAGTCTGAGCGTCGTCGTCTTGCCGGCGCCCGCTGCTCCGAGCAGTGCGGTGACGTGGCCCGCGCGCGCCTCGAAGGAGACGTCGTCGACGGCGGGCGGAAGCTCCTTGCGGGGGTTGCTGGTCAGTCCGAAGGCCTGGATCACCCGTAGCAAGATAGCGTGCCATATCCGGTTTTTCGGGCATGGCAAGGCCTGCCGGGCACGCGGTGACGGGCCCCGTCGATCCCTTGTTCGCCGTTCGCCCCGGGGTCCCGCCCGGGCTCGCCGTCACACCTCGGGACGCAGCATCGGGGGGTTGAGGAGAGTCGCGCCGCCGGCCCGGAAGAGCTGGGCGGGGCGGCCGCCCTGGCGGGTGGTCGTGCCCCCGGTGGGGACGAGGAAGCCCGGCGTGCCCGTCACCTTGCGGTGGAAGTTGCGCGGGTCGAGCGCCACGCTCCACACCGCCTCGTAGACGCGCCGCAGCTCGCCGACGGTGAACTCGGGCGGACAGAACGCGGTGGCCAGCGACGAGTACTCGATCTTGGAGCGGGCCCGTTCCACCCCGTCCGCCAGGATCTGGGCGTGGTCGAAGGCGAGCGGCGCCACCGGCTCGCCGTCATGGCCGTAACCAGCCTGCTCCAGCAGTTCCTCGACCGGCGCCCAGCGCGCGTTGCTGGCGTCACCGCCCGCCCTTGGTGCGGGCAGGTCGGGAGCGAGCGCGAGGTGGGCGACGCTGACCACGCGCATCCGGGGGTCGCGCTCGGGGTCGCCGTACGTCGCGAGCTGCTCGAGGTGGGCGCCGTTGTCCTGGGAGGGTGCGACCGGGTCGTGGACGCACAGTCCCGTCTCCTCGGCCAGCTCCCGCGCCGCCGCCTGCGCCAGGTCCTCGTCGGCCCGTACGAAACCGCCGGGCAGGGCCCAGCGGCCCTGAAACGGCGGCTCGCCCCTGCGCACCGCCAGCGCGCACAGGGAGTGGCGGCGCACGGTCAGCACGACCAGGTCCACAGTGACGGCGAAGGGCGGAAAGGCTGACGGGTCGTAGGGCATGCGGCGATCATAGTCGTCTTCCTGACGATAAACACTCCCTTCGCCACCGCTTCGTCGGCTGATCCACTTCGGTGGGACCCGCGCCTCGCCGTCCGTTCCCCGGACGCCGTGCGGGGCCACGTACTGCCAGGTCAGGCTCCTAGTTGCAGCCCGTCGGCGGCCTCTTCGACCATGGCCAGACCGAGCCGGCTGACCCGGACCGAGAACGGCGCTCCGGCGACCCGCAGCCCCGTGAGTCCGAGCTCCCCCAGAGGCGCGTCGCGTACGGGACGCAGGGTGACGGCCTTGGCCGGGGCGTCGGGGCGGATGCCCGCGAGCGTGGTCAGCAGCAGCACCCCGGCGGCAGCCGCGGTGGCGGCGGGACGGCAGGCCGCCGGGTGCGGGAGGGGCACGCTCGCGTCGGTGCGCTGCTCGCCCGCGTACATCTCCGGCAGGCGGTGGCCGAAGGTGCCCGCCGCGGCCACTACGCCGCGCAGCAGCGAGCCCGCCTCCTTCTCGTGACCGGCAGCGGCCAGACCCGCCACCGCGATCGCCGTCTCCTGGACGCGTACCGCCCCGGCGCGATGTCCGAAGGGGTTGTAGCCCGCTTCCTTCTCGGCCAGTCCGCGCAGCCCCCAGCCCGAGTCCATGGCCGGATTGCCCAGCAGCCGGGCGAGTCGGCCGGTCCGCACCGGGTCGAGCAGGCCCGGGGCCAGGGTGCCCCCACCGAGCAGCCCGGTGTCGAGGAGGTGAACCGCGGCCGCGCTCAGGTGCGGCACGAGGCGTCCGTCCGGGGCTCGTGCGGCCGCGGGCCGTCCGCCTGCCGGGTCGTCGATCCAGAAGTCCCGCTGGAACGCCGTCCGCAGCCGCCGGGCCCACTGCCGCAGTCCGTCACCACCCGGTCTGCCGAAGTCATCGAGCAGCTCGGCGCCGACCAGGGCGGCGCGGTGGGCGTGAGCCTGGGTCTCGCACCGGACGGGGCCGTCCGGGTGCGGATCGGGTACGTACGTGCCGTTCCCGGCGGTGGCGCGCAGCCAGGCCAGACACCGCTCGGCCGCCGGCATCAGCTCCCGCGTCTGCTGTTCGCAGAGCCCCCAGCGGCGGGCCTCCGCGAGGACCACGGGGAACAGCAGGGTCGCCTCGGTGCCGGTGCAGCCCGGCGGCAGGTACGGGCCGGTGTCACGCCTGGGTCCGGGGATCATGCCGGACCGCGGACCGGTGCCGCGGTACTGGGTGCGGGCGAGGGCCCGCAGCGTTCCGGCGGCGAGCCGGGTGCCGAGCGGAAGTGTCATCCGGGCGGCGGCGAGAGCCTCGGCGGGGGCCGGACCGCAGCGCCAGGGGACGCCGGCCGCGAGATGGACGTCGGTGGGATGCGCGGGGTCGCGCAGCAGCAGGGCTCGGAGATCCTCGATGCTGGTCCGCAGGAGGGCGGGGACCGCGGGGTCGTCGCCGGTGGCGTACGCGGAGGCCAGCGGGTCGGCCGCCGTGCGGCCCACCGCCCGGAGCGGACCCGCGCCGTCCGGTCGTACCCGCAGCTCGAGGCTCGTGCTGCCGCCCGGAGGCAGTAGGAACTCCCACCGCAGCAGTCCGGCGGAGGCCAGCGCCTCGGCGGGCGGCGGGACGGCCGTGACCGACGCGCTGCCCGCGGCGCCGGACCACCGGAGGCCGGAGTCGTGGACACTGGCCGACAAGGCGGGGCCCGCGCGGCCGGCGGCGATCGACCCCAGGTCGGCCAGGTCCGTACCGAGGGCCACCTCGACCGGCAGCCGCAGTGGGTGGGGCGCCCAACTGCGCAGCGTGATCCGCTCCGTACCGTCGGCGTCCCGGGTCCGCTCGACCATGACGTCCGGGTCCGGCCCCGGCGCGGACGACGTCCGGAGCGTCCCCACGAAGCGGGCACGGTGGGCGCCCGTCATCCGGGCGTGCGACGGGAGAGGTTCACGACCGGCCACGCGAAGACGGCACCGGGAGAGCAGGCGCCGACCCGCGCGGTAGAACCCCTCCAGCCCCAGGCCGGTCAGCTGCCCCTGTTCCGTGGAGATCACGAGGCCGGGCAGGGCGACGCCGATCATGGTCCTGTGAGCGGGCGGCAGGTCCCCGGGCCTGTGCGGCGTCGCGGACGGCGCACTCCGCGGAGTCATCGGCTCCGCACCCGACCACGACGACGGGAGGGGCGCCCCCGGCCGGGGGCGGACCGTCGGCGGGCCGACGTTCTGTCCCTGCCCAGAGCCGCGCCTTCCGGCATGCGCCACGGAAACGGCGAGGGACGGCAGTGTGGTCCTCCGTCCGACGGCAGCGGTGCCCGGGGCGGCGAAGGGCGGGGTCGGCTGGTGCATGGGAGGGCTCCCTCTTTGCTCGGTGCGCCTCCAGCGGAACGGCGCCGTGTGGGGTCCGACCGGACGGCTGCGGTGCGGTGTCCCGGCCCGTCCGGGCGTTCCGCCACTCAGGTGAACGGAACGGGTGTCCTCCGGGACACGCTTGCGGCGGGTTGCCCGGCAGATGAAGGCGCGGGTCCGCCTACCCCACCCCTGTCCGCCGGTACCTGCCAACCGGCCACGACGGCGGAAAGACACCGAGTTCGATGCCGTACGGCGCCCGTCGCCGGCCGATCGTTTGCCGACGTCCGGCTTCCCCCGACGACCACCGTCGGGCCCGGAGTCCCCAGCCTCTTCAGGCTCGCTCTTCGCCCCCTTCAGTCCCGTGCTCTCCCGCGCTTGCCCATTCCGCGCAGGCATCCTTCCGGCCCGTGACCTCTGCCCCCGAGGCGCGCGACCGCGTTCGGACCGTCCGTGCGCCGCCCGGGCGTTCACCACCCGCCGGAGTGCGGGGACGCCCGATCCTCCCGCCCGGTTCACGGCCCTGCGCCCTCGCACGGCGACGGACTCCATCGGCCGGGACGGCGGAGCGCGTGCGACGCCGGCGGCCGGGTGGCGCCTGGGGAGCGGACGAGGGCTCGGCCGGCTCGCGTTCCACGGGCCCGTCGGCCTGCTCTTCCCCGTCCGCGCCGTCGGCTCCCCTGCCTCCACGACCCCCGCGCTCCGCTCGCAGGCAGCGGCGGACCGACTCGGGATCGAGGCCCTCGTTGCACGCCTGGTGCAGGAGCCGGGCGAAGAGGTAGTCGGGATCTGCGCCGAGTGCCATGGCCAGAGCCTCCCGGGCCTCCAGTTCATCGCCGGCGGACCAAGCGACCCAGCCCGCGAGAGTGAGGGGCGCGGCCGCGTGTTCGCCGTAGGAGCGGACGCAGCGACGGGCCAGGGCCCGCCAGAGACGCAACGCGGGTCCCGCCTCGTCACCCTCCATCCACTCCGCCGCTCGGTCACGGGTCGTACGGTCCTGGAGGCCGAGGATCAGCGCCGCCGCGTCGTCGTGCGCGAGCAGTTGGTCGTCGCGCAGATCCTCGGCGGGCATGCCGGACACGGGCGGTGCGTCGGCAAGGCGTCGCATGACCCGCTGCGCCAGATCCAGCGTCTCCTCGGCCACGTCCGAACGTCCGGCGTCATCGAGGATCCTGGAGACCACTGTCACGGCGGCCGCGTCCAGGGCCGCCTCCTGTTCGCGTGCCGCGGCGTTCTCCCGGGGCAGCAACCTGGCCCGCAGCTCGCTCAGCGAACCGCGCACCTGGATTCCGGCGTAGGTGGCCGCGGCGGCCAGCACGGACGTGCCCGGCAGCCCCATGGGCACGCCCTCCGCCGGGCAGCAGGCTTCCTCGTCGCAGCAGTACGACCAGAATCGGCCCGCCGAGATGCACAGCGCCTCGACGACCGGTACGTCGAGGGCGCCGCACTCGACGCGCAGCCTCTGGGCCAGCGGCCGCAGTCGCTCCATCACCTCCCGGCCGGTCTCGCCCCGCGCCGGTTCCTGGCAGAGGTAGGCGACCATCTGCTCGGGCCGCACGCCTCGGCGCTCGCTGCCGGTCACCAGGCCGTGGACCAGCTGCCCGGCGGCGCCCGCCCAGTCGTCCGCGTTCGCGGGAATGCCGAGCCGGGCCCGACCGCCGAAACGGCCCCGTCCGTCCCTGTCGCGCAGGGCGGCCAGGACGATGCTGTCCTCGGGGCGGTACCCGAGCAGGTACGGCAGGGCGTCGGCCAACTCTGCGGGGGTGCGCAGGGTGATCTGGTGCTCGTCGCCTGGGCCGTCGTACCGGGTGCGGGCCGTCCGGCCGGGCTTCACGGGGCCCGGGATGTCGCCGTTCTCGGAGGATCCAGTCGTTTCGCTGTGGTTCGTCATGGCCCGACGATCTCGCGGATCGAGAAGTTCCGCTTTGCCCTGTGGATAACTCCCATCAGGGACACGTCACCTGGCGGCTCCCGGCGACCACTCCGTCCCGCCCCACCGCCCGGCTGTCAGTCCCGTCCTGTTGTATGGAACGCATGGAGCACACGAGCAACGCGGATCTCCGGACAGCGGCCGACACGGTCCTCGCCCGCCTCGTCGGGGACGCCTCCGGCACCGCCCGGCTGCGGGAGGACCAGTGGCGGGCGATCGAGGCGCTGGTCGCCGACCGGCGCCGGGCCCTGGTCGTCCAGCGCACGGGATGGGGCAAGTCCGCGGTCTATTTCGTGGCGACCGCGCTGCTCCGTGACCGGGGAGCCGGGCCCACGGTGATCGTCTCCCCGCTGCTCGCGCTGATGCGCAACCAGGTCGAGGCCGCGGCACGGGCCGGCATCCGCGCCCGGACCATCAACTCCTCCAACACGGAGGAGTGGGACACGGTCCAGGACGAGATCGCCGCGGGCGAGGTCGACGTACTGCTGGTGAGTCCCGAGCGGCTCAACAACCCGGACTTCCGCGATCAGGTGCTGCCCAAGCTCTCCGCCGCGACCGGGCTGCTCGTGGTGGACGAGGCCCACTGCATCTCCGACTGGGGCCACGACTTCCGCCCGGACTACCGGCGGCTGCGCACGATGCTCACCGATCTACCGCCCGGTGTGCCCGTCCTGGCGACCACGGCCACCGCCAACGCGCGCGTGACCGCCGACGTGGCGGAGCAGCTGGGCACCGGCGGTACGTCGGACGCGCTGGTGCTGCGCGGCCCGCTGGACCGGGAGAGCCTCAGCCTGGGCGTGCTGCGACTGTCCGACGCCGCGCACCGGATGGCCTGGCTCGCCGACCACCTCCACGAGCTGCCGGGCTCCGGCATCATCTACACCCTCACCGTGGCCGCGGCCGAGGAGGTCACCGCCTTCCTGCGGCAGCGCGGCCACACCGTCTCCTCCTACACCGGCAAGACCGAGAACGCGGACCGGCAGCAGGCCGAGGACGACCTGCTCGCCAACCGGGTCAAGGCGCTGGTCGCCACGTCGGCGCTGGGCATGGGGTTCGACAAGCCCGACCTGGGTTTCGTGGTGCACCTGGGTTCGCCCTCCTCCCCCATCGCGTACTACCAGCAGGTCGGCCGTGCCGGGCGTGGTGTCGAGCACGCGGAGGTGCTCCTGCTGCCGGGGAAGGAGGACGAGGCCATCTGGGAGTACTTCGCCTCGCTGGCCTTCCCGTCGGAGGACTTGGTGCGCCGCACGCTCGACATCCTCGCGGGTGCGGAGCGCCCCCTGTCCCTGCCCGCTCTGGAGCCACTGGTGGAGCTGCGCCGCTCCCGCCTGGAGACCATGCTCAAGGTCCTCGACGTGGACGGCGCGGTCAAGCGGGTCAAGGGCGGCTGGATCGCGACCGGGCAGCCGTGGGCGTACGACGCGGAGCGGTACGACTGGGTCGCGCGACAGCGGAAGGCCGAGCAGCAGGCGATGCGCGACTACGCCTCGACGACGGACTGCCGGATGGAGTTCCTGCAACGCCAGCTGGACGACGAGGGGGCCAAGCCTTGCGGCCACTGCGACAACTGCGCGGGCCCGCGCTTCACCGCGGACACCTCCACCGACGCCCTCGACGCCGCGCGGGTCGATCTGGGCCGGGCCGGCGTCGAGGTGGAGCCGCGCCGCATGTGGCCCACCGGGCTGCCGGCCATCGGCGTCGAACTGAAGGGGCGCATTCCGGCCGGGGAACAAGCCGAGCCCGGCCGGGCGTTGGGCCGGCTGTCCGACATCGGCTGGGGCAACCGGCTGCGACCGATGCTCTCCGCCCAGGCTCCGGACGGCCCCGTACCGGACGATGTCGCGAAGGCCGTCGTGGCTGTGCTGGCCGACTGGGCAAAGGGTCCCGGCGGCTGGGCCGCGGGCGCGGCCGACGGCCGGGCACGTCCAGTCGGGGTGGTGACCGTCGCCTCGCGCACCCGGCCTCAGCTGATCCACTCGCTCGGTGCGCGCATCGCCGAGGTCGGCCGGCTGCCGCTGCTCGGTTCGGTCGAGTACACGGGCGAGGCGTCCAGGGCGTCCCGCAGCAACAGCGCGCAGCGACTCAAGGCACTCGACGGCACGCTGACGGTGCCGTCGGCCCTCGCCACCACGCTCACCGGACTTGAGGGCCCGGTTCTCCTCGTGGACGACTGCACCGAGACCGGCTGGACCCTCGCGGTGGCGGCCCGGCTGCTCCGCCGCGCCGGCGCCCGGGGGGTGTTGCCACTGGTCCTGGCCGTCCAGGGCTGATCGTCCGCCGCGGCGCACGTCGCCTGACCCGAGCTCCGCGCCGCTGCGGGTGGGGCGTCCCGTGCGTCACCCGGGTGCGCTCTGGGTAGGGATATAGGACGCGCATCATCCGATAACGGTCGTCGGCCCCAATTGCTCGTTGCCGCAACCAAGTTCGACAGGAAGAATTGAAGTCCGCTCCCCGCACGGCCCGTCCGTGATCCGGCAGGGCTTCACTGCGGTGCGCGCTCCCCCGAATCCGACCCCGCCCGCAGTGTGGGCGCGTAGCCGAAGGGAGGAACGTGACCTTCGGATTCGCTCCGTCCTCGGCGGCTTCACTGTCGTCGTCCGCCGCTTCCGCCACTCGCATGCTCGAACCGGCGGAGTGGGCCGCCGCCGGGATCCCGCTGCTGCGCAATCCACGGGAGATCGTCGGGGGACTGCACTCGCGGCATCGCCCCGGGCCGGCGACCGCGATCGTGGCCGTGCTCGATCCGGACGAACGACTGCGTGCGAGCGCCTCGTTCACCAGCCGCCGGGCCCCGGCCGACGGATGGATGTTCCGCAACGCGCTGCTCGCCCAGCTTCGCCGGGTCATCCCGCACGACCTGCGGCGCCGCACTCCGGTGCGCACCGCCGTGCTGCTCTACTGCCGCGAGGGCGACGCGCGTTGGACTGAGGAGGACGGCGCGTGGATGTGGGGACTGCGGGACGCGTGCACGTTGCACGGGCTGCGCTGCGGTGCGTACATCACGCTGACCCGTGACGGCTGGCAGGTCCTCGGCGAGGGCCGTGGGGGGCGCCGACCCAACGCGGCGTCGACGCCGGAGCCGTTCGCCACGTCGGAGACGCCGCCACCGCCACCGCGCACCGGCGGCGTCGCCTCGGACGTGCTGCGCCGCGCGGCGGCTCGCTGAGCGCCACGGGCGCGGCGCGATACGGGGTCGCGCCGCGACGCCCAGGTCTGTGAAAGCACCTGGCGACACCCGTACGCCGCCCAGCGGACGTCGGCCGTCCGGGCACGCCGAAGCCGCCACCGTGCGGGGGCCGACCCGGCGGCCCCCGTGTCACACCGGCGTCCGCCGCGCGCGGCGGACGTGGCTCAGACGCCCGCGCCGAGCACCGAGTTGATCCGCTGCGGGTCACCGCAGACGATCAGCAGAGCGCCGGCCCGGGAGTGGGCCACGGACAGGGCGGTGACAGCGGCGGCTTCGGGGCCGCCGCTGAGCGCGACCACGACCACGGCCCTCGACGCGGCACGGTCCGCGACGGCGGCGTCCGCGTAGAAGACGTCGTCGCCCGCGTCGTGCTGCGCCCAGTAGGCGGCATCGCCGAAGGACAGTTCGTGGGCGGCCCACGGGTGCGGTTCGCCGGTGGTGATCACCAGCACGTCACCGGGGGTGCGACCCGAGTCCAGCAGCAGGTCCACGGCCTCCTCGGCGGCGTCGAGCGCGCCTTCGGGAGAGGCCGGGATCAGCTGGATCTGCGGGGCGGGCGGGGCTGCCGGGGCGGCTGCCGGAGCAGCCGGACCCGACGGGCCGGGTTTGGTCGCGGCCGTGTCGCGCGACACGCGTTGCGCCGGCGGCGCCGGCCGCGCGGGACCGGGACGGCCGGGGCGCGGCGGAGCCGCGGGGCGGGGGCCGGGTACGGGGCGAGGGGTCGGCGCGGTGCGGCCGCTGGCCGGAGTGGCGCGGGGACCCTGGGCCTGCTCGTGAATCTGAGGCTCCTCGGGAATGAGAGGCATGAGCTGATATTTATCAAACGTTGGTACGGCTCGCGTCGGCGGGTGGCACATACCTGCGAGCGGAACCGTCAGAAATCGAATCCGAGCTGGCCCTCGATTTCCGGAACGCTTCCGTCCACCCAACTGCGGACCTTCTTGAGGTGCCGCCACTGGGGCAGCGCATCAAGATACGCCCACGACAACCGGTGGTGCGGGGTGGGTCCCCGTTCCGCCAGTGCGGCCTTGTGCACGGGTGACGGATACCCGGCGTTGTCCGCGAAACCGAAGTCTGCATGGTCGACACCCAGTTCGGCCATCATTTTGTCGCGCTGGACCTTGGCGAGCACCGAGGCGGCCGCGACGGCCACGCAGGACTGGTCGCCCTTGATCACCGTACGGACCCTCCAAGGCGTCCCGAGGTAGTCGTGCTTGCCGTCGAGGATGACGGCGTCGGGACGGATCGGCAGGGTCTCCAGGGCGCGCACCGCCGCGAGTCGCAGCGCCGCGGTCATCCCCAGCGCGTCGATCTCCTCCGGAGAGGCGTGCCCCAGGGTGTAGGAGGTCACCCAGGTCCGCAGCTCCACGGCGAGTTCCGTGCGTCGCTTGATGGTGAGCAGCTTGGAGTCGGTGAGGCCGGCCGGGGGCCGACGCAGTCCGGTGATCGCGGCGCAGACGGTGACCGGCCCGGCCCAAGCACCGCGCCCCACCTCGTCGACACCGGCAATGATCTTCGCTCCGGTCGTGGCGCGGAGAGAGCGCTCGACGGTGTGAGTAGGTGGTTCGTACGGCATGGCGTGCTTAGCGTACGCCGCCTCGAACCTCCGGCGACACCCCGGTTCCCCGAACGGGACCAGGGCCCACGCAGCCGGGGGTCAGGCGCCGTCGGGCCGCAGCAGCGGAACCATCAGCTGGTCGATCATTTCCTCGATCTCCTGGTCGGTCCATTCGCTTCCACAAATCTTCGACCGGTACATCATCATCGCGGGGATGGCGTCGAAGACGTATCCGTTCGCCGCGTCACGCCGGACCTCTCCCCGCTCTATTCCACGGTTGATGACCTCACGGAGCATCGTGAGAGTCGGCTCGACCACCCCCTTGAGGATCACCGCATGGAAACGCTCTGCCTGCATGCTGTCGCATTCGTGAATAACCGATCGCAAGGCGAACCCCGGGCGGGAGAACATCGCGTCGCGCGCCCTCAGGCACAGCGCCAGGAGGTCCTCGCGCACGCTCCCGAGGTCGGGCACCGTGTCGAAACGCGGCAGCCCGGACCGGAGCGCGTCCGCGACCAGGTCCTCCTTGGACGGCCAGCGGCGATAGACCGCCGCCTTGCCGGTCTGGGCTCCGGCGGCCACACCCTCCATCGTCAGGCCGTTCCAGCCGACGGTGCCGAGCTGGTCCAGCGCGGCGTCGAGGATCGCGCGTTCGAGGACCGCGCCACGCCTGCGGGAGGGTGTCTGGGCGGAGGCGGCCGCCCAGTGCGAAGCAACCATGTCGAGGGTCTCCAGGAAGCGGGGAAACGGGTTTTCGGGGTCAGGGGCAAGCCGCGCGGCCACAACGGGGGACGACGCGCACGGCCGCACAAAAAGTGAACGCTTGCGTTCACTGTCGGGGAGTCACTAACGTTGAAGCAACAGTGAACGCCAGCGTTCACTAAGTCAGTCGTGGGGGACACATAGTGACAACCTCTTCTCTGATCAAAGACCAGAAGCCGGGAGCGGCCCGCCGGGAGGGGCGTCCCGGCATCGCGCTCACGGTCATCGCGGCCTGCCAACTCATGGTGGTACTCGACGCGACGATTGTGAACATCGCTCTCCCGCACATTCAAGAAGCGCTCAGCTTCAGCACCACCGACCTCACGTGGGTCGTCAGCGCCTACACGCTCACCTTCGGCGGTCTGCTCCTGCTCGGCGGCCGAGCCGGTGACATCCTCGGCCGTCGCCGGGTCTTCATGACCGGCATCCTGCTGTTCACCTTCGCCTCGCTGCTCGGTGGCTTCGCCCAGGAACCCTGGCAACTGCTGGCGGCGCGCGTCCTGCAAGGTGTGGGAGGCGCCATCGCGTCGCCCACGTCGCTGGCCCTCATTACCACCACCTTCCCCGAGGGACCGGAACGCAACCGGGCCTTCGGCGTCTTCGCGGCCGTGTCCGCGGGCGGCGGCGCCATAGGCCTGCTGGCGGGCGGCATGCTCACCGAGTGGCTCGACTGGCGCTGGGTGCTCTTCGTCAACGTGCCGATCGGTGTCCTGATAGCCGTGCTCACCCCGCTGTACATCAGCGAGTCCGAGCGGCACTCCGGACGCTTCGACATCGCCGGGGCGGTGACCTCGACGGCGGGCATGGCGTCCCTCGTCTACGGCTTCATCCGCGCCGCGGACGAGGGCTGGCGGGACAACCTGACCATCGGTTCCTTCGCGGCCGCGGTGATCCTGCTGCTCTCCTTCGCGTTCATCGAGTCGCGGGCCAAGGAACCGATCACCCCTCTGAGGATGTTCGCCGACCGCAACCGCGCCGGCACGTACGTGATCATGCTGAGCCTGGCCGCTGCGATGTTCGGCATGTTCTTCTACATCGTGCTGTTCGTCCAGAACGTGCTGGGCTACACCCCCATCCAGGCCGGTCTGGCCTTCCTCCCGGTCACGGTGGTGATCGCGCTCGGGGCGGGGCTGTCGCAGCGGTTCCTGCCCGTGTTCGGCCCGAAGCCGTTCATGGTCCTGGGCTCGACACTCGCCGCGGTCGGGCTCGGCTGGCAGGCCCTGATCAGCTCCGACAGCTCCTACGTCGGCGGAGTCCTCGGTCCGATGCTGATCTTCGGGTTCGGCATGGGCCTGAACTTCGTGACGCTGACGCTGACCGCCGTCTCCGGGGTCGCCCAGCACGAGGCGGGCGCGGCGTCCGGCCTGCTCAACGCGATGCAGCAGGTGGGCGGATCGATCGGCCTCGCCATCCTGACGACGGTGTTCGGCACCGCCACCAAGGACGAGGCGGAGAAACAGGGCGCGGACTTCCTCACCAACGGCTCCGCGGAACAGAAGGCGGAGTTCGCCCAGACGCACCAGCTGCCGGCGCCATGGGGGCACGAGGTACTGGCGCAGGGCATCTCGGCGGCCTTCCTTCCGGCTGCCGCCATGGCCGTACTCGCCCTGGCCACGGCGTGGCTGGTGATCCGGGTACGCAAGAGCGATCTGGAGGCTTTGTCCGGCTCGGCCGGGCCGGGAATCGGCTGACGGTGCGCTACCGCGGGCCGGGCGGTGTCCACCGGCGGGCGTCACGCACGCCTGCCGGTGCCCGCCCCGGCTCCTCGCGGTCGGCGACGCGCTCGACCGGGCGAGCAGCACGAGGGACAGCAGCACGCGGGACAGCAGCACGAGGAACAGCAGCACGAAGACCGGCAACAGCAAGACCCCCATGACCCACCCCCTCGTGACGCTCCGGGCTGTGCGGGGCTCATGCCTCGCACAGCGGATGCCACGACAACGGTCGGGCGGTCACGGAGAGTTCCCGTCACACACGGAGAGTTGAGGCGGATTCCCGCGACCCTCCGCGCGCCGCCCGTCGCGGACCGGCTAGGCCGGCCGGTCCGGCTAGGCCGACGTCACCATCCACCCGGGCAGCGCCTCGACCCGCCCGGCCCACTCGGCCGGTGGCGCTCCCGCCTTGCCGGCGGCGACCACCCCGCCCACGATGGCGCAGGTCGTGTCCACGTCCCCGCCGACCTGGGCGGTCGTCCAGAAAGCGCGCTCGTAGTCGCCGAGGGCGCGTGCCGCGGACCAGAGGGCGAAGGGAACCGTGTCGTGGGCGGTCGTACGCCTGCCGCAGCCCAGTACCGCCGCGACCGTGGCCGCGTCGCCGTAGTCGAGCATGTCCCGGGCGCGGCGGAGTCCGGCACCGACCGCGCTCTTCGGTACCAGGGCGACGACCCCGTCGAGGAGCGCGTGCGGGGTGGGCGGGCCGGCGGGATCCGCGGCCAGTGCGGCGGCCGCGGCGACCGCCATGGCGCCGACCACCGCCTCGCGGTGCTGATGCGTGGGGTAGGCCGAGATCTCCGCCTGATGGGTCGCCTGCTCGGGGTCGTCCGCGTACCAGGCACCCAGCGGCGCGATACGCATGGCGGCGCCGTTGCCCCAGGACCCCTGGCCGTTGAACAGCGCGGCGGCGAGTTCGCGCCAGTCGCCGCCTTCCCGGACCAGTCGCAGGAGGCGGTTGACCGCGGGGCCGTAGCCGCGGTCGAAGTCGTGGTGCCGGGCGAAGGAGAGCGCCAGCGCGTCCTGGTCGATGCGGTGGTGCGTGGCCAGAACGGAGACCACGGAGCAGGCCATTTCCGTGTCGTCCGTCCACTGCCAGGTGCCGGGTGGCAGCTCGCGGAGCTTCAGCAGCGGGTAGTTCGCGGGCACGAAGAACTGTGAGCCCAGCGCGTCCCCCACCGACAGTCCGCGCAGGCTGGACAGGGCCCGGTCCAGGCGCCCGTCAGGAGGTGAATGAGCGGTCATCGCACTGCCACTCTATCCGGTGATCCCGTACGGTTCCGGATCTCGCCAGCGATCGAAGGGGCGGTCAAGGGTGTACTTGCCGTCCTCACCGAGAACGAGCATCCGCATCTCACCGTTCCCGGGGTTCGACAGCGACTCGAATTCCGCGACCGTCCAGTGGAACCACCGCATGCAGAACAGCCGCATGGCCAGACCGTGGGTCACCAGGAGCACGTTCGGCGGATGATCGGGGTCCTCGAAGCTGCGGAACAGGCTCTCCAGGAAGCCGCCGACCCGGTCGTACACGTCGGCTCCGGACTCACCCTGGGCGAAGCGGTAGAAGAAGTGGCCGTAGGCGTCCCGGTAGGCCTTCTGCAGACGCACGTCGTCCCGGTCCTGCCAGTTGCCCCAGTCCTGCTCACGGAGCCGTGGCTCCTCCCGTATCCGTATGAGCCCGGGGTCGAGGTTGAAGGCGCGCAGCGTCTCGTGCGTCCGGCGGTACGGGGAGACGTACACACTGACCCGCTCGCCGCCGAACACCTCGCGCAGCCCCTTGCCCGTCTCCTCGGCCTCCGCCCGGCCCTGCGCGGTGAGGGCCAGCGCGTGGTCGGGTTCGCGCTCGTACACGGAGTCATCGACGTTGCCCGTCGACTCGCCGTGCCGGACAAGAACGATGCGCCGTGGTCGTGCCATGCCAGAACCCTAGATCGAGACGGGCGGAAGCAAGCACTCGAACGGGCCCCATACGGCGTACGTCACACAGTTCCCACATCCCGGTCGGCGCACGTCGGCACCGGGAGGGTCGGTCCGGATCTCAAACGGTCCACGAGGGTTCCAGTTGCACGATGTCCCCCGTCAGGGCCGCGATGTCGGCCTCCGTCTGGGCGCGCAGCGCGAGCCGCTCCACCCGCTCGGTGCGGTACTTGCCGTGCTCTGCGGCCGACCGCCACATGGACAGGACCAGGTACTCGTTCCCCGGCGCCTCACCGAACAGCCCGCGGATCATGCCGGGCGAGCCGGCCATCGCGGGGTTCCAGACCTTCTCCTGCATGAGGACGTAGTGCTCGGCCCGCTCCTCGTGGACGCGGCAGAGCGCCACCCGCAGCAGGTCGGCGTCCGTGAAGCGCGGTTCGAACCCGGTCTTCACATCGAACCGGTAGTCGAAGAGCCTGACCTGGGCGTCCTTGAAGGTGCCCGCCTGGGCAGAGGCGAGCCGGTCGTGTGAGCGGGCCATGAAGGAGTCGTAGAAGGCACGGCTCTCCCAGAAGGCGAAGACATGCGCCACGTCCTGCCGCCCCCGGCTCCAGCCACCCCCCTGCCCCCGAAATCCCGGCTCCCCCGGAAGCCCCGCCCACTTTCGCTGCCCCCGCTCGAAACCGCGGCGGTCCACCACGGTGCAGCGAATCCACTTGACCAGCACCGCGCCATGGTAAGGCCAGGGAACGTGGCACCGGTCACTCTCGGGAGGACCGCTTGCCCGCAACTGCCTCGCTGTGCGTGGCAGGATGGACAACCGGCCGTCACCGCTCGGCACTTGAGGTGGCCGGGCAGGGCGGGGGACCTGGGAAGGGGAAGTTCGTGAACGGCCTCAGCAAGGGAATCGGCAAGGTCGAGGTCGCGCTGCGGTGGGACCCGAGTCCGGCGGGTGAGCCGCCCGCCGACCTGGACGTCGTCGCGGGGACCTATACGGCGGCGGATCCGTACGGCGATCCCTCCTACGTGGTGCACTTCGACAGCCGCTCCCCCGACGGCACCATCTATCTCAACCGGGACAGCCAGGACGGCAAGGGCTTCGGCTTCGACGAGGTCCTGACGCTGGAACTGGAGCGGCTCGACGCCCGGTACGCACGCGTGGTGGTGGGCGTCGCGATCCAGCAGCGCGCCGAGGACCGGTCCTTCGCCGACGTGGCCAACGTGGGCCTGCGCATCAGGGAGGGCTACACCGACCTCGCCACGGACGACTTCAGCGGTGTCCAGGGCGCTACGGCGGCCACGATCGCCGAGTTCGTCAGGGACGAGACGGGGGCCTGGGAGTTCCGGGCCGGGGTGCACGGCTTCGAGGGCGACCCCGCGACGTTCGCCGCCACGATGGGCGCGGTACGCCGGTCCTGACGTCGCCGGGCATGAGTAAGGGGCGTCCGCCCAGGCGGACGCCCCTTACTCATGGAGACCTACGCGTCAGCTGCAACCGCTGGTCGAGCCGCAGCCCTCGCAGATGTAGCAGGAACCGGCGCGCTGCATCTTCGTGCCGCAGGAGAAGCACAGCGGGGCGTCGGCCTGGATGCCCAGCTGCATCTCCACCAGCTCGGCGCTGGTGTGCGCCTGCTGCGGAGCGGGCTTGGCCGCCTCGACCTCGGCCTTCGGCGTGGCGACGGCCTTCAGTTCCTGGGCGCGTGGCGCCGACTGGGCCAGGCCCTCGACGTCGAGCTCGTCGTCGGACGGCTCGTACGAACCCGTCTCCAGGTGACGCTGACGCTCCTCGGCGGAGTGGATGCCGAGCGCGGAGCGCGTCTCGAAGGGCAGGAAGTCCAGCGCCAGGCGGCGGAAGATGTAGTCGACGATCGACTGCGCCATCCGCACGTCCGGGTCGTCCGTCATGCCGGCCGGCTCGAAGCGCATGTTGGTGAACTTCGAGACGTACGTCTCCAGCGGCACGCCGTACTGGAGGCCGACGGAGACCGCGATGGAGAAGGCGTCCATCATGCCCGCGAGGGTCGAGCCCTGCTTGGACATCTTCAGGAAGACCTCGCCGAGACCGTCGTCCGGGTAGGAGTTGGCCGTCATGTAGCCCTCGGCGCCGCCGACCGTGAAGGAGGTGGTGATGCCGGGACGACCCTTCGGGAGGCGCTTGCGGACCGGGCGGTACTCGACGATCTTCTCGACCGTCTCGCGGATGGCCGCCTCGGTGGTCTCGGTCACCTCAGCCTTCTCCGCGTCCTTGGCCGACTTGGTCTTGGCGGAGAGGGGCTGGCCGACCTTGCAGTTGTCGCGGTAGATGGCGAGCGCCTTGACGCCCATCTTCCAGGCCTCGAAGTAGACCTCCTCGACGTCCTCGACGGTCGCCGACTCCGGCAGGTTGACCGTCTTGGAGAGGGCGCCGGAGATCCACGGCTGGATCGCGGCCATCATGCGGACGTGGCCCATCGCGGAGATGGAGCGCTCGCCCATGGCGCAGTCGAAGACCTCGTAGTGCTCGTGCGCGAGACCGGGGGCGTCGATCACGTTGCCGTGCTCGGCGATGTGGGCGACGATCGCCTCGATCTGCTCCTCCTGGTAGCCCAGGCGGCGCAGGGCCTGCGGGACGGTGCCGTTGACGATCTGCATCGAGCCGCCGCCGACCAGCTTCTTGAACTTGACCAGGGCGAGGTCGGGCTCGAGGCCGGTGGTGTCGCAGGACATCGCGAGACCGATGGTGCCGGTCGGCGCGATGACGGACGCCTGGGAGTTGCGGAAGCCGTTCTTCTCGCCGAGGCGCAGCACGTCCTGCCAGGCCTCGGTGGCGGCGGCCCAGACCGGCGTGTCCAGGTCGTCCATGCGGACGGCCTTGGCGTTCTCGTCGGAGTGCTGCTTCATGACCCGCAGGTGCGGCTGCGCGTTGCGGGCGTAGCCGTCGTACGGGCCGACGATCGCGGCGAGTTCGGCGGAGCGCCGGTACGACGTGCCGGTCATCAGGGAGGTGATGGCGCCGGCCAGGGCGCGGCCGCCGTCGGAGTCGTAGGCGTGGCCGGTCGCCATCAGCAGGGCGCCGAGGTTGGCGTAGCCGATGCCGAGCTGGCGGAAGGCGCGGGTGTTCTCGCCGATCTTCTGGGTCGGGAAGTCCGCGAAGCAGATGGAGATGTCCATCGCGGTGATGACGAGCTCGACGACCTTGGCGAAGCGCTCGGCGTCGAAGGACTGGTGGCCCTTGCCGTCGTCCTTCAGGAACTTCATCAGGTTCAGCGAGGCGAGGTTGCAGGACGTGTTGTCCAGGTGCATGTACTCGCTGCAGGGGTTCGAGCCGTTGATCCGGCCGGACTCCGGGCAGGTGTGCCAGTGGTTGATGGTGTCGTCGTACTGGATGCCCGGGTCGGCGCACGCCCACGCGGCCTCGGCCATCTTGCGGAAGAGCGACTTGGCCTCGACCTCCTCGATGACCTCGCCGGTCATGCGGGACGTCAGGCCGAACTTGCCGCCGTCCTGGACGGCCTTCATGAACGTGTCGTTCACGCGGACCGAGTTGTTGGCGTTCTGGTACTGGACGGACGTGATGTCGTCGCCGCCCAGGTCCATGTCGAAGCCCGCGTCGCGCAGGGCGCGGATCTTCTCCTCCTCCGAGACCTTGGTCTGGATGAAGTCCTCGATGTCGGGGTGGTCGACGTCGAGGATGACCATCTTGGCGGCACGGCGGGTGGCGCCACCGGACTTGATCGTGCCGGCGGAGGCGTCGGCGCCGCGCATGAAGGAGACCGGTCCCGAGGCGTTGCCGCCGGAGGAGAGCAGTTCCTTGGAGGAGCGGATCCGGGAGAGGTTCAGGCCGGCGCCCGAGCCGCCCTTGAAGATCATGCCCTCTTCCTTGTACCAGTCGAGGATCGACTCCATGGAGTCGTCGACGGACAGGATGAAGCAGGCGGAGACCTGCTGCGGCTGGGGCGTGCCGACGTTGAACCAGACGGGGCTGTTGAAGCTGAAGATCTGGTGCAGGAGGGCGTAGGCCAGCTCGTGCTCGAAGATCTCGGCGTCGGCGGGCGAGGCGAAGTACTTGTGGTCCTCGCCGGCCTTCCGGTACGTCTTCACGATGCGGTCGATGAGCTGCTTCAGGCTCACCTCGCGCTGCGGGGTGCCGACGGCACCCCGGAAGTACTTGCTGGTGACGATGTTGACCGCGTTCACCGACCAGAACTCGGGGAACTCGACGCCACGCTGCTCGAAGTTGACCGAGCCGTCGCGCCAGTTGGTCATGACGACGTCACGACGCTCCCAGGCCACCTCGTCGTAGGGGTGGACGCCGGGAGTGGTGTGGACGCGCTCGACGCGGAGTCCCTTGCCCGCCTTGGTGCCCTTGGCGCGGGAACTCCGTGCCGGACCGCTCGCCGTCTCTGTCATGCCGCCTCCCTGTACGGGCGAAAACGCCCTGAAGTGCCCCGATTGTTCCCGTGGCACGGTGTTCTGTCTTGTGTTGCGGGCATCTCTCGCACCGCCCGCAACAGGTCTTTGTCACTCGCCGCCGTCCGGCCGGGCCCCGGGCGCCGAAGTCCGGGTCCGGCCCGCCGGTCAGTCGGCGGCGCCCGCGGGCTCGGGGACCTGTGCCGCCCCCGTGGACCCGCGGTCGTTCTCCTGGCTCCCCGCGTCGGCGTCGTCGCCGTCTCCGCCGGGATGCCCCGTCGCCTCCCTGAGTTCCGCGATCGCGGCCTCGAAGTCGTCGAGCGAGTCGAACGCCCGGTAGACGGAGGCGAATCGCAGATAGGCGACGAGGTCGAGTTCCTGCAACGGACCGAGTATGGCCAGCCCCACGTCGTGGGTGGTCAGCTCGGCGCTTCCGGTGGCCCGCACCGCCTCCTCGACCCGCTGGCCGAGCTGGGCGAGCGCGTCCTCGGTGACGGGCCGGCCCTGGCAGGCCTTGCGCACACCGTTGATGATCTTGGTGCGGCTGAACGGTTCGGTGACCCCGGACCGCTTCACCACCATGAGCGAACACGTCTCCACGGTCGTGAAACGACGGGAGCAGTCAGGACACTGGCGGCGTCTGCGGATCGACGTGCCGTCGTCGGTCGTACGACTGTCGACGACCCGGCTGTCGGGGTGCCTGCAGAAGGGGCAGTGCATGAACTCCGAACCCTCCTCACAGCAGACTCAATAGCCTCGAAAGACCCTTCAGGCCCCTCGAAGCAGCCCCCAGCATAGGCGATCGCGGCGGGCTCGAAGACCCGGGGGACCACAACTTGTGGGCTGCTGATGCAATCCAACCACTAGATGTGGGGATTGGCTCATACATACACGCCCTGCACGCGTGTCGCTCCGGTACGTACAGGCGCCGTACGACCGGGGCGGCGCGGCGGACGCGCGCACGCACGGCCGTATCGCCCGGGCGCATGCGGAGATACCGTGGGCACCGCGAGGAGGGGGCGTGGGACTACCGCACAGATGAGGGGACCCACGCCGTCGAACGGGATGCCGGATGGCAGACTGGAGCGACCTCCCCGAGGTTGTCACCACGGCGGTGAAGAGTACAGCAATGGGCCCTTTTGTCCGCCAGGCACCGCGATAGCCATACACCTAGCAACACGGCCCAGGCGAGCGATTCGCGATTTTTCACTCGAACGTGTGTTTGGCGCAACCTTTCGAAAGCTACTACCGTTGTGCAGCAGGGAGACCATCGAGAGGGGCCGACGTGACCACCACCGCCGACAGTGCCACCATCACTGCCCAGGAGCGCCCCCAGGGCCGACCTGAGCCGGTGCACGCGATGAGCGACGCCACGAATCCCGAGGGGCACAAGCGCTCCCTGCCAGGCCGACCTCCTGGCATCCGGGCCGACAGCTCGGGACTCACCGACCGCCAACGCCGGGTGATCGAGGTCATCCGCGACTCCGTGCAACGGCGCGGCTACCCGCCGTCGATGCGGGAGATCGGCCAGGCCGTCGGCCTCTCCAGCACCTCCTCCGTCGCGCACCAGCTGATGGCACTGGAGCGCAAGGGCTTCCTGCGCCGCGACCCGCACCGCCCGCGTGCCTACGAGGTGCGCGGCTCCGACCAGGCCGCCTCCGTGCAGCCCACGGACACCGCGGGCAAGCCGGCCGCGTCGTACGTCCCGCTCGTCGGGCGCATCGCCGCCGGTGGTCCGATCCTCGCCGAGGAGTCCGTCGAGGACGTCTTCCCCCTGCCCCGGCAGCTGGTCGGTGACGGCGAGCTGTTCGTCCTGAAGGTCGTCGGCGACTCGATGATCGAGGCCGCCATCTGCGACGGCGACTGGGTCACGGTCCGCCGTCAGCCGGTCGCCGAGAACGGCGACATCGTGGCCGCGATGCTTGAGGGTGAGGCCACCGTCAAGCGCTTCAAGCGCGAGGACGGCCACGTCTGGCTCCTCCCGCACAACTCGGCGTACGAGCCGATCGCCGGTGACGACGCGACCATCCTCGGCAAGGTGGTGGCCGTACTGCGCCGCGTCTGAGCGCCACGGCGGGCGGGTACGCCACGACAGCGACCCGCCGACCCGACCGGGCCCCGGAACCTCTGCGCCGGTTCCGGGGCCCCGCGCTGTGCGGAGTCGGGCCGTGGTGAACCCCCTGCGGGTCAGTCGCCTTCCGTCTCCTCCGTCTGCCGCGCCTTCGCGTCGATCGCGGCCAGCGACTTGCGGACCTGGTTGCGGTCGGTGGTGAACCAGAAGTCGGGCAGTGACGCCTTCAGATAGCTCCCGTACCGGGCCGTCGCCAGTCGCTGGTCCAGTACGGCGACCACGCCGCGGTCGCCCGACGCCCGTACGAGACGGCCCGCGCCCTGGGCCATCAGCAGCGCGGCGTGCGTGGCGGCGACCGCCATGAAGCCGTTGCCGCCGGCCTCCTCCACCGCCTTCTGGCGGGCGCTCATCAGAGGGTCGTCCGGGCGCGGGAACGGAATCTTGTCCATGACGACCAGCTGGCAGCTCGGCCCGGGGACGTCGACGCCCTGCCAGAGCGACAACGTGCCGAAGAGGCAGGTCTTCGGGTCGGCGGCGAAGTTCTTGATCAGCTCGCCGAGCGTCTCCTCGCCCTGGAGCAGGATCGGGTACTCCGGGATGCGGGAGCGCAGTTCCTCTGCGGCCAGCTGGGCCGCCCGCATCGAGGAGAACAGGCCCAGCGTGCGGCCGCCGGCCGCCTGGATCAGCTCCGTGAGCTCGTCCAGCATGTCGCCGCGGTCGCCGTCACGGGCGGGGCGCGCCAGGTGCTTGGCGACGTACAGGATGCCCTGCTTGCGGTAGTCGAACGGCGAGCCGACGTCGACGCCCTTCCACTGGGGCACGTCATCGCCTTCGGTGCCCTCGGGGGCGAGGCCCAGGGACGCCCCGACGCCGTTGAAGTCGCCGCCCAGCTTGAGGGTCGCGGAGGTCAGGACGACCGAGCGGTCCGTGAAGAGCTTCTCGCGCAGCAGGCCCGCGACGGACATGGGAGCGACCCGCAGGGAGGCCCCACTGGGCCGATATGCGGCTCCGCCGCGGGGCTCGTGTCGCTCGTACCAGACGACGTCCCACTCGGACCCGTTCGTGATCCGCTCCGACACGTCGTGCACGGACTCCACGGAGGCCAGCGCCTGCTTGCGGACGGCGTCCTCGTCCTGCACCGACTTGTCGCGGGTCGCGCCGATCGCGGAGATGACCGTACGGCAGGCGTCGCGCAGTGCCATGAGCGCGTAGCCGAGATCCTCCGGGACCTCCTCCAGGCGCCCCGGCAGCGCCAGCTCCATCAGCCGCTCGAAGCCCTCGGCCGCGGTCTGGAGCTGGTCGGCGGCCTTCTCGTTGACGAGCTTCGCGGCCCGCCGCACCGCCCGGTTGACCTGGCCGGGGGTGAGTTCGCCGGTGGCGACCCCGGTGACCCGGGAGACCAGCTCGTGCGCCTCGTCGACGATCAGCACCTCGTGCTGCGGCAGGACCGGAGCGCCCTCGATGGCGTCGATGGCGAGCAGGGCGTGATTGGTGACGACGACCTCGGAGAGCTTGGCGCGCTCCCGGGCCATCTCGGCGAAGCACTCGGCTCCGTACGCGCACTTCGAGGCGCCCAGGCACTCCCGGGACGACACCGACACCTGCGACCATGCCCGGTCGGACACACCGGGCGTGAGGTCGTCGCGGTCGCCGGTCTCGGTCCCGTCCGCCCAGTCGCGCATCCGCAGCAGGTCCTGGCCCAGCTTGCTGGTGGGGGCGGCGGCCTCGAACTGGTCGAAGAGGCCCTCCTCCTCTTCCTGCGGTACTCCCTCGTGGAGCCGGTGCAGGCACAGGTAGTTCGACCTGCCCTTGAGCATCGCGAACTCCGGACGGCGGCGCAGCTGCGGATGGAGCGCGTCGACCGTCCGCGGCAGGTCACGCTCCACCAGCTGGCGCTGCAGGGCCAGGGTCGCGGTCGCCACGACGACCCGCTCCCCTTGCGCCAGCGCGGGCACCAGATAGCCCAGTGACTTGCCGGTGCCGGTGCCGGCCTGGACCAGCAGATGGGAGCCGCCGTCGATGGCTTCCTCGACGGCTTCGGCCATGGCCACCTGGCCGGGACGCTCCGTGCCGCCGACGGCGGTGACGGCGGCGTGCAGGAGTTCGGGGAGTGAGGGCTTCGTCATAGCGCGACCACCCTACGGCCCGGCACTGACAAACGGACGGGCGAGGCGGGAGCGAGGGACGGCGGGGGCGGGACGGACTGCGGGGAGAACGGGGGCGGGACGGACGGCAGGGAGGGCGGGGGCGGGACGGGCTGCGGGGAGGACGGGGGCAAGGGTGGGCTCCTGGGCGGGCGGGGCGCCGGTCGGCGAGTGGGGGCGGCACTGATCGGGCCGTCGGGACTGGGCCGCACGACGCTACGGCAGCTCGCGCGGCGTCCGGTGCCGGATCACGAGGGCGGCCCGCTTGGCGGGCAGGTCGACCTCGGCGGCGAACCGGAAACCGGCGCCGAGGAACGCGGCGACGGAGGCCGTGTTGCGGACGTCGGGTTCGGCGAGCACACGCGTGCAGGCGGGCCGCCTCGCGAGGACGAGGTCGGTGACGGTCCTGATCAGCGTGGTACCGATGCCCTGCCCGCGGTCGGTGCCGTCGCCGATCAGGAGGTGGAGACCGGTGTCGTGCGGCCGGACGGGACAGTACCGGGCCAGCGGGTCGAGGTCGGCCCGGTAGATCTCCCAGTAGCTCATCGGCACCCCGTCCAGCATGCCGACGCACGGGACGCTGCGTCCGTCGCCGGCGAGCTGTGCCCGTACGTGCTCCTCGGTCACGCTCTGCGGTCCGGTCAGTTCCCAGAACGCGGCGACGGCGGGGTCGTTCATCCAACGGGTGATCACCGGGAGGTCCCGATCGGTACGGACGGGCACCAGGTGGAAGACGCCCGCGGGAGTGACGGCCGGACCCCAGTCGGCGACACGGTCGAGCAGGTCGTCGCCGGCCCGCGTCGTCTCCGTCCCCGCTGGGTCGTCCCCCTGCTTCCCCTGCCCGAAGAGGGCGACGAACTCCTCGGGGAGGTGCAGGTCCAGGGTGTCGTCGGCGCTCGCATCGGTGGAAGCCACGGTGTCGCTCTTTCGGGAGGCGGGAGGGGTGTCGGGAGGGGTGTCGGGAAGAGGTCCGGGGAGGGGGCCGGGGAGGGGGCCGGGGAGGGGGCCGGCGAAGGGTCGGCGGTGTGCTCAGGCGCGCAGCGGGTTGGTGATGGTGACGTAGGCGGACTGGGTGTCCACCGGGCCGACGAGTTCGTCCAGGCCGCGCAGCCGGGTCAGCAGGTTGGCCTTGCAGCGCAGTACGGGCGAGTCGAGGAGCAGCGCGGGCAGCGGGCTGTGCAGGGGGGCGGGGCCCGACGCGAGATCGCGCAGGAAACGGCGGAAGGCCGCGAGCAGCAGCCGTTCGTCGGCGAGGTGCTGGGAACCGAAGGCGCCGATGAGGCCGAACACGTTGTTGATGGCGAGGTAGTACGCGAAGCGCTCGTCGGTGACCTCGTCGGAGACGAACGTGTCACTGTGCTCGCCGATGCCGGTCAGCCGGGCGTCGAGGTCCGCGCGCCGGGACTCGCGGAAGTAGTAGCCCTGGTTGTCGCGGTAGCGGCCGCCGGCGGGCCAGCCGTCGGTGTCCAGCAGGAGGAGCGTGTTCTGCTGATGCGCCTCCAGGGCGATCCCGGCGTGCGCGTCCAGCCACAGGACGGGGCGTACGACGTGATGGAGGTAGCGCAGGAACCACTCGGCGGCGACGGCTTGGCGGAGGCGGCCGGTCCGCCCGACGAGTCGGGTGACGACCTCGGCCAGCCGGGAGCGCGGGACGCGGGCGGTGGGCCGGCCGGAGTCGTCCGCCTGCCCGTACGGCCGGGGCGCGACGAGACCCGCGACGCAGGAGACGTCGTCGGTGGGCCGGAAGGGGTTGTGCCGGATGACGACGTCGAGCCCTCGCAGCGGCTCTCCGTCCGGTCCGTCCACGGCGAGCCAGGCCGGGTCCCGGACGATGTCGAAGTCCGGGTGGACGGCCTGCCACTGGCGGGACACCCCGGTGCGCAGCAGGCGGTGGACCTCGACTCCGCGGTGGAGTTCCTTGCGGAGGTTCTCCCGGCGGGAGTTGGTGATGTGCAGGGCCAGCGAGAGCTTGAGCATGGCGGGGGCGCCGGTCCGGTAAACGGTTCGGAGCGAGGAGGTGGGGTGCCAGGGGGCGCCCTGCGCGCCGAGGTCCCTGAGCAGTCCCGCGTCCAGCAGGGCCGCGGTCTCCGGTCGGTGCAGTACCGCGCGGTACTGCCAGGGATGCAGGGGAAGGAGCGCGTAGCCGTCCGGCGGTGCCGGCCCGTCCCCGGCGAGGCGTGCGGTGAGCCGGGGTGCGGTGACCGGGCGACCGCGCTCGGTCCAGGCGGAGTCGGTGGCGAGGACGGAGGGGGCGACGGCCACCCAGTGCAGGGGGAAGGCGCCGCGCACCTCGGGTGAGTACCGCTGTGCCTCCGCCTCCGTGAGCCCTTCTCGGCTCTTGGGTGTGGGGTGCAGTGGGTGCCCGAGGAGCAGCGCCTGCTCGGCGGCGAGGAAGAGGTCGGGGCCGCCGCCGGGGCCGTCGGGGCCGTCGGAGCCGTCGGCGCCGTCGGCGTCGTCGGCGTCGTCGGCGTCGTCGGAGGGGCGGTCCTCCCGACGGTCGCGGAGGAAGACGGCGGTACGGCGGACGGAGTCGGCGACACGCGCCACGAGGTCGGCCCCGTCTGGGCCCGGGTCGCCGGCCGTCTCCCGTACGAGCAGCGCGGCGACGGTGACTGCGTCGACCGGGGGTGCCGGGTCGGCGGCGCCGGCCAGGCGCGGGAGGCCGAATCGGTGCCGTCCCGTCGGCGACCAGTAATGGACGGGAACGGTCAGGGCCGTGCCGCTGGCCGGGAGCGGCACATGGAGGACGCCGCTGCCGGGGGCGGTCGCGTCGGTCTCGCGCGCCCAGCAGCGCAGCAGGTTCTCCACGGTCGCCGCCTGGGCGCCCGTGTACGGGTCGGCGTGGTCCAGGGCATCGGCGGTGAGCGGGGGCGCGGTCGCGGGGAGGGCGGCGAGGGCCGTTACGGGCGCGGGGTCAGCGGCGGCCGGAACGGGCCCCGGCCTGGCAGCGGCGGCCGGAACCGTGCCCGGATGAGCAGCGGCAGCCGGGACCAAGCCCGGATGAGCGGCAGCAACCGGAACCGACCCCGGCTGGCCAGCAGCAACCGGAACCAAGCCCGGATGAGCGGCAGCAACCGGAACCGAGCCCGAATGGCCAGCAGCGGCCGGACCCGAGCCCGGATGGGCGGCGGCAGCCGGCGGTGCCGGGGCGGCAGGGGTGGTCGGCGGCGATCCGGTGATCGCGGCGGTTGTCGGTCGGGGTGTGGGGGTGGTGTGCAAGGCGGGTCCCTCGTGACGTGCTGTGGCCTGGGCGGCGGATCTCAGCGCGCGGCGCGCGCCCCGTGCGGTGGGGCGTGGGGGTCGCCATGGCTTCGGTCCACCGTCGCCACCGCGTCGGCGAGGCGGTCCAGGACCGCCGACGTCTGCTCCTCGGTGACGATCAGCGGCGGGAGTAGTCGTACGACGTTTCCGGGCGGGCCCGCGAGGTCCACGATCAGCCCGCGGCGCAGGCACTCCCGCTGGACGGCGGCGGCGACCTCCGCGGCGGTGCCCGGCGCGGGGCCGGTGTCCGTGCCGTGGGCAGGGGCCTCGCACGTACCGTCCGGTGCGACCAGTTCGACGCCGAGCATCAGTCCCCGCCCGCGCACGTCACCGACGCACCGGAACTCCTCGGCCAGGCCGCGCAGTCGGGTCAGCATCCGGCTCCCCAGTACGGCTGCGTGCTCGGCGAGGCGGTGCTCGCGTACGTGGGCGAGGGTCGCCGCGCCCGCGGCCAGGGCGAGTTGGTTGCCGCGGAAGGTGCCGGCACCGGGCTCCCCGGTGTGCAGGTCGTCGCGGTGCACCACCGCGGCCAGCGGCAGGCTGCCGCCGATCGCCTTGGACAGGACCAGCACGTCGGGCATGACGCCGCTGTGTTCGACCGCCCAGAAGGCGCCGGTCCGCCCGACGCCCGTCTCGGTCTCGTCGGCGATCAGCAGTACGGCGCGTTCCGCCGTGATCCGGCGCATGCGTCGCATCCAGGCGTCCGGCGCGGCAAGCACCCCGCCTTCGCCGTGGACCGGTTCGAGGAGCATCCCGGCGGGCGGCTGGTCCGCCGAGCGGCGGTCGTCGAGGACGGACTCGGCCCAGTGGGCGGCGAGTTCGGCCCCGCGATCGCCCCCGACGCCGAACGGGCAGTGCCGGTCCTGCGGGTAGGGCAGGGGCGCACGGCGGGTGTCGCAGGCGTCGCCGGGGCCCGCGCACGCCTCGGCGGTCACCGCCCGGTGGTGGGTTCCGGTGAAGGTGATCACCCGATGCCGCCCGGTGGCGGCGCGGACCAGTCCGACGGCGGTGGCGACCGGATCCGTACCGGACGGTCCGCAGAACCGCACGCGCGCGTGGTCGGCGAGTCCGGGCGGCAGGGTGTGCAGCAACTCGGTGACGAAGGCGTCCTCGACGGGTGTGGTGAGGTCCATGACCTGCAAAGGAGCGCCGGAGTCGAGGACCTTGCGGATCGCCTCCAGCACGACCGGGTGGTTGTGTCCCAGGGCCAGTGTCCCCGCGCCCGAGACGCAGTCCAGGTAGCGGCGGCCGTCGGCGCCCTCGATGGTGAGCCCCCGGGCCCGGACCGGTACGACGGGAAGGGCGCGCGCGTAGGTGCGTGCCGCGGACTCACGCGCCGGCTGGCGCTTCGGGGCGCTCTCCTGCGCGGTACGCGTCCGCGCGGGCGCCGCACCCGCAGCGCCCTTTCCCGCGGTCGGCCCGGCGTTCCTGCCCTCGGACGTAAACCCCCTGCACGCGGATTCCGCCACGGCTTCCCGACCTCTCGCTGTCCAGCCGCGACCCGACGTGTCGGGGCGCCTTCGGCACGGAGGGCCGCACTCGGACAGCGGGCCCCCCACCGCTACCAACAGCCTGCCGTTCGCCGGGTTACGGGTTACCCGGAAATCCTCGCCGGGGCGGGTGGCCGCCGTCCTCGCACAAGGCGATCGCGGCGGCCGGCCGGATCACCAGGCGAACGCCTCCGGCGAGGGACCCGGACCCGGGAAGATCTCGTCGAGGCCGACCCGTACGTCCTCCGGCAGGTCGAGGTCGATGGCCCGCAGCGCGGAGTCGAGCTGCTCCCGAGTACGCGGCCCGACGATCGGGCCGGTGATCCCGGGGCGGGTCAGCAGCCAGGCCAGCGCGGCCTCGCCCGGCTCGATGCCGTGCTTGTCGAGAAGGTCCTCGTACGACTGCACCCGCGCGCGCACGGCAGGGTCGTTGAGCAGGCGCGCGCCGTGGCCCCCGGTCCTGCGCCCGCCCTTGTGCTCCTTCTTGAGTACGCCGCCGAGCATGCCGCCGTACAGCGGGGACCAGGCGATGACCCCGACCCCGTACTCCTGCGCGGCCGGGATCACCTCCATCTCCGCCCGCCGCTCGGCGAGGTTGTACAGGCACTGCTCGCTGACCAGGCCGAACGTGGAGCCGCGCCGCGCCGCGGTCTCGTTGGCCTGCGCGATCTTGTAGCCCGGGAAGTTGGAGGAACCGGCGTAAAGGATCTTGCCCTGCTGGACGAGGACGTCGACGGCCTGCCAGATCTCGTCGAAAGGCGTGAGCCGGTCGACGTGGTGGAACTGGTAGATGTCGATGTGGTCCGTCTGCAACCGCTTCAGTGAGGCCTCCACGGCCCGGCGGATGTTGAGGGCCGAGAGCCGGCCGTAGTTCGGCCAGTCGGGGGCGCCGTCGGGCAGCATGTCGCCGTACACCTTGGTGGCGAGCACGGTCTTCTCACGCCGCCCGCCGCCCTGTGCGAACCAGGCGCCGAGGATCTCCTCGGTGCGCCCCTTGCCCGCGCTCTGGCCGTAGACGTTGGCGGTGTCCATGAAGTTGACGCCGGCGTCCAGTGCGGCGTCCATGATGGCGTGGCTGTCGGTCTCCTCGGTCTGCGGCCCGAAGTTCATGGTGCCCAGCACGAGTCGGCTGACCTTGAGTCCTGTACGTCCAAGCTGCGTGTATTCCATGGTGATCAGCCAACGCCCACGCACGCGCCCGAAGCAAGGGAGCGAAGCGCCGGGCTGGGGCCGAAAACCGACGGGCCGGTCCTGACCGGCCCGTCGCGGTGCGGCGGGGATCCGAAATGCGGCCGCCGCACCGGCCGTTCGACCTGTATGCCCGTCAGTAGCGGTAGTGGTCCGCCTTGTACGGGCCCTCGACCTCGACGCCGATGTAGTCGGCCTGCTCCTGGCGGAGCGTGGTCAGCTTGACGCCGAGGGAGTCGAGGTGGAGCCGGGCGACCTTCTCGTCCAGGTGCTTGGGCAGCACATAGACGTCGGTCGGGTACTCGTCGGGCTTGGTGAACAGCTCGATCTGGGCCAGGGTCTGGTCCGCGAAGGAGTTGGACATCACGAACGACGGGTGCCCGGTGGCGTTGCCCAGGTTCAGCAGGCGGCCCTCGGACAGCACGATGAGGACCTTGCCGTCGGGGTAGGTCCAGGTGTGGACCTGCGGCTTGACCTCGTCCTTGACGACGCCGGGGGTCCTGGCGAGGCCGGCCATGTCGATCTCGTTGTCGAAGTGACCGATGTTCCCGATGATCGCCTGGTGCTTCATCCTGGCCATGTCCGCGGCCATGATGATGTCCTTGTTGCCGGTCGTGGTGACGAAGATGTCGGCCTTGTCGACGACCTCGTCCAGCGTCGTGACCTGGTAGCCGTCCATCGCCGCCTGCAGCGCGCAGATCGGGTCGATCTCCGTGATGATCACCCGGGCGCCCTGACCGCGCAGGGACTCCGCGCAGCCCTTGCCCACGTCGCCGTAACCGCACACGACGGCGGTCTTGCCGCCGATGAGAACGTCGGTGGCACGGTTGATGCCGTCGATCAGGGAGTGGCGGCAGCCGTACTTGTTGTCGAACTTCGACTTCGTCACCGCGTCGTTGACGTTGATCGCCGGGAACAGCAGAGTGCCGTCACGGTGCATCTCGTACAGGCGGTGCACGCCGGTCGTCGTCTCCTCGGTCACACCGCGGATCTCCGACGCCATCGAGGTCCAGTCGAGGGGGCTGCGCTCCAGCAGGGCGCGTACGACGGCGAGTTCCTCGTTGTCGGCGACCGGGAGTTCGCCCGTCTTGCGGTACTCGACGCCCTTGTGGACGAGGAGGGTGGCGTCACCGCCGTCGTCCAGGATCATGTTGGGGCCGTCGGCCCCGGGCCAGGTCAGGGCCTGCTCGGTGCACCACCAGTACTCCTCCAGGGTCTCCCCCTTCCAGGCGAAGACCGGTATGCCCGCGGCGGCGATGGCGGCGGCGGCGTGGTCCTGCGTGGAGTAGATGTTGCAGGAGACCCAGCGGACCTCGGCGCCCAGGGCGACCAGGGTCTCGATGAGTACGGCGGTCTGCACCGTCATGTGCAGGGAGCCGGTGATGCGGGCGCCGGCGAGCGGCTGGGCCTCGGCGTACTCCCTGCGGATCGCCATCAGGCCCGGCATCTCGTGCTCGGCGAGGGTGATCTCCTTGCGGCCGAACGCGGCCAGGGAGAGGTCGGCGACCTTGAAGTCCGTGGACGGCCGGGCGTCAGTGGTGGCTTGCGAGGGCACGTGAACTCCTGGATGCGTGGATGTTGGCGTGGATTTCGAGCGTCGCCGTGGAACGGTTCAGGGTGATGAAGTGCAGGCCGGGCGCGCCTTCGGCGAGCAGCCGGTCGGCCATGGCGGTGGCGTGGTCGACCCCGATGCGGTGACCGGCCGCCGGGTCGTCCCGGGCGGCCTCCAGACGGTGTGCCAGGTCCTCGGGGAAGGCCGCGCCGCTCAGTTCGGCGAAGCGCCGGATCTGCCGCACGTCGGTGGCGGGCATGATCTCCGGGATGATCGGGGTGTCGCAGCCCGCCGCGGTGACCCGGTCGCGCAGCCGGAAGTAGTCGTCGGCGTCGAAGAACATCTGTGTGATGGCGTAATCGGCCCCCGCCCGGCACTTCGCGACGAAGTGCCGGACGTCGGACTCCCAGTCGGGTGAGCGCGGGTGCCGCTCCGGGAAGGCGGCCACGCCCACGCTGAAGTCACCCAGCTCACCGACCAGGGTCACCAGTTCGTGGGCGTGCGAGTAGCCGTCCGGGTGCGCCGTCCAGGGTCCGTTCGGGTCGCCGGGCGGGTCACCGCGCAGTGCGAGGACGTCGCGGACCCCCGCGTCCGCGTACTGGCCGACGATGTGCCGCAGTTCGGCGACCGAGTGGCCCACGGCGGTGAGGTGGGCGACGGGCCGCAGGGTCGTCTCCGCCGCGATCCGCTTGGTCACCTCGACGGTCCGGGTCCGGGAGGAGCCGCCCGCGCCGTAGGTGACGGACACGAAGGCCGGGGACAGGGCCTCGATCCGGCGGATCGTCGCCCACAGGGTGCGGGTGCCCGCCTCGGTCTTCGGCGGGAAGAACTCGAAGGAGAACGAGGGCCGTCCGCTCGCGAGGACGTCACGAAGGGTCGTCACGGAGTCCGGCCTCCTCCGGCGTTGAAGTAACCCGCCTCGGGGTGGTGGAAGACGAGGGCGTCGGTGGACTGTTCGGGGTGGAGCTGGAACTCCTCGCTGAGGTGGACGCCGATGCGTTCCGGTCGCAGGAGCCCGGCCACCTTCGCCCGGTCCTCCAGGTCGGGACAGGCCGGGTAGCCGAGGGAGTAGCGGCAGCCCTGGTACTCGGTGCGGAACATGCCGTCCATGGAGCTCGGATCTCCGGCGGAAATGCCGAGTTCGGAGCGGACGCGGGCATGCCAGTACTCGGCGAGGGCCTCGGCGAGCTGGACGGACAGGCCGTGCAGTTCGAGGTAGTCGCGGTAGGCGTTGGCCTCGAAGAGCCGCGCGGTCTCCTCGCCGATCCGGGAGCCCATGGTGACGACCTGCATGCCGATGACGTCGGTCTCCCCCGACTCCTCGGCCCGGACGAAGTCGGCCAGGCAGAGGTGCCGGCCACGTCGCTGGCGCGGGAACGTGAACCGGGTGCGCTCCGAACCGGCGTCGTCGAGGACGATCAGATCGTCGTCCTTGGAGACGCAGGGGAAGTAGCCGTGGACCACGGCCGCTTCCAGCAGGTTCTCCGTCTGGAGCCGGTCCAGCCACATCCGCAGCCGGGGGCGGCCCTCGGTCTCGACGAGTTCCTCGTACGTCGGCCCGTCACCGCGGGTGCCCTTGAGGCCCCACTGGCCCTTGAACAGGGCGGCCTCGTCGAGCCAGGACGCGTACTCCTTGAGCTGGATGCCCTTGACGACACGCGTGCCCCGGAAGGGCGGTTCGGGGACCGGGTTGTCGGTGGCGACGTCGGAGCGCGCGGGCGCCTGTTCCGGGCGCTCCTCCAAGGTCACGGTGGCCGCACTGACGCGGCGCTGCTTGAGCGCCGGCAGTTTCGCGCCGGGCACGCCGCGTTTGATGCCGATCAGGGCGTCCATGAGCCTGAGGCCCTCGAACGCGTCGCGGGCGTAGCGGACCTCGCCGTCGTAGATCTCGTGGAGGTCCTGTTCGACGTAGGCACGGGTGAGGGCCGCTCCGCCGAGGATGACGGGGTAGTCGGCGGCCAGCTTGCGCTGGTTGAGCTCCTCCAGGTTCTCCTTCATGATCACCGTGGACTTCACCAGGAGCCCGGACATGCCGATGACATCGGCCCGGTGCTCGTTGGCCGCCTCCAGGATCGCGGAGACCGGCTGCTTGATACCGAGGTTGACGACGTTGTAGCCGTTGTTGGACAAGATGATGTCCACCAGGTTCTTGCCGATGTCGTGGACATCGCCGCGGACGGTGGCCAGCACGATCGTGCCCTTGCCGTCATCGTCCGTCTTCTCCATGTGCGGCTCCAGATGGGCCACCGCCGTCTTCATCACCTCGGCGGACTGGAGCACGAACGGCAGCTGCATCTGCCCGGAGCCGAACAGCTCACCGACCACCTTCATCCCGTCCAGCAGCGTCTCGTTGACGATGTCGAGGGCCGGACGCCCCGTCAGGGCCTCGTCCAGGTCGGCCTCCAGGCCGTTCTTCTCGCCGTCGATGATGCGCCGCTTGAGCCGCTCGTCCAGCGGCAGCGCCGCCAGCTCGTCGGCCTTGGACGCCCGCAGCGACTTCGCCGTCGCGCCCTCGAACAACGCCATCAGCTTCTGCAGCGGGTCGTAGCCCTCTGCGCGGCGGTCGTAGATCAGGTCGAGCGCCGTCCGCACCTGCTCCTCGTCGAACCGCGCGATCGGCAGGATCTTGCTCGCGTGCACGATCGCCGAGTCCAGACCCGCCTTCACACACTCGTCCAGGAACACGGAGTTCAGCAGGATCCGGGCGGCCGGGTTCAGACCGAACGAGATGTTCGACAATCCGAGGGTGGTCTGCACGTCCGGGTGGCGGCGCTTGAGCTCGCGGATGCCCTCGATGGTCGCGACACCGTCGCCGCGGGACTCCTCCTGGCCGGTGCAGATCGTGAACGTCAGGCAGTCGACGAGGATGTCCGACTCGTGGATGCCCCAGTTCCCCGTCAGGTCGTCGATCAGCCGTTCGGCGATCTCGACCTTCTTCTCCGCCGTCCGGGCCTGGCCCACCTCGTCGATGGTCAGCGCGATCAGCGCCGCACCATGCTCCCGGGCGAGTCGGGTGACCTTCGCGAACCGGGACTCGGGACCCGCGCCGTCCTCATAGTTCACCGAATTGATCACCGCCCGGCCGCCGAGCATCTCCAGCCCGGCCCGGATGACCTCCACCTCGGTGGAGTCCAGCACGATCGGCAGCGTCGAGGCGGTCGCGAACCGCCCCGCCAGCTCCTCCATGTCCGCCACCCCGTCGCGGCCCACATAGTCCACGCACAGGTCCAGCATGTGCGCGCCCTCACGGATCTGGTCCCGGGCCATCTCCACACAGTCGTCCCAGCGGCCCTCCAGCATCGCCTCACGGAACTTCTTCGACCCGTTGGCATTCGTCCGCTCGCCGATCGCCAGATAGGACGTGTCCTGCCGGAACGGCACACTCTGGTACAGGGAGGCCGCACCCGGCTCCGGACGCGGCTCGCGGGCGGTCGGCGCGGTGCCGCGGACCCGCTCCACGACCTGGCGCAGATGCTCGGGCGTCGTGCCGCAGCAGCCGCCCACCAGGGACAGGCCGTACTCGCGCACGAACGTCTCCTGCGCGTCCGCCAGCTCCGGCGCGGTCAGCGGATAGTGCGCGCCGTCCTTGCCCAGGACCGGCAGACCGGCGTTGGGCATGCACGACAGCGGGACGCGGGAGTGGCGGGCGAGGTAGCGCAGGTGCTCGCTCATCTCCGCCGGACCGGTCGCACAGTTCAGGCCGATCATGTCGATACCCAGCGGCTCCAGCGCGGTCAGCGCCGCACCGATCTCCGAGCCCAGCAGCATCGTCCCGGTCGTCTCCACCGTCACCGAGCAGATCACCGGCACGTCCAGCCCCAGGGCCTCCAGCGCCCGCCGGGCACCCAGCACCGACGCCTTCGTCTGCAGCAGGTCCTGCGTCGTCTCCACCAGCAGCGCGTCCGCACCACCCGCGACCAGACCCTCCGCGTTGCGCTGATAGGCGTCGCGCAGAACGGTGTACGGGGCGTGGCCCAGGGTGGGCAGCTTCGTGCCCGGGCCCATGGAGCCCAGCACCCAGCGCTGCCGGCCGTCCCGCGCGGCGAACTCGTCGGCCACCTCACGGGCCACCCGCGCACCGGCCTCCGACAGCTCGTGCACGCGCTCGGGAATGTCGTACTCACCGAGCGCCGAGTGGTTCGCGCCGAAGGTGTTCGTCTCGACGCAGTCCACGCCGGCCGCGTAGTACTCCTCGTGCACCGACCGCACGATGTCGGGCCGGGTCAGGTTCAGGATCTCGTTGCAGCCCTCCAACTGCTGGAAGTCGTCCAGTGAGGGGTTCTGCTCCTGCAGCATGGTGCCCATCGCACCGTCGGCCACCACCACACGGGTGGCGAACGCCTCGCGGAGGGCGGTGACTCGGGACTGCGTCATGGGGTGCCTTCCAGGGCTGGGGCGAGTTCCCGGGCCGCGTCGGTTCCGTAGGCGTGAGTGGCTGTGGACAGCAGCTGCTCGCGGTCGGTGGCGTAGGACTGTGAGCCGACCGTCGAGAGGGCCTGAGAGGCGAGCACGCATCCCAGGCGGGCGGCGGCCGGCAGCGGCAGCCCGTTGCCGACAGCGGCGAGGAACCCGGCCCGGAAGGCGTCGCCGACTCCGGTCGGGTCGATGACCTGGGCGTCGGGAACGGCGGGGACGGTGAGCGGAGGGCCGTCCTTGTGGTCGATGCGCACGCCGGCGCCACCCAAGGTGGTGATCCAGGTGCCGACCCGGGCGAGGACGTCGTCGCGTTCCCAGCCGGTGCGTTCGAGGAGCAGGGCGGCCTCGTACTCGTTGGTGAACAGCCAGCGGGCGCCGTCCACCAGATCGCGTACTTCCGCACCGTCCAGACGGGCCAGTTGCTGGGAGGGGTCGGCGGCGAAGGGCAGACCGAGTTCCCGGCACTCCCTGGTGTGGCGGAGCATCGCCGCCGGGTCGTTCGGACCGACCAGGACCAGATCGGGGCGGTCCCGCCCGGCGATGACCTGCCCGAGGTCGATGTCCCGGGCCTCCTGCATGGCGCCCGCGTAGAACGACGCGATCTGGTTGGCGTCCTCGTCGGTGATGCCCATGAAGCGTGCGGTCCCCCGCTCCGTGGAGACCCGGACGGCGCCGGTGTCGACGCCGTGCTCCTTGAGCCACACCTCGTACTCCGCGAAGTCGCTGCCCACGGCGCCGACCAGGAGCGGTCCCAGGCCGAGGCTGCCGAGGCCGAAGGCGATGTTGGCCGCCACTCCGCCCCGGCGCACTTCGAGCGCGTCGACCAGGAAGGAGAGCGAGACATGGGCGAGCTGGTCGGGGATCAGCTGGTCCCCGAAGCGGCCGGGGAAGACCATCAGATGGTCCGTGGCGATGGATCCTGTCACCGCGATACGCACATGAACTCCTGAGCTTCTGTCGGGTCGGGCGGGCGACTTGCTGCGGTCGGACTCCCGGGTCAGACTCCTGCGGCGGTCTTCAGCGCCTGGGCCCGGTCGGTGCGCTCCCAGGTGAAGTCGGGCAGCTCGCGGCCGAAGTGGCCGTATGCGGCGGTCTGCGCGTAGATGGGCCGCAGCAGGTCCAGGTCACGGATGATCGCGGCCGGACGGAGGTCGAAGACCTCGGCCACGGCCTGCTCGATCCGGGCCTGGGCGACCCTCGCGGTGCCGAAGGTCTCCACGAACAGGCCGACGGGCTCGGCCTTGCCGATCGCGTACGCCACCTGGACCTCGCAGCGGGTCGCCAGCCCGGCCGCGACGACGTTCTTGGCCACCCAGCGCATCGCGTACGCCGCCGAACGGTCCACCTTGGAGGGGTCCTTGCCGGAGAAGGCCCCGCCGCCGTGCCGGGCGTAGCCGCCGTACGTGTCGATGATGATCTTGCGTCCGGTCAGGCCGGCGTCGCCCATCGGGCCGCCGATCTCGAAGCGTCCGGTCGGGTTGACCAGCAGCCGGTAGTCCTCGGTCTCCAGCTTGATGCCGTCCTCCGCGAGCTGCGCCAGGACGTGCTCGACGACGTGGCGGCGGATGTCGGGGGTCAGCAGCTCGTCCAGGTCGATCCCGGCGGCGTGCTGCGAGGACACGACGACGGTGTCCAGGCGCACCGGCCTGCTGCCCTGGTACTCGATGGTGACCTGCGTCTTCCCGTCGGGCCGCAGGTAGGGGACGGTGCCGTCGCGGCGGACCTCCGACAGCCGGCGTGACAGCCGGTGCGCCAGGTGGATCGGGAGCGGCATCAGTTCCGGGGTCTCGTCGCAGGCGTACCCGAACATCAGGCCCTGGTCGCCGGCGCCCTGCCGGTCCAGCTCGTCGATGTCACCGCCTCCGGCGGCACCCTCGACCCTGCTCTCGTACGCCGTGTCGACGCCCTGCGCGATGTCCGGCGACTGCGCTCCGATCGAGACCGAGACGCCGCACGATGCGCCGTCGAAGCCCTTCGCGGAGGAGTCGTAGCCGATCTCGAGGATCTTGTCGCGCACGAGCTGCGCGATCGGCGCGTACGCCTTGGTCGTGACCTCGCCCGCTATGTGCACGAGCCCGGTGGTGATCAGTGTCTCGACGGCGACGCGGGACGCCGGGTCCTCGCGCAGCAGGGCGTCGAGGACGGTGTCGCTGATCTGGTCGGCGATCTTGTCGGGATGGCCCTCGGTCACGGACTCCGAGGTGAACAGGCGGCGGGACATGTCTCTCCAGAAGGTGAAGGCCGGCAACAGTCGGTGTGCGGGGCGGGCGGGTACGGGACCGCGACTCGCGGTGGTTCAGTCGAGTCCGCGGAAGATGCACGGGTCCGGGACGTCGTGCTCCTCCCCCGCCAGCAGGGCGGGCCGTACGACGACGGGCGGGAACCCGTCGGGGTCGTCGGCAGCGCCCAGAAGCTCGTGGGCGCGCTCCAGGCGGTGCTCCAGGACGTCGATACTCATCTCTGCCTGTCTCTCTGGTTACGTGGGTACTCCCGTGGGCTGGTTACGTGGGTACTCCCGTGGGGGTGACGGCGCGGGCGCGCCGTTGGGCGGGTGCCGCGTCCCGGACGAGGAGGCATTCCTCCAGGAAGCCGAGGGCCTTGAGGTGGTAGGTCCGGGCGGCCCAGCCCAGGCTGAGGTTGTGCCCGGCGTCCGGCTGGTGGGCGATCACCACCCTCGGCGCGGCGAGCGGCTGCCGCAGGGCGGCAAGTGCCTCGTCGTCCGAGAGCCACCACTGCTCCTGCTCGGCGAAGGTGAAGCGGACCGGTGTCCGTACCCGCCGGGCGATCTCCGGGTACATCTCCGGCCACCTCGGGCCCTCCAACGCCTCCAGTTCGGGGACCGGGGAGACCAGGTGCCGCCCCTGCCGGAAGGCGTCCGGGGGGTAGAGCCGCAGCGAGCCCCAGTGCCGGCGCCAGTCCCCGTGTCCGTTCAGGCCGGGGAGCTGACGGGCGCTCACCGCGAGCCGGCTGCCGAGGCCGGAGACGTCCAGCCCGAGCAGAGTGCGGCCGCGCTCCTCGGCGGCGGCTGCCAGGGCGAGCTTGCCGCCGTTGGAGTGGGCCACGACGAACAGCCCCGCACCGGTGTCGTGCGTTTCCGTGAAGGAGGCGAGCCCGTCGTGCAGGGTCGCCGCCTGATCGGTCAGTGACTGTCCTCGCGGAAGGTACGCGGCCGAACTGCCGTAGCCGGGGCGGTCGACGGCCAGGACCGTGTAACCGAGGTCGGCGCCCAGCGTGAGCAGGGACAGTCCGGGGCGGACGCGGCTGTCGAAGTAGCCCGCACGCATTCCGCCGCCGTGCACCGCGACCACGACGGCCCGCGGGGGCCCCGGGCGCGCCTCGGCGACCAGACCCGACAGCGGGACACCGCCGGCGTCGAGCGTGATCTCTCGGACCGCGGAGGTGGTGATGGTGTTGAGCAGCTGTGTCATGTGATCGATGGCTCCTGGCGCTGGAGGGCCGCTCGGTCGCCGCCCTCACTTCCTGGTCGTGACCAGGCACCACGCGATGCGGCGGCGCAGCAGTGAGCGGACCGGGACCCCGGGCCCGGCGGAGTGGGGCATCGGGCGCGCCTCGGCGCCGGCGCCCGAGTCTGCGGGGCCGGCGGCGCCTTCGGCGTGCGGGGTGGTGCGCTGCTCCGGTACGCCGGGCAGCCTCACCGGTGGGGCACGGTGTCGCGCCAGCTGCGCGGTGTACCGGGGCGGGTGCGGCGTTCGAGGCGGCGCCAGCACGCTGTGCGGCGGTCCGCCTGCTTGGCTTCCTCGTCCTGCCCCGGGAGTGCGCCCGCGCGGGCGAGCAGCACCGCGGTGAGGGCGGCGAGTTCGGCCTCGTCGGGGTTGCCCTTCTCTATGCGCAGAAGAGGCTGGGCGGCGTCTGTGGTGCCAGTGATGCTTGAAGTGCCAGTGGTGCTTGTAGTGCCGTCGGCCGGGGCGTCGTCGCCTGCGGTGCCCGCGTGGTCTGTGGAGGGTGGTGGCATGGCATCGTCTCCGTGGTCTCGGAACGGAAAACACGAACGCCGCGCGAACTCGCCGGTCCGATGGCGGGGGAATTTCCAAAGGACCGGCGACTTCGCGCGGCGGGCTTGTGGTGCGGTGGTGCGACGGTTCAGTCCGCGGTGGGGCCGAACTGCCCGATGAAGCGGCCGGTGAAGAGGTCCGCGCCCTTGTACTCGGAGACCATCGCGGCCGGGGCGACGAACGGGCCGTCGGGCGAGGGCAGCTGGCCGACACCGCCCTTGGGGCCGAGCGGGAGCAGAATCATCGGGAAGGGCAGCGGCTGGTAGGTGGCCGAGGGCTGCTCGCCCTTCAGCTGGGCGACGATGTTCTTGGCGACCACCTCGGCGTGCTGCATCGCGTAGCCGGCCATCTTGGCCTCCGCGACGTCGGTGATGTCGCCGACCGCGTAGACGTTCTCGTGGCCCTTGACGTTGAGGTTCTCGGTGACCGGGATCTGGCCCTGGGCGTTGCGCGTCGTGAGCTTGCCGTCGGCGAGGTAGTCGCTGTTGGTGCTCGTCCCGAAGGCGCGGAACCAGATGTCGGCGGTGATCTCGTCGCCACCGGTGGTGGTGGCGGTGAACGTGCCCGCCTGCCCGGCCTCCGTGCTCGGAGACGCGCCCAGCGCGGTACCGAGGCGCACCTCGACGCCCAGGGCGTCGAGCTGGCCGCGCAGGTCCTCGACGACCTCCGGCTTGAAGCCGGGCAGCAGTTCCTCGGCCGGGTCGACGATGGTCACCTGCTTGTCCGGCCAGACCTCCTTGATCTCGCCGGCCAGTTCCAGACCGACCGGGCCGGCGCCGAGGATGAGCACCTTGTCCGACTTGAGCAGTTCCGCGTGCGTCCGGCGGAGGTCGTCCCGCGCCTCACTGACGGAGTCGGAGAGGGGCTTGGCCGGGTACGCGTAGCCGGACCCGGTGGCCAGGACCACGTAGTCCGCCGCGATGTGCTCGCCCGAGGCGAGGGTGACTCCGTTGGCGTCCACGGAGACCGCACGGTCGCGGACGACCGTGCCCTTCGTGAGCAGCGTCTTGAAGGGGAAGAACATGTTGCCCGACCACTCGGGCTGGGTCAGCGCCCGCAGTGAGCCGGCCGCGTTGACGAACGCGTCCCGGGGGTCGACCAGGACGACGTCAGCCTCGGACTCCAGCGCCTTGGCGACCGCGGCGCCTCCGTAGCCACCGCCGATGACCGCGACCGTACGACTCATGTGATTCACGCTCCAAAGAGAAAATGCCCTGAGTTCGGACTACGAACAGTAGTGGTTCGTAGTCCGAACCACAACCGGGAAAACTACAGAGGTATGTTAAATACCTACAGGAATTCGTTACGCTCTTCAGGGATCATTCAGACCACGGAAAAGGCAGTCGACGCAGGTGAGGCGGGTTCAGCGCCTCCTACAGTTCACGTTGCGAACTTCTCACGATCACGTGATACTCTCGGCCCGTGGGTAAGCATGATGAGGGCCAGATGGGGATTGTGACCGCGCTGGTGCGGTCCTCATTCCTGGTGAACGCTGTGTACGCCCAGTCGAGCCGCGAGCACGGCCTCACGCCGCAGCAGGGTCAACTGCTGTGCGTGCTGATGGCGCAGCCGTACGGCATGGGCGAGCTGAGCACGATGCTGGGGCTGGCCAAGTCGAGTCTCACCGGACTGGTGGACCGCACGGAGAACAACGGCCTGGTGCGGCGCGAGGCCGACCCGCGGGACAGCCGCGGGGTGCGGGTCGCGCTCACCCCGCAGGGCGCGCGGCTCGTCGATCGCTTCTACACCGACGCCTGCCGGCGGATCGCGGAGCTGCCTGACGGCCTCGACGACGGCGAACGCGACGCGCTCGCCGGTCTGCTCGGCCGCATCGTGGTGGACAACAAGGTGCCCATGATCTTCGTGGAACCGGACCCCTCGCCTCCCGCACGCGACTGAGCCCGGGCCGTTCCCTACCCCCGGGTTCCCCGGGCTCAGCCTCCCGCGCTCAGGCCGGCAGCAGCCTCCGCGTGTAGCCGAGCGCCGCCGGCTCGAACTGGAGAGCGGCGTGCGAACCCGCGGCGTGGACGTCCCGCCAGATCCGCTGCATCCCGTGGGACGTCGCCTGGCCCCGCGTTCCGGTCACGTGGAAGAGCCGGTCCACCGCCCCGACGAGGATCTCCACCGCGAGCGTGCTGTCGCGGTGGCAGCGTTCGGCCACCCCCTCCTCGCCCAGCCGGCCCTCGTCGGCCGTCGCGGCGACCCGCGACAGCAGCAGCTCCGCCGCGTCGATCTCTCCGGCCGCGCGGGCGAAGGCGATCCGGCTCGACTCCCGGGCCGCCGCGCGGGCACCGCTCGGCTGCCGGCCGAGGTGCTGCCCGACCAGGTCCAGGGCGCCCCGGGCGGCACCGAGGATCGGGGCCGCGAACGTCAGCCCGTTCACCGCGAACAGCGGTGCCGCGTGGACGGTGGAGGCGGGACCGGGCAGGTTCCCCTGGCGCATGTCGTCCCAGAGGAAACACCGGTACTCCGGTACGAACGCCCGGTCCACGACCAGGGTGTGACTCCCGGTGGCCCGCATGCCGAGGGTCGACCAGGTCTCGCGGTGGGTGAACGAGTCCTTCGGCACGGCGAACACCCGTATGGAGCGGTCGCCCTCGCGCGGCGGAGCCGAGCTCAGCAGTGCCCAGTCGGCGAACTCGACGCCGCTGACGTAGAGCCAGGTGCCGGACAGTGTCCAGCCGCCGTCCACCGGCTCCGCCTCCACCCCGGCCGCGACCATGGAGCTGACCAGCCGGGTGTCCGGGCCCTTGGCCCAGACCTCCTGCTGCCCCTCGGCCGGCAGGTAGGCGCTGAAACGCCCGTTGTACGCCCACAGCGAGGCGATCCAGGCGGCCGACGCGCATCCCTCGCCGATCGCCGCCACGGCCTTCGTCACCTCGCCGAACGTGGCGCCGGCGCCGGCCTCCCCCGGGGGCCCGAAGCCGCCGGGGAACCCGGCGGCGGCCAACGCCTCGACCGTGTCGGCGGCGAGTCGCCCGGCCGCGTCCGCGTCCATGGCGTTGCCTCCGGCCGTGTCGGCCGCGGTGCTGAGCGGGCCGGCGTCCGGCCATGTGGCGCGCCCGGTCATGACAGCCCCCGGACGTACTCGAGTCGGCAGAAGTACAGTTCGGCGGAGCTGAACCCGTCCAGCGGCGAAGGCTGCCGCGGGCGGCTCAGGAAGGCGCGGAAGCTCTCCTCGTCCCGCCACTGCGCGTACTTGATCACGTGTTCGCCGGTCAGGCCCCGGTGCACGGCGTGGTTCACGTACCCCGGTGTCTCACCCAGGTCCGGGTCGTCGTGCGTCATCTCCCGCAGCACCTCGGCCTGACGCTCCGCCGGGGCCGTGACGACGATGGCCACCGTGAAGCAGGGCTTGTCCACGGACAGTTCGACCACGGGCTCCCAGGTGTGGACCACCTCGCACGCCACGCTGTCCATACGGGAGTAGGCGAGGGCTTCACCGAGCCGCTGTCGGGTGCCGGACTCCGCGCGGAAGGCGTCGTAGGCCTCCTTGCTCTCCCACTGCGCGTAGTTCACCACCGACTTGCCGTCGAGGCTCGGGTGGAAGTTGCCCGAGACCAGGCCGGGCTGGGTGCGGGCGGGCGGCAGGCCGCGCCACTGGTCCATCAGCCGCTGCTGCCCTTCGGGCCCGTGGGTGTGGAAGATGTTGAACAGCGTGAAGTAGCCGTCCTCCACCCGGATGGAACTCATGTCGTCTCCCTCGTGAAGTGCGTCAGGCGGTGCGTCAGGCGGCGGTGCGCCGGGCGGCGGCGGTGCATCAGGCGGCGTAGGGGCGCAGGGTGCGGGCGTCCTTGAGCGCGGCCGCCCACCACTGGAGCTTTTCGAGCATCACCTTGGCGGGCACGGTGGCGTCGGGCGCGCTCAGGGCGCCGTCGTCACCGATGTGCTCGCGGATGCCGTGAAAACTGACCGTGTCCCGGATGGTGGTCGCGTGCAGTTCGGCGAAGACCTGGCGGAGCTGCTCCACCGCCCGCAGGCCGCCGGAGAGGCCGCCGTAGGAGACGAACGCCACCGGCTTGGCCTGCCACTCCCTGCGGTGCCAGTCGATCAGGTTCTTCATCGGGGCGGTGAAGCTGTGGTTGTACTCCGGTGTGATCACGACGAACGCGTCGGCCGACTCCAGGCGCCCGGCGACGGCGCCGAGCACCTCGGCCGACCCGGACCCGGGACCGTGCGTCAGGGACAGCGGCAGTTCGACGCCGGCCAGGTCCAGGACGTCGATGTCGAACATCGCGGAGGACCGGGCCTCCTCGACGAACCAGCGCGCGACGGCCGGGCCGGTGCGGCCCTCGCGGGACGATCCGATGATCACGGCCAGCCGCAGTACTTGCTCGGACATGGGTTTTCCTTCCTGTCATCCGGGGCCCAGGGGCCGGGCCTGGCGAAGGGAACGGACTCGCGGGACGGGGCGGCGACGACGGAGGGTGCGGTGCGCTTCGGCGCGCACCGCACCCTCCCGTGGCCGGCCGGCCGCCCGGTCGGAGGTCAGGCGCGGCCGCTGCGGATCGCGCGCATCTCGGCCACCCACTTGTCGGCGTCGTCGGCGCGCAGGCGGAAGGAGTCGGCCGAGCCCTTGTGGGTGAAGATGTGCATCCGGTTCTCCTCCACACCGGTGAGCGCGGCCAGCGCCACCTGCTCCGGCTCCAGCACCTCGGAGTGCTCCTTCAGCAGGGCGAGCTGCTCGTTGCTGCTGACGCTGGCGGCCAGCATCGGCGTGTTGACCGCCTGCGGGAGCAGGCAGGAGACGCCGATGCCCCGGTCGCCGTACTCGACCGCGAGATACTCGGCGAACGCCACGGCCCCCTGCTTGGCGACCGAATAGGGAGCCGCGCCGAACGCGGTGAGGACTCCGCAGGCGGCGATCGTCTGGAGGAGGTGGCCGCGGCCCGCCTCGAGCATCGCCGGGAGCACCGCTCGCGCGGCGTACACGTGCGACATCATGTTGACGTCGAGCGCGCGCTTCCAGTCGTCGTCCGGGGCGTCGAAACTGCCCGTCACGGTGAGTCCCGCGTTGGAGACGAACAGGTCGACGCCGCCGAAGCGTTCACGGGTGCGCTCGACGAGCGCCTGGACGGACGCCTCGTCGGCCACGTCCGCCTGCACGGCCAGCGTGGCACCGCCGATCGCGGAGGCCACCTTCTCGGCGCCGGCGGCGTCGATGTCGGAGACGACGACCGCGCGGGCGCCGGCCCGGGCGAGCTCTTCCGCGAGTGCCCTGCCGATGCCGCTGGCGGCACCGGTGACCACCGCGACGCTGCCTTCGATCCTCATGTCACAGGCTCCCGAACGGGTTGGTGATGATGTAGCGCCACTCGCCCGCGGCGTTCCTGCGCAGCACGTCGAGTCCGCGGCCGGTGCCGGTCATCTCCGGCGCGCCGGGCACCTCGATGCTCCAGTCGACGACCAGCGCGGCGGTGTCGCCGACGACGTAGCTCCCGCTCACCTCGGCCGAGAGCTTCGGTTCCCGCTTCAGGAACTCGGCCACGGCCTCCCGGTGTTCGGCGCCGCTGACCGCCTTGCCGGGCTCCCAGACCGCCGATGCGCCCGGCGCGTACACCGACATGATCGCGTCGATGTCGCGGGCGGCGTAGGCATCCAGGTACCGCTGGTTCATCTCCGCCGGGTCGGCGGGCTCGGCGGGTGCCGGAGCGGGGTCGGCGGAGTGCAGCCCGCGCACCTCCAGGTCCTTCTCCAGGTACTCCATCCGCCGGGCCAGGAACTCCTTCATGTACGGCTGGGCGAGGTGCCGGGCCAGGTCCTTCTTCGTGGCCCACATCTCGTAGAAGACGAAGAGGTCGGCGTCGTCCGCGTCCTGGCTGATCCAGCTGCCGAGGCAGCCCTCCTCGGCGCGGGACAGCTCGGCGAAGGAGACGAGCAGCGCGCCCAGTTCCGCCGCCTTCTCGGGCTTGGCGCGGGCGAAGCCCACCGCGGCCTGTATGTCGTTCTGCATGCGGTACTCCTCAGCCGAGTAGCGTGCCACCGGTGGCATCGATGAACGAGCCGGTGATCCACCGGGCGTCGTCGGAGGCGGCGAAGGCGACGATGTCCGCCACCTCCGAGACCTCGCCGACCCGGTTGAACACCGACAGGGCGGACATCTGCTCGAGCGCCTCCGGGTCCTCGAACACCGGGTCGCCGTTGTCCGTGACACCGGGGGCCACCGTGTTGATGGTGATGTTGCGGGGCGCCAGCACCGGGGCCATGTGCAGCGTGATCTGCTCCAGGGCGCCCTTGCTCATCGCGTAGGCGATCTGGATGGGGAACGCGGAGTGGGTGACGCCGGAGGAGACGTTGACGATGTGCCCGCCGTCGGGGATCAGCTCCAGCGCCTTCTGGATGAGGAAGAACGGCGCCTTGGCGTTGACCGTGTAGCAGTTGTCGATGATCTCCTCGGTGACCGCGCTCGGACCCGCGCCCGCGAACCCGGTGGCGGCGGCGTTGTTCACCAGGATGTCCAGCCTGCTGGAGCCGGTGTGCTCGACCAGGCCGGCCGCCACCCCTTCCAGCAACTGCTCCACCGCGCCGGGCGTACCCAACCGCGCCTGCACGGTGAAGGCACGGCCGCCGGCCTCCTCGATGAGGGCCACGGTCTCCTTCGCCGCGCCCTCGTTGCTGGAGTAGTTCACCGCGACGACGGCACCGTCCTGCGCGAGCCGGAGCGCGATGCCACGCCCGATACCGCGACTGGCGCCGGTGACCAGCGCCGTCTTGTTCTGGAGCCTGCTCATTGATAACCCTTCGGAACTGAGGACTGGGTGACTGTGTGACTCGTGACCGGGGGCCCGTGACCAGGGGATTCGTGACCGGGTGACTCGGGCCGGGGGGATACGAGAGTTCGCCCTACGGAGCGTTCTTGGCGACGGCCTCGCGCACCGCCGGCGCGATCTCCCCGGCCCAGCGGGCGACCGAGGCCATGTCCGGCGTACCGCCGCGGGGCGAGAAGAGCATGAAGCCCGAGGCCCCGTGGTCGAGCACGGCCGAGGTCAGCTCCTCGACCCACTGGCCGGCCGATCCGCCGACCCAGCGTCCGTCGCGGTCACGGGTGGCGGTCAGCGGCCGGTCGGTGATCCGGCCGGGGAGGTTGAACACGGTGCGGATCTCGCGGGGATCGCGGCCCACGGCCGCCGCCGCCTCGTCGATGACCGGCCGCGACGTCCGGTAGCGCTCGCTGACCCAGTCCGCCGCGTGTCCGGGGATCCACCCGTCGGCCACCCGGCCGGTGGCGGCCAGGGACTTGCGGCCGACCGAGCCGGTCCACACCGGGGGCGCCGCCACCGGGGCCGGTTCGATCTGGTTCACCCGGTAGTGGCGGCCCTGGAAGGTGACGGGCGGCCCCCCGCCCGACAGCTTCTTGACGAGGACGATCGCCTCCTCGAAGGCCTCCACGGCGTCGGACGGGGAGAGCCGTTCCACGCCCATGTCGGCGATCCGCTCCCACAGGCCGCCCGCGCCCATGCCGAGCACCACACGGCCGCCGGAGAGTGCGGACAGCGACGTCACGGTGCGTGCCAGCATCGCGGGGGGCCGGGTGGGGAGGTTGCTGACGTTCGCGAACCCCGCGAGGCGCTGCGTACGTCCGATGAGGAAGCCCACGGTGGCGTACGCGTCCAGGCGCTGCCCGACGTAGGGGTGGTCCGACAGGGAGAAGAGGTCGAGCCCCTCGCGGTCGGCCAGCTGGGCCATGCCGAGCAGTTCCGGCGCGTCGCCGATGGTGCTGTGCGCACCGAAGCCGAAGACGACTTCTCGTGCAGACAATGTCGTGCCTTTCGTGTCATGTCGTTCGAGGGTGCGGCGGTGCGGCGAACCCGCCCGGGGCGCCGCCGGGCCCTGCCGCCGGGCCCTGCCGGCGGCCGTCAGGCGGTGGTTCAGCCGGCCGCGGAGACGGTCGCGTGGAAGGCGTAGCGGCGGCCGGCTCCGGCCTCCGCCTGCCCCATGTACTCCAGGAGCGGCTCGATCACCTCCTTGATGTGGACGACCGCCTCGGCCTCCGACACCCACTCGGAGAGCAGGAAGATCCCGCTGTCGTCGGCGGACACGTGGAAGTTGGCGGCGAGGGCGCCCGGGTACGCGCGGTCCTCGCCCTCGGTCTTCTCCTCCTTGCCGAGCAGTCCGTCGACCCAGGCGCGGGCCGTCTCGCCGTCGTTCATGGCGAAGAAGGCGGCCGGGTAGCACTGGACGTCCGGGAGGGGGTCGGGCAGTTCGGTGGGCCGCACCACCCGGTACAGCTCGAAGGCGCGGGGCTCGCCGGGCGTGAGGCCCAGTGCCTGCCAGTCGGGGCGCAGGGTCCGCGACGCCTCGCGCAGGGCCGCTTCCGACACGCCGTCCGTGGACCACTGGGCGTAGGACAGCAGCGACGTGCCGTCGGTGCCGGTGAACAGGGACAGGGCGACGAGGCCGGCGGGCCACTCGGCGGACTCCCAGTGCGAGACGATCGCGGCCGCGGTGGCCGGCAGGCGCCCGGAGTCGCCGCCCACGGCCTCCTCCACCAGCGCCGTGGTGACGTCGGCGCGGCCGATGTCCGGCCTGACGTGTGACGTGACGGGCATCGTCGACTCCCCGAGGCTCGGCGCGGTCACGGCTTGCGTCCGATGACCAGGACGTCGTCGTGGAGGTCGGCGACCTCCACGGTCTCCGGCCAGAAGCCGGCCTCCCGCAGCCATGCGTGCAGGTCGTCGGCGGTGTACTCGTGGCCGCCGCGAGACCAGACGAGCATGGTGAGCCCGGCCAGCGCCCCGTGCATGGCGGGCTGCTCCCCGCCGGCCATCGGGTCGTAGACGAAGACGGAGCCGCCGGGCTCCAGTGCGTCGTAGGCCCGCTTCAGCAGCCTGATCCGGTCCTCCACGCCCCAGTTGTGCAGCACGTGGCCGAAGACGAGCACGTCGGCCTTGGGCAGCTCGTCCTTGAAGAAGTCGCCGCCGTGGAAGGCGACCGGCGACGCGGTGTCGCCGAGCCGGTCCATGTGCCGCTCGAAGGCCGGCTCCAGCGGCGGCAGGTCGAAGACGGCACCCTTCAGGTGGGGGTTGTGCGTGACCACCTGGTGCGCGAAGTTGCCGCGGGCGCCGCCGACGTCGACGAAGGACGTGTAGCCGCTCCAGTCGAAGCGGCTCATGGCCACCGCGATGGGCGTGTTGAGCAGGTCCATGCTGTCCAGGAAGCCGTCGGTGGCCTCGGCGTCCGCGTACAGGCTGTCGTACGGGTTGCCGGCGACCGCGGCCTGGTTCTGGGGCTTGCCGGTGCGCAGCGAGTCGGCCAGGCCGCCCCAGGCGGGGTTCAGCTCCTGCCGGCAGAAGTGCAGGTATCCGCCGAGGTACTCGGGGCGGCCGTGGACCAGGAACTGCTCGGCGACCGCGGAGTTGGAGAACCTGCCGGCCTCGGCCTCCAGCAGGCCGAGGTGGCTGAGGCCGGAAAGCAGGTCGTGGGTGCCGAGCGGGACCAGTCCGATCCGGTCGGCGAGCTCCTCGGAGGTCGCCGCCTGCTTCGACAGTTCGGTGAAGACGTTGTGCTCGACGGCTGCCAGCAGCATCTGCGCCTGCCAGGAGCCGAGGACGAGGCCCATGATCGGGCCGGGGTTCACGGCGGTGTGCTCGGACGTTTCGACGTCGACGGTCATGGTGGGACAGCCTCCTTGGTGAGGTGAACGGGTGGTGCGGACAGCGGTCACGGACCGGGCCGGACCGGACGGCGGCCGGCGAGCGCGGCGGCGAGGCCGACCGCTCCGGCCGCCGTGATGAGGAACAGCGCCGGGCGGGGTCCGTCGCCGTGGGTCAGGAGCAGCGCGGTCGGCGGCAGCAGCACCCCGGCGCCGAGCTGCACACAGGTCTGGTAGAGCGATACGGCCGCGCCCCGGTCGGCCGCGTCGAACGCCGCCGCGGCCTGCGTGTTCAGGGCGACGAAGGCGCAGCAGAACCCCGCCTCGACGAGCAGCAGGGACGGCAGCATGCCGAGCGCGTACGGGCTGCCTTCGGGCCGGGCCAGGTACAGGGCGTACCCCAGGAGCGGGAAGAAGGCGCCGAGCGTCACGAGCCTGCGGGTCCCGTACCGGGCGATGAGCCGGCCCGCGAAGGGGACGGTCAGTGCCAGAGGGACGCAGGCGGGAAGCAGCGCGAGCGCGGTCGGCCACGGAGACCAGCCGAACTCCTTTTGGGCCTGGAACACCATCAGCACCAGCAGGCACTGGTAGGTGCCGTTGAGTGAGGCGGCGCCCAGTGCGGAGCGCAGCAGGGAGGGTTCCTTGAGCTGCGCGAGGCGTGGCGGCCTGGGTGGCCGGGTGCCGTGCTCCCGTGGCAGGACACGGAGGCCGGCCAGCAGCAGGGCCAGGGCGATCGGCGCGGGGAAGGCGAACACCCAGCGCCAGCTGTCCTCCAGGAGCAGCCCCGCGAGGAGCAGCCCCGCGGTGAAGCCGGCCGCGCCGAAGAGCGAGTAGACGGACAACGCCCTGCGCCTGCCCGGCCCGTCGGGGAAGAGGTCGTTGATGATGGCGAGGCCGGTCGGTGCGGTCAGGGCCGCGCAGCCGCCCTTGACCACGCGGACGGCGACCAGGAGCGCCAGGCTGTCGACGAGCGCGCCCGCCACCGAGGCCAGGCCGAACAGCAGCATCGCGCCCAGGTAGACCCGTCGCCGTCCCGCGCGGGCGGACAGGGACGGGCCGAGCAGGAGCAGCGCGGCGAAGCCGAGGGCGAAGCCGCTCATCAGCCACTGGGCGCCCCACGGTGTCAGGCCGAAACCGGCGGCGATGGTGGGCAGCGCGATGAGTACTACGGACACCTCGATGGCGTCGAGGAGCATGTTGCCGGAGAGCACCAGCAGTTGGGTCCACTGCCGGGCGTCCCAGCGCCGGCCCGCCGCCCGTGGGCCGGCGGCGGTGCCGGTCACCACTGGAGGGCCTGTCCCTCGGGTGTTCCGTCCTCGCCCAGGAAGGTCGCGGTGGGCCCGTCGTCGCCGAGGGTGGCGAGGAGGACCGGGATGTGCGCGCCCTGCTCGGTGGTGAGGACCCCGTGGTGCCCGTTGATGTCCGTGGCCACGAAGCCCGGGGAGGCGGCGTTCACGAGGATGCCGGTGCCGCGCAGCTCGTTGGCGTAGGTCAGGGTGACGGCGTTGAGGGCCGTCTTCGACGTGGCGTACGAGAGCATGACCGGGAACTCGCCGGGCGGGTGCACCCCGGTCGGGTCGACGTTGGCGGCGGCCGCCGAGAGCGAGCCGATCGCGCTGCTGACGTTGACGATGCGGGCGGACGGGGCCCGGCGCAGCAGGGGCAGCAGGGCGTTGGTCACCGTGATGACGCCGAAGACGTTGGTCTCGTAGACCGCGCGTACCTGGTCGGCGGGGGTCTGGCTGGGCGGCTGCATGGGGCCGCCGACCCCGGCGTTGTTGACCAGGACGTGCAGGAGACCCGCTTCCTCCGTCAGCCGCTGGGCGGCGAGTGCGACGGACTTCTCGTCCGTCACGTCGAGGTGCAGGAAGCGTACGTCGAGGCCGTCGGCGCGCAGCGCGCTCTCGGCGGCCCGGCCGCGCTCCTCGTCGCGGGCCCCCAGGTAGACGACCAGGCCGAGCTCGGCGAGTTGCCGGGCGATCTCGCGGCCGATCCCCTTGTTGGCTCCGGTGACGACGGCGATGCGCTCGGTCCCGGAGGACGCGGTCTCGGAGGACATGGTCTCCCTCTCACACTGGGTCGGTTCGGGTGACGGCGGCTCAGCCGAGCAGGGTTCCGCCGGTGGCGTCGACGAAGGCTCCGGTGATCCAGCGGGCCTCGTCGGTGGTCAGGAAGGTGATGACGTCGGCGACGTCGCCGGCCTCGCCGACCCGGTTGAAGGCCGAGAACCGGGCCATCGCCTCGACGGCCTCGGGGTTGTCGAAGATCGCGCCGCCGTTGTCGGTGATGCCCGGTGCGACGCTGTTGATCGTGATGCCGCGCGGGGCGAGCAGCCGGGCCAGCTGGAAGGTGAGCTGCTCGACCGCGCCCTTGGTCATCGCGTAGGCCACCTGGTCGGGCACGGAGGTGCGGGTGACGCCCGTGGTGATGTTGACGATGCGGCCGCCGCTCGGCATCTGCTCCAGGGCCCGCTGGACGATGAAGTACGGCGCCTTCGCGTTCACGGCGAAGTAGCGGTCGAACTCCTCGGGCGTGAGGTCCTCGGGCGCCGAGCCGGTGGAGGTGACGGCCGCGTTGTTGACCAGGATGTCGAGGCGGCTCTCCCCGACGCGTTCCTTCAGTCCGCGCTCCAGGCCCAGGAAGAGTTCGTGCACGTCGCCGGGGACGCCGAGTTCGGCGCGGACCGTGAAGGCGCTGCCGCCCTCCTTCTCGATGAGCTCGACGGTCTCGTCGGCCGCCTCTTCGTTGGCCGCGTAGTGCACGGCGACCAGCGCGCCCTCTCGGGCGAGACGGATCGCCGTCGCCCTGCCGATGCCGCGACTGGATCCGGTGACGAGGGCCGTCTTGTCGGTGAGCCTGTCCACGGTTGACCTTCCGGGTAGATGGGTGTGCGAGGGGTGCGGCCGGGCGAGGGGTGCGGACCGCCGGGGCGGCTCGGGCGCGTCGAGGCCGCTGATCATGCGGGCCAGGTGCCGGCGGGCGGTGCCGAACTCCAGGAGCTCGCCGAGGACCCCGCGCAGCGCGGTGACCTCGTCGGGGCCGAACAGCAGGTGCGCCTGGGCCTGGATGTTGGCCAGCGTGCGCGCGCCGGCCGGGTGCCGCTCCGCGTGGTAGGCGTCGAGCCGGTCGGGCCCGGCTCGTCCGGTGACCACCCGGGCGAGCCTGGGTCCGAGGTCGGCCGCGTCGTGCAGGCCGAGGTTGACGGCCTGTCCGCCGACCGGCATCTGGTGGTGTGCGGCGTCGCCGGCGAGCAGCACCCGGCCGCGCCGGTACTCGGTGGCCTGCCGGGAGGCGTTGCCGAAGCGGTTGAGCCACAGCGCGCGCCCGTGCCCGATGTCCTCCCCCGTCACCGCGGCCCAGGCCTCCGTGACCTGGGCGAACGTCGGTTCACCGACCGGCTGTTCGCCGTACCGGTGGACCATGAGCCGGGTGGTGCCGTCGGGTCTGCGGTAGGCGGTGGCGACCCCGGCGTCGTAGCGCTTGAGCCGCCGGTTGTCGATGTCGATGCCGGCGACGTCGGCGCGCAGCATCACCTTGTCGGCGTCGCGTCCGGCGAACTCGAATCCGCCGAGGTCGCGCACGGTGCTGTGTTCTCCGTCGCAGCCGACCAGGTAGTCGGCGGTGAGCCGGTAGGTCCGGCCGTCCGGTGCGCGTACGTCGATCCGGACTCCGTCGTCCGTCTGCCGCAGTCCGGTCAGCGTGTGCCCGCGCCGGATCGCGGCGCCCAGGTCGAGCGCGTACCGCTGGAGCTCGGTCTCCAGGTGGTCCTGGAGGCACTCCCACTGTCCGGCGTACGGATGGTCCGGGTCGGCCTCGGCGAGATCCAGGCGCAGGCCGCCGAAGTGGCCGGGCCCCACCGCGGGAAGCTCGCCGAGCCTGGGCAGCAGGCCGCGGTCGGCGAAGATCTCCATCGTCCGCGCGTGCAGGACGGAGGCCCGCGACTCCCCCGTCGGCTCGGTCAGCCGCTCCAGGACGAGGACGTTCGCGCCGCCCGCCCGCAGTTCGGCGGCGAGGAGGAGTCCGACGGGCCCGGCGCCGGCCACGACCACGTCGGCCGTGTCGGTGGCCGGGTCGTGCCGGGTCATCGGGGCCGGTCCGCGGCGGGCCCGAACCAGCGGGTCAGCGCCGAGTTCAGGTCCTGGTGGCTGCCGGGGGCGGCCCAGGCGACGTAGCCGTCCGGGCGCAGCAGTACGGCCGCGGTGCCGGCCGCCGGGCTGTGCTGCTCGGGGAGACCGTCCGCGCTCGCGGTCACGATGTCGACGCGGTCGCGCCAGCCCTGGGCCCGGCGGCGCAGCACGGCGTTGTCGTCGAGGTCGAGGAGCACCCCGCGCCCGGCGCGCAGCAGGGCGGTGCTGCTCGTCCCGCCGGTCGCCGTGGTGAGCGTCAGGTGCGGGAGCCGTCGGCCGAGCAGCGCGTTGCCGCCGCCGCCGACGTCGTAGCGGATGTCCAGGCCGCTGACCTTGGCGGCCAGGTGGTGGGCGACCTCGGGGTAGCGGATCAGTTCGGCCAGGACGCCGCGCAGCGGCTGGGCCTCCTCACCGCCCAGCACCAGCAGGCTCTGCGCCCGGGTGTTGGCGAGCAGGCCGCGTCCCACCTCGTGGCGTTCCGAGTGGTAGGTGTCGAGCAGTTCCTCGGAGGCGTCGCCGCGCAGCACCGACGCCAGTTTCCAGCCCAGGTTGTACGAGTCCTGGATGCTGGTGTTCATGCCCTGGCCGCCCGCCGGCAGGTGCACGTGGGCGGAGTCGCCGGCCAGCAGGACGCGGCCCCGCCGGTACTCGGTGACCTGCCGGGTGGCGTCGCCGAAGGCGCTGACCCAGACCGGCTCGGCATGCGAGATGTCGATGCCCGTGAGGCGCTTCCACACATCGGCGACCTCGGCGAACTCGGGCGCCTCGGTGCGCCGGCGCGGGGTGATGCCCCGCTCGCCGACGATGATCCGGTGGATCCCGCCGGCGAGCTTGGCGACCATGACGAAGCCGCCGCCGACCTGCTGGCCGGTCATGCGCGGTTCCAGGTCGACGCCGCGCAGGTCGGCGAGGAGCATCTCGGTCGTGGCCGCGGTGCCGGGGAAGTCGAAGCCGGCGGCCTTGCGGACCGTGCTCCGGCCCCCGTCGCAGCCGACGAGATAGCGGGCCCGGACCGTCTCCTCGACGTCGGCGTGCCGCACCTTCACGGTCACGCCGTCGCCGGTGTCCTCGATGGAGACGCACTCGTGGCCGCGCCGTATGTCGGCGCCGAGTTCGCCCGCCCAGGCCTCCAGGGCCTCTTCGGTCACCGACTGCGGTACGGTGCGGGCCGCCTCGTGGGCCGCTCGCAGGACGCCCATGTCCAGCGGCAGGCCACCGAAGTGGCCCATGCCGCTGGTCTCGTACTCACCGAGCCGGCCGAGGAGTCCACGCTGGTCGAACACCTCCATGGTGCCGATGGTCAGACCGATCCCCCGGGACTCCCCGGTGCGGCGGGGGTGCCGTTCCAGCACGGTGACGTCGGTCCCCGCGAGACGCAGTTCCCCGGCGAGCATCAGCCCGGCGGGTCCCGCTCCAACAATGACCACCGAAGCGTCCATGAACCTCTCCTTGTCCAAGCCAGCGGCCGGGCCGCGGACAGCGGTACTCCCGCCGCGCCGTCGTACAGGCAGGCCACCGGCAGCGATCGCAGTGTGATGAGCGGCTCCGCGGCCACGGCCAGGGCGGCGGCGGCCGCGTGCCGCGGTCCGACCAGCACGTCCCGCACGATCCAGCCGGGCGGGCCGGGCGGGGCGTCGGCGTCGGTTCCGTCGCCCAGGTAGTCGAGGGCCGGCCTGCGGCGCAGGCCCGTGCCCAGTCCCTTCAGGTAGGCCTCCTTGCGCGTCCACAGCCGCGCGAACGCGGCCGGCCGCAACCGCTCGGGCAGCCCCGTCAGTTCACGCCATTCCGCCGGATGCAGCGTGGGCCCGCACAGCTCCACCGTCTCGATCGTCGGTGTGCGCTGCACATCCACGCCGACGACCACCGCGGCCGTGCCGATCAGGATCAGCCCGTGGCTGTGCGACAGGGAGAAGTGCACCGGCGCGGGCGGGTACCGCAGCACGGGCCTGCCGGTGTACCGCGCGGACGGCGGACCGGGTTCGCGGCCCAGGCGCAGCCGCTCGGGCGGGTAGCCGGTGGCGGCCGCGAGGATCCGGCGCAGCGCGATGTGCGCCGACACGTACTGCACCCGGTCCTCGGGCCGCACGAACAGCTCCGCGCGCCGTGCTTCCGCCGCGTCGAGCTCGCCCGCCGCCAGCCGGGACGCCGCGGCGCTGTCCGGTGGCGGCGGGCGCACCAGCCACAGCGTGAGCTCCGGCGGCTCACCGAGTACGGGCGTCATCGGGGTCACCGCGGGTGCTCGGCCGGCCGTCGCCCGCCGGCACCGGATTCAGCGCCTTCCCTCGGCGTACGCCTTCGCGTGGCCGAGGGTGGCTCTGCTGTTGGTGCTCAGCGCGTTGTGCACGTACTCCCGGGCGTCGGCGACGGTGGCGTCGTCGCCGAGAACGCGGGCGATGTTGGCGGTGTTGAGCACGACGGTGTGCTGCGAGGACGCGGTGACGCCGGCGTCGGTCTCGGTGAACGTCCAGTAGCCGGTGTGCAGCGTCATGAGTGCCGGGAGGGTCACCTGCTTGTAGGCGATCCGGTGGTGCGGGAACGTCACCCGGTACGACTTGGTGGCGTGCACGGAGCCGTCCCGGGCGCGGGTGTCCATCTCCAGCGTCTGGAGGCCGGGGGTGTCCTCGGTCAGTCGCACGGTGGCGACGTGGGGCAGCCGCTGCTCCCACAGGTCCGCCTCGTTGATGAAGTCGTAGACGTCCTTGGCGGCCCCGTCGACGGTGACGGAGTCCTCGAAGGAGAAGGTGAGCGCGTCCTCGGCGTGGGCGCGTGCGACGTTGGTCCGCAGGGCGGCGAGCTCCGAGCGTGAGTTGCGGTCGACGGCCTCGTCGATCCACTTCAGGTGCTCGGGGTCGTCGTCCACGGCCCGGTAGTCGTGCAGGAGCCGGATGCGCGACTCGGTCGGCGAGACCGGTTCGATGATCCAGGCACCGCCCATGGCCGCGACCGGCGGGGTGGACACCTCCTGCCGGAAGTCGATCCGCAGGCTCTCCGGGTCCAGGGTGCGGCGCGAGGTCCAGTTCTTGGCCTCGCCGTTGGCGGTCGCCCAGATCTGGATGCGCTCCTTCCCGGCCTCGAGTTCCGCGTGCTCGACGTGGATGGTCGGCGGGAAGATCCGCGGCCAGTTCTCCACGTCGGCGATCAGCCGGTACACCGTCGCGGCCGGTGCGGCCGCGGTGATCTCGTGCTCGACCTCACGGATGGTCATGGTCAGTCCTCCTCGGGATGGTCAGAAGTTGCCCAGGCCGCCGCAGACGTTGAGCGCCTGCGCGGTGATGGAGGCCGCCGTGTCGGAGGCCAGGTAGCCGACGAGGCCGGCCACCTCCTCGGGCGTGGAGTACCGGCCGAGCGGGATCTTGGCCTGGAACTTCTCGAGGATGGCCGCCTCGTCCGTGTCGTAGGCGGCGGCGTAGCCCTGCCGGACCCGCTGGGCCATGGGCGTCTCCACATAGCCGGGGCAGACCGCGTTGACGGTGATCCCGGTGGGCGCCAGTTCGTTGCCGAGCGCCTTGGTGAAGCCGACGACGCCGTGCTTGGAGGCGGAGTAGGGGGCGCCGAGCACGACGCCCTGCTTGCCGGCCGTGGAGGCGATGTTGATGATCCGGCCGCGGTCCTTGTGCCGCATGCCGCCGGTGTTGAGGACCTCGCGGGTCACCCGGAAGACGCTGTTGAGGTTGGTCTCGATGACGTCCGCCCACAGCTCGTCGGCTATGTCTGCGGTGACGCCGCCGCCGCTGCGGCCGGCGTTGTTGACCAGTACGTCGATGGTTCCGTAGGCGTCGACCGCGGCCTCCACGAACTCCCGGACGCCGTCGGCCGAGCGGACGTCGACGCTCTTGCCGCCGACGTCCAGGCCCTCGCCCTGGAGCTCCTTCACCGTGGCGGCGACGTTGTCGGCGTCACGGGCGCCGATGAACACCTGGTGGCCCTGCTGCGCGAGGAGCCGGGCGGCGGCGAGGCCGATTCCGCTGGTGGCTCCGGTGACGAGGGCGACCCGCTTCTCCTGGTCTGGCATTTTCTGTCGTCTCCAGTGGTCCGATGTGGCTCGGTGGGTGATGCGGTGCTTACGACCGCCGCACGCGCCGCCGCCCCCTCGGGAGGAGGAGGGGGCGGCGGCGGGTCCCGTGTCAGGCGGCGACGGCGAGACGGGAGTTGACGGTCTCGATCAGCGTGCGCGGGGTGTGCATGATGCTGAGCACGTCCTCGTCGAGCGAGATGCCGTACTCGCGCTCTATTCGGCTGCCGGTCTCCAGCAGGGCGAGCGACTCGTAGTTCAGCGACTCGAAGTCGGTGTCGAGGATGTCCCCGTCGAGGTTGACGGACTCGTCGGCACCGGCCGCCTCGACCAGGATGCGGCGGAGGTCGTCGAGGGTGAATTCCTGGTCAGCCATAGCGTTTCCTTTCGGTTCAGCGGAGTCGGTCCGCGGCGCGGACGACCAGTGCGGAGTTGAAGCCCCGGTGGCCGCGGGCCAGCACCAGCGCGGTGCGCACCTCGGTGGTCCGCGGCTGGCCGACGACGAGGTCGAGGCCGTACTCCGAGTCCGGCTCCGTGTTCGTCGTGGGCGGGATCAGACCCTCCTCCATCGCGAGGAGGGCGGTCGCGAGGTCGAGCGCACCGGCGCCGGAGTACAGGGCTCCGGTCATCGTCTTGGGCACGGTGACCGGGACCCGGCCGGTGCCGAAGACCTCGTTCAGCGCCTCGGCCTCGGTCCGGTCCAGCTCGGGAACGGCCGCGCCGTCGGCGAAGACGACGTCCACGTCCGCGGCGTCGGCTCCGGCGTCGGCGAGGGCGAGTTCGATCGCCTTGCGCAGGGCGGGCGGACGCCCGCTGCCCGGCCTGGGGTCGAACGTGGCGCCGTAGCCGGCGATCTCCCCGTAGGCCTTGGCCCCGCGGGCACGGGCGGCGTCCGCCCGCTCCAGGATGAGCAGGGCGCCGCCCTCCCCCGGTACGTGGCCCGCGGCCCGTCGGTCGAAGGGCAGGTACGCGGTCTCCGGGTCCTCCCCGGTGCTCAGCCGGCCGCTGGTCAGCTGGGCCACCCAGCCCCAGGGGCACAGGGAGGCGTCCACGGCGCCGGAGACGACCAGCGGCGTGCCCTTGCGGACCTGGCGGCGCGCCTGGGCGACGGAGTCCAGACCGCCCGCCTGGTCGCTGACGACGACGCCGCTGGGGCCCTTCATGCCGTGGCGGATGGAGATCTGGCCGCTGTTGACCGCGTAGAACCAGGCGAAGGACTGGTAGGCGCTGACGTACTCGCTGCCCTGCCCCCACAGTCGTTCCAGCTCCCGCTGGCCGAACTCGAAACCGCCCGACGCGCTGGAGGTGACGACGCCCATGTCGAACGCGGGCCGTTCCTCGGGGCGCACTCCGGCGTCCTTGAGGGCCCAGTCGGCGGCGACGAGCGCCAGCCGGGTCATGCGGTCGGTCTGCGGCATCAGGCGGTTCGGCAGGTGGTCCTCGGCGGTGAAGCCGTGGATCTCGCCGGCCAGCCTGCTCGGGTACTGGGCGGGATCGAAGCGGGACAGCCGCCCGATGCCGCTCTTGCCGACCCGGGCCGCGGACCAGTACTCCTCGGTGCCGAGCCCGTTGGGCGCGACGACGCCGAGTCCGGTCACCACTACGGAGGCACTCATGCGGCGGTCCTTTCCGGCCGGGCCAGCACCATCGCGCTCTGGAAGCCTCCGAAGCCGCTGCCCACGGTCAGCACGGCGTCCGTCGTGTGCTCCCGGGCGGTGACCGGCACATAGTCGAGATCGCATTCGGGATCGGGTTCGTGCAGGTTGGCCGTGGGAGGCACGACGTTGTGGGTCATGGCGAGGGTCGACGCGGCGATCTCGATGGCGCCGATGGCACCGAGGGAGTGGCCGACCATGGATTTGATGGAGCTGACCGGAGTGGCGTAGGCGTGCTCGCCCAGGCTCTTCTTGAACGCGGCGGTCTCGTGCCGGTCGTTCTGCTTGGTGCCCGAGCCGTGCGCGTTGACGTAGTCGATCTGCTCCGGGTTCATCCGCGCCTCGTCCAGCGCGACCCGGATCGCCTCGGCCATCTCCGCGCCGTCGGGGCGCAGTCCCGTCATGTGGTACGCGTTGCTGCGCGTCGCGTATCCGGCGATCTCCGCGTAGATACGGGCGCCCCGGCGGCGGGCACTGTCCAGTTCCTCCAGGACGAAGAAGGCCGAGCCCTCGCCGAGGACGAACCCGTTGCGGGTGCTGTCGAAGGGACGCGAGGCCCGCTCCGGATCGTCGTGCCGGGGCGTGGTCGCCCTGATCGCGTCGAAGCAGGCCATCGTGATCGGCGAGATCGGTGCGTCGGTGGCGCCCGCGATCATGGTGTCGACGGAGCCTTCGCGGATCAGCTCGATGGCGTAGCCGATGGCGTCGATGCCCGAGGTGCAGCCGGTGGACACCACGGCGTTGGCGCCTTCGGCGCCCACGGCCCAGGCCACTTCGGCGGCGAAGGAGCTGGGCACCAGGTAGTTGTACAGATGCGGGACCGCATAGGTGTGGTCGACCAGGTTCAGCCGGCCGCCGTCGCTGACGACCCGGTACTCCTCGTCGAGGCCCATCGTCGCGCCGACCGCCGTCCCGACGGTGACGCCGGTGCGGTGCGGAGGGCTGCCGGCCAGGTCGAGGCCGCTGTCGGCGAGGGCGCCGCGGGCGGCGACCACCGCGAACTGGCCCGCCCGGTCCATCCGTCGGATCTCCTGCGGGCTGAGCCCGTGGGCCTCCGCGTCGAAGTCGATCTCGGCCGCCACCCGGGAGCGGAACGGCGACGGATCGAAGAACGTGATGCCACGGGTCGCCGTGCGGCCCTCGCTGAGCAGGGACCAGAACGCGTCGGTCCCCACTCCACCGGGGGCCAGCACCTCCAGGCCCGTGATGACTACGCGCCGCCCGCTCACGCCTTCGCCTCCCAGTGGTAGAGCCGGGTCGCCATGGCGTCGGCCGGCGAGCGCCAGGTCGCGGGGTCGTACGCCTCGATGAACGGCTTCAGGTCGTCGCTGATCCGGACGAACCGGGGGTCGCTCTTGGCCTGCTCGATCTGCTCCGAACCGTTCTCACCGTCGAAGTCCTGCAGGTGGAAGTAGAGTCCGCGGTAGTGGAAGAGCTGGCGCCGGCGCGTTCCCATCCGGTGCGGCATCTCGGTGGCGTCGAACTCCCGGAAGATATCGGCCACTTGCCCGCCGGACTCGAGGTCCATCCTGGCCACGATCAGGTTGCTGTGCATACGATTCTTCTCCAAGTTGTCCAGTCGTTGGTGCGGAGCCGACGGCGCCGGAAAACTCACGGCCTCCGGAGGAGGGAATTGAAAGCCGGGCGATGAGAACGCCGGGCCGGAACCGGACCGAGCCGGAAGGAAAGAGCGGGCGCCTGAGCGGAATTCAGCTCGGGATGCAGCTCGTGGTGCAGCGACAAAGCGCCGGACTCTGACATCAATGTTCTTCGCATTCGGGCCCGACATCAAGGGCGATCGATGCAAATACGCGTCCGGTTCCACAGGCGAATCACCGCTGCACTACAGAGAAGCGTGCACCGGTGCGCCGGGGTCGGTCACTGCGGAGGGTTGCCGTGCTTGCGCGAGGGCAGGTCGGCGTGCTTGGCCCGCAGCATGTCGAGGGAGCGGATCAGCACCGAGCGGGTCTCCCTCGGGTCGATCACGTCGTCGATCAGTCCGCGTTCGGCCGCGTAGTACGGGTGCATCAGCTCGTCCTTGTACTCCGCCATGCGCCGCTCACGGACCGCGTCGGGGTCCTCGGCGGCGTTGATCTCCCGGCGGAAGACGACGTTGGCGGCGCCCTCGGCCCCCATCACCGCGATCTCGTTGGTCGGCCAGGCCAGGGCCAGGTCGGCGCCGATGGAACGGGAGTCCATCACGATGTAGGCACCGCCGTACGCCTTGCGCAGCACCAGCGAGATCCGTGGCACGGTGGCGTTGCAGTACGCGTACAGCAGCTTGGCGCCGCGCCGGATGATGCCGTTGTGTTCCTGGTCCACGCCGGGCAGGAATCCCGGCACGTCGACCAGGGTGACCAGGGGAATGTTGAACGCGTCGCAGAACTGGACGAAGCGGGCGCCCTTCTCGGAGGCGTCGATGTCCAGCACTCCGGCCATCGCGGCGGGCTGGTTGGCGACGACGCCCACGACGTGGCCGTCGAGCCGGGTCAGCGCGCAGACGATGTTCGCGGCCCACAGCGGATGCACCTCGAAGTACTCGCCGTCGTCGACGACCTCCTCGATCACCTTGCGGATGTCGTACGCCTGTCCGGCGCCGGCCGGGACCAGGTCGAGCAGCGCGTCGTTGAGCCGGTCGGCCGGGTCGCCGGAGCGCTCCACGGGCGACAGTTCCCGGTTGTTGGCGGGCAGCAGCGAGAGCAGGTAGCGGACGTCCTCGATGCACTCGGCCTCGTCGTCGTAGGCGAAGTGGGAGACGCCGGAGGTCCCGGCGTGGACGTCGGCGCCGCCCAGTCCGTTCTGGGTGATCTCCTCGCCGGTGACCGTCTTGACGACGTCCGGGCCGGTGATGAACATCTGGCTGGTGTCCCGGACCATGAAGACGAAGTCGGTCAGCGCGGGCGAGTAGGCGGCGCCGCCCGCGCACGGGCCGAGCATCACGGAGATCTGCGGGATGACGCCGGAGGAGCGGGTGTTGCGCTGGAAGATGCCGCCGTAGCCGGCGAGCGCGGTGACGCCCTCCTGGATGCGGGCGCCGGCCCCGTCGTTGAGTGAGACCAGCGGTGCGCCCGCCGCCTCGGCCAGGTCCATGATCTTGTGGATCTTATGGGCGTGCGCCTCGCCGAGCGCGCCGCCGAAGATCCGGAAGTCGTGCGCGTAGACGAAGACGGTGCGGCCGTGCACGGTGCCCCAGCCGGTCACCACGCCGTCGCTGTACGGCTTGCGGTCCTCCAGGCCGAACCCGGTGGCCCGGTGCCGGCGCAGGCTCTCCACCTCGTTGAACGATCCCTTGTCCAGGAGGAGGCTGATGCGCTCCTGGGCGGTCAGCTTGCCCTTGGCGTGCTGGCGTTCGGTCGCCGCCGGGTCAGGACCGAGCCGCGCCGTCTCCTTGATCTCGGTCAGCTCGTCGATCCGGGACTGGATCGACTCGTGCGCTGTGGCCATGGTGTTCCCCACCTTCCCTGGGTCGTCGGGTGACGGCGATCAGCGGTCGGATCCGGGCCGGTACAGCCGGATGAAGTCCGCGACGCCGGTGGTGACCAGCGCCTCCGTCTCGAAGTCCGCGAGCGGAAGGGCGCCGTGGAAGGAGCGCTGGACGACGCCGCCCGCGACCAGCTGGATGAAGCGTTCGGCGGCGTGCTCGGCGTCGGTGAAGGCGAGCAGACCCTGGTCGGCGACGCGCTGGAGGCGCCGGGCCAGTTCCCGGTTGGCCTGCCGGGGGCCGGCGGTCTGCCACATCTCCAGGACGCCGGCCGGCCGTGTGGTGATCTCGGCACCGAGGTGGCGGACGATGGCGAAGTGCTCCGGGAAGGCGGACAGCGGCGTCAGCCAGGCGCGCCCCAGGGCCGCCAGGTCCTGCTCCAGGTCGGTGATCTCGGCGAGGTGGTCCTCCGCGATGACCGTCAGCGCGGCGGAGACCGCGGCGGCGCCCTCCAGGAGGACGGAGAGCAGCAGCTGCTCCTTGTCCCGGAAGTAGTGGACGACCATGGCCTCCTCCAGGCCGCTCTGTTCGGCGACGTCCTTGACGCCGGTGTGCGTCCAGCCCTCCCGCGCGAAGACGGCACGGGCCGCCCGCACGATCGCCTGGCGCTCCTCCGCCGGTCCGGCCTGGACGCGGGCCATGGTTGCCTGCTGCGTGGTCATGGGTGTTCCTCCCGTTGATGTGTGGTTTCCGAGCTGACCGCCGGAGCGGGAGTGGGCGTTCGGCCGCGCTCAGCCCGCCCGGTCGGTCTTTTCCTCGAGGGCCGCGCCGGTGGCCGCGACGTCCGTCCCGCCGGGTACGCGGTGCCGGCCGCGCAGGTGGACGAGGAGCACGGCGGTGGCCGCCAGGACCGAGGCCGTGCCGCCCACGAGGAGGCCGGAGCGCGCCCCGAGCCTCTCGCTGAGGACGCCGACCAGAAGTGCGCCGAGTGGCGTGGTGCCCTGGAAGACCAGGGTGTAGAGGGCCATCACCCGGCCCCGGTAGGCGGGGTCGGTGCCCAGTTGAATGCGGTGGTTCGCGGCCTGCGCGAAGTAGATCGAGCCGAAGCCGGTCCCCAGCAGCAGTACGGCCGCCAGGGCGTAGGTCGGCGCGAGTCCGGCCAGGGTCTCCAGCGTGCCGAACCCGATGGCCGCTCCGATCACCAGGCCGAGCCGGGGCCGGCCGCGGCGCAGTGTGGTGGTGAACGCCGCGAGCAGGGATCCCGCGGCGAAGGCGGTGGTGAGCAGTCCGAACGCGGCGGCGTCCGTGTGGAAGACCGTCTTGGCCAGCAGTGGCAGGGTCAGCTGGAAGTTGAAGCCGAGCATGCCGACCGCGGCGACCAGGACCATCGGCAGCAGCAGGTCGTGGCGCGCCATCATGTGCCGTACGCCGTCCAGGACGGCGGCGCGTGCGGGGCGCCGCTCCGGGCGGTGCAGCTCGTCGGGGCGCATCAGCCGCAGGGCGACGACGGTCGCCCCGTAGCTCACCGCGTTGAGGAGCATCACGGTCGCGGTGCCGAACCAGCTGATCATCAGTCCGGCGAGCGCCGGCCCCACCACCCGGGCGCAGTTGAAGTACGCGGCGCTGAGGGCCGACGCGTTGGGCAGCAGGTCGGCACCGACGAGTTCGCTGACGAAGGACATCCTGGTGGGCGTCTCCACCGCGTTGACGGTGCCGAGCCCGAGAGCGAAGAGGTAGACGTGCCAGAGCCGGGCCTCGCCGGTCAGGACGAGCAGGCCGAGGAGCAGCGCCAGGACGGCTGAGACGAGGTTCGCCGCCACCAGCAGCCGGCGTTTGTCGTACCGGTCGGCGAGGCCGCCCGCGTAGAGGGTGAGCAACAGCAGGGGCGCGAACTGCAGGGCCGTCACCACGCCCAGGGCGGTGCCCGAGTCACCGGTGAGGGAGAGGACGAGCCAGTCCTGGGCGACGACCATCATCCAGGTGCCGGCGACGGAGACGAGCTGTCCCGCCGCGAACAGCCGGAAATTGCGAATGGTCAGGGACTGGAACGCACCGGCGAGGAGGGAAGACATCTCGTCCTTCGGTTGGCGCACTGCGGGGGACTCTGCCGTAAAGCTTCTTCGGTCCGACCCGGACCGGTCAATGCGTTTCACGTCAGATTACGGTCAATCCAGGTGACGGTTATGTCATCACGTCAGAGATTGCGCAGGACATCTTGAAATCTATCGAGCCCCGTAACGAGTTGTATAGAAAGCACGCTCGGCGCTTGTCCGCCCGCATTTCCCCGAATAGCGTTACCGCGCCATTACCGGAAAACCAGGGGGAGTCACAGTGATCGAGGAGACCATCCGCAGAAACATGGGGACGGCGACGTGCGTCGGCGCCGGCTGCGTCCGGGGTGAGGCCGCGGGACGTCCCCGGCGGCCGGCGGTCGCCGGTTCCCGGTTGTGCCCGCCCTGCCACCGGCGCCTGCTGCTGGAGCTGCTGCGGCTGCCGGGCCTGTACGAGGAGTGCGGGCTGCGGCTGGCAGGAGAGAGCGGCCCGTGCCGGGAGAAGACCTCCGGGGGGCCACTGCCGGGGATGCCCTTCAACTCCCGTGCGGCCGACGCGCGCACCTCGATTCTGGGGGTGCTCGCCTCCTGGGCCACCATGGTGGTGGAGGAACGCGGCCTGGCCGGCCCGCGGCGGTCCGTCGCCCCCCTGGCCCAGTTCCTGGCCCGGCACGGCGACTGGCTCGCGGCGCACAGCGCGGCTGGTGAGGTGTCCGGCGAGGTGGCGCGGCTGGTGCGCAAGGCGCGCGGTGTGATCGATCCCGTGCCGAGCCGTCACGTCGTCATCGGGGGCTGCGTGGAGCCGGGGTGTCCGGGCGCGCTCACCGCGGCCGTACGGCCGCAGCAGCCGCAGGTGCCCGCCGAGATCACGTGCGACGCGGATGGCTCCCACTCCTGGTTCGGGCACGAGTGGCTGCAGTTGAGCCGCCGCATCGGCGCCGCGAAGTCGTTGTCGGCGGGGTCGTTGTCGCAGGGTTCGTTGTCGGCGGGGTCGTTGTCGGCGGGCTCGGCGGAGGAGGACCCCGCGACCGGGGCACAGGCACCGCGGCCCCGTCCGGCGGATGCCGGGCAGGAGGTGCGCTGGGTGACCGCGGCGGACATCGCCAGTCTCTGGGGAATTCCGGTGGGCAGTGTCTACCGGCACGCGAGCACACGGAAGTGGCGCCGCCGTAACCGCTCCGGCCGGACGTTCTACCACGGGGTCGACGTGTACGAGACGCTCGACCGCGTGGTGGCGGCGGCGAACGCCCGCTGAACGTCCCGGGGCATCTGCTTCACGAAAGGGGCGCCCAAGCGACCACAAAAAGCCAACAAGAGCCCCCCCTCCTCTGCAAGAGGCTTTCATCCTC
>NZ_JBHJRX010000007.1:0-196090 GCF_042268605.1 Streptomyces sp. NPDC056296 | reverse complement strand
CCTTCGAAAGTCCGGCCTGTCGGTCGCCGACATCGGGGTGTTCGAGGTCAACGAAGCCTTCGCGCCGGTGCCGCTGGCCTGGCTGGAGGAAATCGGGGCCGACCCCACGACCGTCAATCCCAACGGCGGCGCAATCGCCCTGGGGCACCCCCTCGGCGGCTCCGGCGCCCGCATCATGACCACGATGATCCACCACATGCGGCGCAACGGAATCCGCTACGGCCTCCAGACCATGTGCGAACTCGGCGGCCAGGCCAACGCCACCATCCTCGAACTGCTGTGACGCGACCACGAAATGACGGAGACACGAACATGACCGCCGCGAACATCTCCGCTCAGCCGCCCGGTGCCGAGCAGCAGCCCTCCGAAGGGGTGGCGCACCTCAGCGTCGGGATCCTGGGCGGCACGGGACCGCAGGGCCGGGGCCTCGCCGTCCGGTTGGCCGCCGCCGGGCAGCGGGTGCTGCTCGGCTCCCGCGACACCGAGCGCGTCGCCTGGGTGAGCGCGGAGGTCACCGAACGCGCCCAGAGCGTCGCGGCCGACGGCGTCCGGGCGCGGGTGCGCGGCGGTTCCAACCGCGACGTGGCCGAGGCGGCCGATCTGGTCGTCGTCGCCGTGCCGTTCGCCGGGCACGCCGGGACGCTCGCGCCACTCGCCGGTCCGCTGACGGGCAAGATCGTCGTCGACTGCGTCGTTCCGATGGCCTTCGACCGGCAGGGCCCCTACGTCCTCGACGTACCGGAGGGGTCGGTGGCCCAGCAGGCCGCCGCGCTGCTGCCCAAGAGCACTGTCGTCGGCGCCTTCCACCACCTGTCCGCCGTCCTGCTGGAGGACCTCTCGCACACGCTCGACGGGGACGTCATGGTGGTCGGCGACGATCGGGCGGCCACCGACACGGTGCGGGCCCTCGCCGGACGGCTGACCGGCCTGCGCGGTGTCTACGCCGGCCGACTGCGCAACGCGCGGCAGGTCGAGGCCCTGACGGTCAACCTGGTGTCCGTCAATCGCCGGTACAAGGCGCACGCCGGGGTGCGCATCACCGACGTCTGATCCGGGCGGTCGTACGCGCGCTTGCGGCGCGTACGACCGCTCACCTGCTGCTGGGGAAGTCCGGGGCCCGTTTGGCCAGGAAGGCCGCCACTCCCTCGCGGCCGTCGAGGCTGGCCGCGCGCGCCCTGACCGAGAGGGTCTCCCTGCGCAGCGCGGCCTCCGCCCCAGGTGTGGCGGCCTCACGCAGCAGCCGTTTGGAGGCCACCTGCGCCGTACGGGAGCCGGCGCGCAGCAGGCGGACCACCTCCTCGGCCGCGGAATCGAGCTGCTCGTCGGGATGCACCTGGGTGACCAGCCCCATCGAGAGCGCCTCGGCGGCGGACAGCACCGGGTTCAGCAGGGTGAGGTGCAGAGCCCGGTGCAGCCCGATCGAGGCCGTCAGCAGGGAACTGCCCCCGTCCGGCGAGAAACCGATGTTCGTGTACGCCAGGACGAACCGCGCCGAGGAGCCGGCGAGCACCAGGTCGGCCGCCGCCGCGAGCGGGACCCCGGCCCCGGCGGCCGTGCCGCGCACGACCGAGACGACGATCGCGTCCATCCGGTGCAGGTCGCTGACGATCCGGTGCAGTGATTCGGCCAGGTCCTCGACCGTCTGCTCGGTGTCCTCGGCGGCGGCGATCGCGGACACGTCGCCGCCGAAGCTGAAGGCGGGACCCGCACTGGAGAGCACCACGACGTGGGCCTGGTCGGCGCGCGCCCGGCGCACGGAGTGGGCGAGCGCGTCCACGGTCGCCTGGTCGAGCGGATTGCCTCGCGCACCGCCGCGCAGGCATATCCGGGCGATGCTGTCGGATCGTTCGTAGCTCACGGTTTCCATGCCGTCTCCCCGCCTTCGGTCCGTCCACCCGCTCCCTCAGCCCCAGAAGGACGCCAGGCCCGCGGTGGCACCACCGTCGACGGGGATGGCCGCACCGGTGACGCAGCTCGCTCCGTCGCCGACCAGCCAGAGGACGGCGTCGGCGATGTCCTCCGGGCGGAGCACCTTCTTCATGGGGCTGAGCGACGCCAGTCCGTCCATGTCGAACAGCCCCTGCTCGATGCCCTGTTCGGTCAGGCCGGTGAGTACGGTCCCCGGGCAGACCGCGTTGACCCGGACCCCCGCGGCCGCGGACTCCAGGGCGGCGGCCCTCGTCGCTCCGATGATGCCGTGCTTGCTGGCCACGTAGGCGGGCTGGTTCGGGAACCCGAGCAGACCTGTGGAGGAGGAGGTGTTGACGATGGATCCGCCACCCGCCGCCGCCATGTGCGCGATCTCGTGCTTCATGCACAGGAACGCCCCCGTGAGGTTCACGGCCAGGACGGCGTCGTAGTCCGCCCGTGAGCACTCGACGGTCGTCCCCGTCGCCGGCGCGATTCCGGCGTTGTTGTGCGCGAAGTCCAGTCGCCCGAACGCCTCCAGGGTCTGGGCGACCATCCGCTCGACCTGGCCCTCGTCGGCCACGTTCGCTTCGACGGCCAGTGCGGTACCGCCCGCCTCCTCGATCATCGAGACGGTTTCACGCACACGTTCCGCATCAAGATCGACCACGGCAACGCTGGCACCGGCCGCGGCCAGCAGGCGGGCCGACGCACGGCCGATCCCGTAAGCGCCTCCGGTGACGAGGCCGGCACGCCCGGCCAGGGAGCCTTCAGTCATGGGACGAACCTTTCGGCTGGTGATGACACACCCCGGGTGGTGTACCAATCGGTCGGTACATTACTGGAGGCACGCCGAGATGCAAGCTTTCGGACAATCCGGCGTTCACCGCCGCCCGTAAAGCAGCACGGCTGTGGGAGGGCGATCCGGAATGGAACCTGCTCCGGCGGGACGGCTTCCTCGAACGCACGCCGGCATCGGTCGGAGGTCACTCGCTTACGCCCGCCACCTCCCCTGCACCGCGGCGCGGGGAGGGGCCGGCCGGAGCGACCGACGAGATCACGGCGAGGACCACGCGGGCGCCCAGGACCGCCGCGAGGGGCCCTCACCGGGTCTGAAGGGCGCGTCATCACCGGGAGCAGGCGCAGCGCGCTCCACACGCCCACCAGGTTGAGCCCGGCGACCGGCGCTCCCAGCAGTCCGCCGACCATGACCACCATCAGCGCCTCGGCGCCCACCAGTCGCAGCACAGCCGGCTCGCGGACCCGGTCTGAGGTCGCGGGTGGCGGTGGCGCCGAGCAGCGAGCCCGCCCACGCGACCGTGATGAGGACGGACGCCGCGACGGCGGCGGTGACCCGGCCCGTGGCCCGGTCCAGGCGGGCCAAGCGGGTCGGCCGGGAGCGGGTGAGGACCCGGTGAACGGTCGAGGCGGGCACATCCAGTAGTCCGGCGCTCCGGGCCGGGCCCCACCGTCGCGCACGAGGCGGACCTTGATGATCCGCCGCTCAGGCCAGCACGACGGCGCCCGCGGAGGTCGCGGGCGCCGGGTGAGGTACCGTCGGCACCACCGGCCGGGGCGTCAACGCGCCGGGACCACTGCCACGTTGTCGAAGGAGGCGGCGGCCTCGAAGACCCGGACGCCGTTCGCGCCGCCGCGGTACGTGCCGATCTCGATGTCGGGGTCGGCGTACCAGCCGTCGACGAAGGGATTGCCCGCCTCCGACGTCCCGTAGACGGGGGCGGCGACAGCCGTCGAGGGCGAGAGTATGGCCAGGAGCCCGCCGACGAGCAGCGAGGCATCATCACCTCCACCGAACCCGGAGCGGTTCGAGGTGAGGAGAAAACGACGAAGAGTGGCGCGCTGCATGGTGACCCCGATCCGGGCGAACGCTGAAAGGGAATCGGGGAGCCGAACGACGAACGCAACCAGCCGACCCCCGGCGTCGGAGCTTTGCCCGGTGTACCGCAAGAGGGTTTTACATCGCTACAAGAAGCTGTAAACCCCCAGCGCAGAGGACGCGAGCAGCCTGCGAGAACCGGGAGCACGATGTGGCGGGCCGGTCGGCCTCAGTGTCTTGAGCTGCTAGCGGAACCGCACGCGTTCCGGACAAGAGTCGCCCACGCCTGCGGTCCAGTTCGACACAAGACCCGGACACTTGATCGACCTGTGACCTTACTCGCACGCCGTCCATCCACCCAGCCGCTACCCGATCGGTCAAATGGGGAAGCAACCACCGCAAGTGCGCAGCACCAACAGCTCAAGCGCTCCCCAAAACGCCGGTTTCGACGAGAAGTTACTCACGACAACCTGGAGCGTCCCTCCACTCCTCAAGGCACTGCACACCTCTTGACTCGCACCCGAGACTCCGTGAAAACTGAGGCATCCATATTCTGACAACGTTGTCAGGCGTGCTTCCACCGCACGCCTGTGGGGGTCCCATGTCATCGCATCCGTTGCGGCCCAATCGTTACCGCAAGCGTTCCAGATTGACGGTCGGTCTCCTGGGGCTGGCCCTTCTCACCGGTCCGGCAGTGGGCAGCGCCGGCGCCTCCTCGCTCCCGTCGGTGGCCGCCGCCAAGAAGACGGCGGACTGGCACACCTCGTTCGAGCCGGACGATCCCGCGCCCGACGGAAGTCCGGCCACCCGCCCCGGTGGTGGCCCCGACGTCTTGGGCGTGGTCCAACCGGGTTCCGGCGAACCGGGACTGCGCACCGTCGTCGACGACGGGCCGGACCGAACCTATGCGGCCAAGGCCAACGTCGGGTTCACGGGGCTGAACGCGCTTCACTACGCGGCCCGGCACGAGGCCGACGGGGCCGCCCACGCCACCACCGTCGTGGCCGACGTGGACGTGCGGATAGGCCGACACAGCGAGTTGTCCTACCTGCTCTTCCCGGACTTCGACGAGAAGAAGGTCGACTATGCCGGCACCTATGTCGCCGTGGACCTGCAGTTCACGGACGGATCACGGCTCAGTGACCTGAACGTCCGTGACCAGCACGGCGACCGGCTGACCGCCCGCGCCCAGGGCGACGCCAAGACCGTCTCCCCGCTCCAGTGGAACCGCCGTTCGGCGGCCGTCGGCGAGGTGGCGGCGGGTCGGACGGTGGACAAGATCCTGGTCACTTACGACGGCCCGGACGGGCCGTCGGACGTCGGCGGCTGGCTCGACGACATCTCCCTCGACGACCGGCCGGCCGAGCCGCACCGCTCCTCCCCCGCCGACTGGGTCGTCACCACCCGCGGCACCCAGTCCAGCGGCGAATACTCCCGCGGCAACAACTTCCCGGCGACGGCCGTACCCAACGGGTTCAACTTCTGGACCCCGGTGACCGACGCCGGTTCCCTGGGCACTCTGTACAGCTACCACCAGCAGAACAACGACCGGAACCTGCCCGAGATCCAGGCGTTCGCGGCCAGCCACGAGACCAGCATCTGGATGGGCGACCGGCAGACCTTCCAGGTGATGCCCTCCACCGCCGAGGGCGTCCCGGACGCCGGCCGCGAGGCGCGGGCGCTGGCCTTCCGACACGAGGACGAGACGGCGCTCCCCCACCACTACGGCGTCACCTTCACCAACGGCCTGCGGGCCGACATGGCACCGTCCGACCACGCCGCGCTGCTCCGCTTCACCTTCCCCGAGAAGGGCGGACGGAAGCTGGTCTTCGACAACGTCGACGACCGGGCCGGTCTGACGATCGACGCCGACGCGGGCACCGTCTCCGGCTGGTCGGAGGTCCGCACCATCTCGGCGGGCATGAGCCGCATGTACATGTACGGCACGTTCGACCGGCCCGTGACCGACAGCGGCATGCTGACCGAGGGCAACCGCCCCTCGACCGGCTACGTGTCGTTCGACGGCGGTGACACGCGCACCGTCACCCTGCGCATCGCCACCTCCCTCATCGGCGTCGACCAGGCGAAGAAGAACCTGGACCTGGAGATCGGCGCCAAGGACTCCCTGGAGAAGGTCGCCGCACGGGCCAAGGCCGCCTGGAACGAGCGGCTCGGCGTGGTCGAGGTCGACAAGGGCGGCACCGAGGACCAGCTGACCACGCTCTACTCCAACCTGTACCGGATGAACCTGTATCCCAACTCGGGCTACGAGAACACCGGCACGAAGAAGAAGCCCCGCTACCAGCACGCCGTGCAGTCCTCCGGCTCCTGGACGCCGCCGGCGAGCAGCCCGACCGAGACCGGCGCGAAGATCGCCGACGGCAAGGTCTTCGTCAACACCGGCTTCTGGGACACCTTCCGCGCCGCCTGGCCCGCCTACTCCCTGCTCTGGCCCGACACCGCGGGCGAACTGGTCGACGGCTTCGTCCAGCAGTACCGCGACGGCGGCTGGGTCTCCCCCTGGTCCTCCCCCGGCTACGCCCGCGTGATGACCGGCACCAACTCCGACGCCGCCTTCGCCGACGCCTACACCAAGGGCGTACCGGGGATCGACGCGAAGGACACCTACGACGCCGCCCTGAAGAACGCGACCGTCCGTCCCCCGGACAGCAGCGTCGGCCGCGACAACCTGGAACGCTCCACGTTCCTCGGCTACGTCCCCAACGACGTGCCCGCGGGCTTCTCCTGGTCCCTGGACGGCTACGTCAACGACTCGGCGATCGCCGCGATGGCCGAGGAGATGGCGAAGAAGGGCGGCACCCCGGCGAAGGAGCGGGAGCGCCTGCGGGAGGAGGCGGAGTACTTCCGCGCCCGCTCCGCCGGCTACACCGACCTGTACGACCCGGCCACCGGCTTCTTCCAGGGCAAGTCGACGGACGGTGAGTGGACCACCGCGCCCGGCCGCTACGACCCGCGCACGTGGGGCAACGACCACGACTACACCGAGGCCAACGGCTGGAACGAAGCCTTCCCCGCCCCGCACGACGGCCAGGGCCTGGCCGAGCTGTACGGCGGCCGCAAGGGGCTCGCGGACAAACTGGACGAGTTCTTCTCCACGCCGGAGAAGGCCGACCGTCCGGGCTCCTACGGCGGCGCCATCCACGAGATGCGCGAGACCCGCGACCTGCGGCTGGGTCAGTGGAGCATCCCCAACCAGGTCTCCCACCACATCCCCTGGATGTACACCTACACCCAGCAGCCCGCCAAGAGCCAGAAGCTGGTCCGGCAGGCGCTGGACCGCGGCTGGCTCGGCTCGGACATCGGGCAGGGCTACCCGGGTGACGAGGACAACGGCGCCACCTCCGCCTGGTGGGTACTCAGCGCCCTCGGTCTGTACCCGCTGCAGACGTCCAGTGGCGAGTACGTGATCGGCTCCCCGCTGTTCGAGAAGGCGACCCTGCGTCTGCCCGGCGGCAAGCTGGTGATCGAGGCGCCCGGCACCAGCACGGGCGACATCTACGTGCAGAACCTGACCGTCGACGGCGAGCGCCACACCTCCACGGCCATCTCCCACGAGGAGATCGCCGACGGCGGCAGGCTGCGCTTCACCATGGGCGAGAAGCCGTCCTCCTGGGGCACCGGCGAGAACGACGTGCCCGACTCGCCGACCGCGGCCGGCGAGCGTCCCCGTCCGCTGCACGACGTGACCGGTGAGGACCGCGGCACCGCCTCGTCCTCCACCGGCGCGGACGTCACCGCCCTGTTCGACAACACCTCGAAGACCGCCGCCGCGCTCACCGGCGACGATCCCGAGGTCCGCTACCGCGTCAACGGCGGTGACGACACCGGCGTCACGTACTACACGCTCACCTCCTCCGACGCGTCCGCCGACCAGGACCCGCGAGGGTGGGTGCTGGAGGGCTCCGACGACGGGACGCACTGGACGGAGCTGGACCGCCGCAGCGGCGAGGAGTTCCGCTGGCGGAACCAGACCCGGCCCTTCAAGGTCGAACACCCGGCGAGCATGCGGGAGTACCGGCTGCGGATGGTGACCGCCGACGGGCAGCAGAAGGTGTCGCTCGCCGAGGCCGAGCTGCTGACGCGGGACGCCATCGCCCCGACGCCGGTCGAGGTGGACGTCGCCGACGTCGCCCTGCGTCCCGGCACGACGGCCTCCGTGGACGTCGAGCTGACCAACACCGGCGACACGACGCTGTCACCCGAGCTGGCCGTCACCGTGCCCTCCGGCTGGACCGCCGACCCCGCACGCGCACAGGTCGGCGACCTGGCGCCGGGCGGCTCCGCCACGGTCACCGTCCGCGTCACCGCTGCCGACGACGCGGCCCCCGGCACCCGGCGGATCCGGGCCGAAGCGAGCTGGGACGGCTGGCACGTCACCGGGCAGGGCAGCGCCCGCGTCGTCGGCGACGTCACCGAGATCGAACCGGGCACCGACTCCGAGCAGGGTGTCCTCGTCGCGGACGACGGTTCGCAGGTCACCGGGGACGGCTCCGACGCCCTGGCCCGGTACGCCGACGCCGACCGGTCCTTCACCTACCGGCTGCCCGTGCCCGCCGACAGCCGGGGCACGGTGACGCTCGACATCGCCAACCAGTTCCTGGTCGAGGCGTCCACCGACGGCACGCACTGGACGACCGTCCTGCGCGAGCCCGACCCGGTGATGTTCCAGTCCAACCGGGAGCAGCGCGGCCTTGACATCGCCGACCTGCGCGAACAGGCGGCCGGTGACGGCGACGGCCTCTACCTGCGCTTCTCCGACAGCCGCCCCGAGGACGGCTGGGGCGGCTGGCTGGCCGGCGTCCGGGTGGAGACGGCCGGCTGAGGCCGGTGGTGTCCGGCGGCCCTCGCCCTTGGGCAGGCCGCCGGACACCATTATCTCCCCCGCACGGGGGCGCGACTGGTGACCGGCGGCACCGGCCATCGTAGGGAGGCCGCCGGTCACCACCGTCTCCCCCGCGCGAACCATGACTTCCGTCTTCTCACCCCCCACTCCTTACCGCATCCGAACCATTCACCGAGGAGTACCCATGCGCGAAGACCAAGCACAGGCAGGCGCCGCCACACCGGGCCCGGACCACTCGCGCCGCACCTTCCTCACCGCGTCGGCGACGGTGCTGGCGAGTGTGAGCCTGGCCGGCGCGTTGCCCGGCCGTGCCTCGGCCGCACCCGCGGTTCCCACCGCGGGCGCCGAGGCGGCCGCTGCCGATCTCGCGCTCTACCGGCCCGTACAGGTGTCCTCCACCGCGTACGCCGCCACCCCCGCCCACTTCGTCACCGACCGCATGGGGCGGGCCGGTGTCACGGGCAGCGGCTGGCGGGCGGACGGCACCGGGGATCCGCAGTGGGTCGCGGTCGACCTGGAGGGCACCTGCCGGGTGACCTCCGTCGTCCTCGTCTTCGAGGCGACCGAGGGCGACGCCGTCTTCGAGCCGGCCGACGACAGCAACCCGAACGTCAACACGACCGGCTGGGAGGTGAAGTCGAGCTACGCCACCAGCTTCCGCATCGAGGTGTCCCCGGACGGGAAGCGGTGGCAGCCGGTGTACGAGGGCACCACGGACCAGGGCGGCACCGTCGAGGTGACCCTGGACGAGCCGGTGGACACCCGCTGGGTCCGTATGGTCGGCACCGGTCTGTCCAACGACAACCCGCTCGGCCTGAACGCCTTCCAGGTGCACGGCACCGCACCCGCCCGCCGCCCCGCGGCGAGCGGCTGGACCGAGTGGACCAGCGGTGCCCGGCCGGTGCCCGCGCTGAAGCTCGACCAGGACGGCACCGTGCCGATCGAGTCGGGCTGGAACGTGACCCTCGACGAGTTCGCCGGCACCGACGACGGGGCGAAGCTGTCCGCGCCCGGCGTGGACACCGACCGCTGGCTGCGAGCCGAGGTCCCGGGCACGATCCTCGCCTCCCTGGTCGCCGAGGGGCATCTGCCCGACCCGGTCAAGGGCATGGACAACCTGCGCATACCCGAGGCGCTCGGCAAGTCGGCCTGGTGGTACCGGCGTATGTTCTCCGTGCCGCGCGGCCTCACCTCCCGCGGCCGGGGCCGCGTCTGGCTGGAGTTCGACGGCATCAACCACGCTGCGGAGATCTGGCTCGACGGCACCAAGGTGGGCGAGATGGCCCACCCCACGGCCCGCGGCGCGTTCGACGTCACCGAGCAGCTCGCCGGCGGCCGCGAGCACGTACTGGCCGTCCGCATGGACCACATGCCCTTCCCCGGCAGTCCGGGCGACCGGGGATCGAACGGCGTGTCCTACGCCGACGCGGGCTCGGGCATGATGATGCGCAACGGACCGACCTACCTGGCGGTGACCGGCTGGGACTGGATGCCCGCCGTGCGCGACCGGGTCATGGGCATCTGGAACCACGTACGGCTGCGCGCGACCGGCGACGCCGTCGTCGGCGACCCGCACGTCGACACGGCCCTGCCCCGGCTGCCGGACCGCTCCCGCGCCGAGGTCACCCTCACCGTGCCGGTCCGCAACGCCGCGTCCGACGCCCGGACGGTGCGGGTCGTGGCCCGGCTCGCCGGCGCCCGCGTCGGCAAGGACGTCCGGATCGACGGCGGCGCGAGCACCGACATGGTCTTCGCACCGGAGGACTTCCCCGCCCTGCGCCTGCGCGACCCCGAGCTGTGGTGGCCCAACGGCTACGGCTCCCCCGCTCTGCACGACCTGGAGATCACCGCCTCCGTCGGCAAGGACGTCAGCGACGAGCGCACGCTGCGCGTCGGGCTGCGTCAGTTCGACTACGCCTCCGAGAACCCGGTCGTCTTCGAGCCCGGTGCCAACCGGTTCGAGCAGGTCGTCGAATTGGAACGGCAGCACGCCCGTTGGGTCCGCGTCCTGGCCGGCCGCCGGGCCACCAACTTCGGCGCTTCTCTGTGGCGCCTGTCGGTCACCGACAGCGGCGCACCGGACACGGACCTCGCGCTGCGGGCGCCCGCGTCGGCCTCCTCCACCGACAACGCGACCAACACCGCCGCGGCCGCCGTCGACGGCGACGACAACACCCGCTGGTCGTCCGCCTACTCCGACGAGCAGTGGATCCGGGTCGACCTCGGCGAGGCGAAGGACTTCGACCGGATCTCCCTCCTGTGGGAGTCGGCGTACGCCCTCACCTTCACCGTCCAGGTCTCGGACGACGGCGAGGACTGGACCGACGTGAAGGCGGTCGACAACCGGCCGCACCAGCTCCAGATCAGCGTCAACGGCGTGCGCGTCCTGTGCCGCGGCGGCAACTGGGGCTGGGACGAACTGCTGCGCCGCATGGGCGACGGCCGGATGGAGGCGGCCGTCGAGATGCACCGCGACATGAACTTCACGATGATCCGCAACTGGCTCGGCAGCAGCAACCGCGAGGAGTTCTACGCCCGCTGCGACGAGAACGGGCTGCTGGTGTGGAACGACTTCTGGAACGCCTGGTTCCTGGACCCGCCGAACCACGCCCTCTACCTCGACCACGTGCGCGACACCGTCCGCCGCTACCGCTCGCACCCGAGCATCGTCGTGTGGTGCGGCGCCAACGAGGGCACGCCGTCCGGTGAGATCGACGCGGGCGCCCGCAAGGCCGTCACCGAGGAGCATCCCGGGGTCACCTACATCAGCAACTCGGCCTCCGGGGTCGTCAGCGGCAGCGGCCCGTACTCCTGGGTCGACCCGAAGCGGTACTACGACCCCGACCTGTACGCGCACGGCACCTTCGGTTTCCACACCGAGATCGGCATCCCGACGGTCTCGGTCGTGGAGAGCATGCGCAACCTGGTCGGCGGTGAGAAGGAATGGCCGATCGGCCTGGTGTGGAACCACCACGACTGGCTGGAGCGCGGCGGCCAGCACCCGCAGAGCTACAAGGCGGCCATCGACGAACGCCTCGGCGAGTCCGCCTCGCTGGAGGAGTTCTGCGCCAAGGCGCAGTTCGTCAACTACGAATCCATGCGGGCCATCTTCGAAGCGTGGAACTCCGGCCTGTGGGAGGACGCGAGCGGACTGCTGCTGTGGATGTCCAACCCGGCGTGGCACAGCACCGTGTGGCAGACCTACGACTACGACCTGGACGTCAACGGCACTTACTACGGCGCTCGTTCGGGCTGCGAGGCGCACCACGTGCAGGCCGACCCGAACGACTGGAAGGTGCTCGCGGTCAACCACACGGCCGAGCCGCTGCGCGGCGCCGTCGTCCACGCCGAGGTGCTGGACCTGACCGGCCGCGGGCTGGCCGACCCGCAGCGCCTTGAGCTCGACGTCCCGGCCTCCGCGACGGCCCCGGCCTTCACGGTGACCGCCCCGGGCGGCGGCCACCCCCTGCACCTGGTGCGGCTGCGCCTGGCCCGCGCCGACGGCCGCACGCTGTCGGAGAACACGTACTGGCGCTACGGTCAGCCGAAGGACGTGCGGGCGCTGAACGACCTCTCGGGGGCCGCACTGGAGGTGACCGGAGGCCGCACCTCGCAGCGCGACGGCCGGATCGCTCTCACTGTGACGGTCCGCAACAAGGGCCGTGCCGTCGCACCCATGGTCCGGCTGGCGCTGCGCGACCACCGCTCGGGCGACCGAGTGCTGCCCGCCCGCTACTCCGACAACTACCTGTGGCTGCTGCCCGGCGAGGAACGCGAGGTGACGGTCTCCTGCCCGCGCGGTGAGCGCCACCGGGGCGATCTGGAGGTGACCGCCCAGGGCTACGGCACGTCCCTCGCCTCCAACCGCGGCCGTCGCTGAGCGGGCCGCGGCACCACCCGCACCGGCCGCCGGGCTCCCGGCCCGCGGCCGGTGTCTCACCACCCGTTCCCTCCTCCTGTAAGTTCCTCAGGCCCTTCGGGCCCGCCGGCCGCCTCCCGGCATCCCGGGCGGCGGCTATCGTCGGACCTGAGAAGAGCACGGTCGCGCCGTGGCGGCGAGGCACGAGGCCACGGCGGGAGAAGGAGAACAGGGTGGTCGAGCAGGCACGGGCCACACTCCCGCGGGGCGACACGTACGGCGGCCTGTCACGCGAGGAACGTGCCTCCGACCGGCGGGCACGGATCAGCCAGGCTGCACTCGAACTCTTCGCCGCCCGGTCCTACGACGACGTCACGGTGGCCGAGGTCTGCGCCCGCGCGAAGGTGGCCAAGCGCTACTTCTACGACCACTTCACCGACCGCGAGGACCTGCTGCTCTCCGTGCACCGGGACCAGAACGACTGGCTGCTGGCCGAAGTGTCGGCGGCGGCCCCCAAAAAGCCGGAGAACCTCGACGCGCTGCTGCGGCCGATGATGACAGCCCTGGTGACCATGCTGGACGAGCACCCGGATTCCGCACGTGTCATCTACGTCAACGCCCCCCGCATGGAACTGCGGCGCCGTGGCGTACTGCGCAAGGACGCCGAGCTGATCGGCTAGAGCGCGGCATGACCGACGACCCCGCCGTGCTGGCCGACCATCTGACGGCGTTCGCCACCGCGCTGCTGTCGGGCGGGGAGTGACGTGAGGCGGCGTCCGCCCGCTGAGGAGGCTGCCGTATGCTCACGCCGTCACCGGAACCGGACGCGTGCCGGCGTCGCGCCCGACCTGCCACCATCGGTGATGGCGGAACGCATGGATGGCGGCCGGTGACCGCGTTGTTTCAGCCCCTCGTGCCCTCGCTCGCACCGCTGCGCCCCAGCGTGCTCTCCCGTTCGATCAGGCGGTATTCCGCCCAGACGCGGCGGGCTTCGGGGGCCGCGCCGCCGAGCCGGGCGAGGACCGATTCCACCGCGAGGCGGCCGATGGCCCCCTTGTCCGGGGAGACGGACGTGAGGGTCACCGCGCCGAACCGCCCCTCGACCACATCGTCGAACCCGACCACGGCGATGTCCTCCGGCACCTTCACTCCCCGCGCGTGAAGCACCCGCATCGCGCCGATGGCCATGGGGTCGTTGTAGGCGAAGACCGCGTCGGGACGCCTTCCGGCGTCGAGGATGCGGGTCATGGCCGCCGCACCGTCGGCGTGCCCCCAACCGTCGGTAGCGGCGACGAGCCCCTCGTCGACGGGAAGCCCGGCGGCGGTCAGTTCCTCGCGCCAGCCGCGTACGCGCAGTTGGGCGGGCTCGTTGCGTCCGCGCCGGGCGCCGATGAACGCCACCTCCCGGCGTCCCAGACCGACCAGGTGCGCGACGGCCGCGCGGGCGGCGGCGACGTTGTCGATGGCGATGTGATCGTAAGGCAGGTCGTAGTCCCGCTCACCGAGCAGTACCAGCGGTACGTTCTCCGCGCGGTCGCGCAGGTCCTCGGTCTCCAGCTCGATGGGGCTGAGGATCAGTCCGTCGATGACCCTCGCCCGGAAACCCTGACTGACCAGGAGCTCCTGCTCGCGCCGTCCGCCGGTGTGGTCCAGCAGCACGGTGTAGTCGTGCTCGGCCGCCGTGTCGATCACGGCCGCGGCGAGTTCCGCGAAGTAGGGGTTGCCGAGTTCGGGCAGGGCGAGCGCGATGATGCCCGTGCGTCCCGCCCGCAGGTGCCGGGCGGTCAGATTGGGCCGGTAACCGAGCTCGTCGATGGAGCGCTGGACGCGTTCGCGCATCGCGGGGGTGACGTGCTGGAAATTGTTCACCACGTTGGAGACGGTCTTGATGGACACCCCCGCGTGCGCGGCGACGTCCTTGAGGCTGACCCGCACGTCATTCCTTTCCCGAACCGCCCGACTCGGGTGGTCGGTGCGGGTTGTGTCGTCACCGTGAGCAGTGCGCCGAGCCCGTGCGCTAGTTTTACAACGTTATACATCCGTTGTCGTCACGCTGACAAGGCGGTGACCGAGCGCTCCGTTCCTACCCCGCCGACGTTCGTCCGACCGAACGGAACGCCAGGTCCGAGGCCTTACACAGCCACAGGAAAAGTGTTATGCACGTGCCCGTCGCCGGTCTACGGACTCGACACGCCACCGTCCCCTCGCGGTGGGGTGCCCCGAAGCGTCCAGCACCGCTCGAAGGAACGATATGAGCAGCCCGCCCTTCCCTGCCGGTCCGGTCGTGGCAGCCGCGCTCGACGGAGATCCGGATGCCGTCGAGGCCCTCCTCGCCGGAAGCCTGCACCTGGTCTACAACGTGGTCGGCCGTGCGGCCGAGTCCGACCTCGATGTCGACGACATCGTCCAGGAGACGATGCTGCGCGTCGTGCGCGGCCTGTCCGACGTACGCAGCCCCGATTCGTACCGCTCCTGGCTCGTGGGCATCGCGATGCGCCAGCTCGCCGACGCGCGCCGCAGCGCGGGCATCGCGCGCGGGGCACGAGCCGAGCTGCCCGGGGACGTACCGGCCTCCGACGGCGACCTCGCGGCGCTGCTCGAACTGCGGGCGTCGCTCACCCAGGAACAGCGGCAGCTCACGCAGGCCGTCCGCTGGCTGGACGAGCCCTACCGCGACCTGCTCGCCCACTGGTGGCTGGAGGTCGAGGGGCAACTGACCCGCAAGGAGGTGGCGGCGTCGTTCGGCATCAGCCAGGCACATCTCGCGGTGCGCATCCAGCGGATGAAGCGGCAACTGGACACGGCCAGGTCGGTGGTCCGCGCGCTCTCCCGCACCCGGCCGTGCGCCGGACTGGAGGCGATACCGGGCACGGACCGTCCCAGTCCGCTGGGCCGCAAGCGCATAGCCCGCCACCTGGCCGGCTGCACCGCGTGCGTGCCGCCCCGTCGACGGCTCGTGGCACCCGAGCGCCTGCTGCTGGGCATCCCCGTGCTCGTGCCTCCACCTCAGCTGGAGTCCCACGCGCGGATGCTCACCCAGGCCGACCCGTCCGCCTGGGGGCACCACGCTCTGGACCGGCTTGCCGAGCCGGGCTCCGGCCTCCCGCAGGGCGATGCGCCGACCCCGCACAACGACGCGGGCATCGGACACGGCGGGACGCTCGGCCGTGCGGCGAGGAGCGGGACGGCACCCGCCAAGTCAGCGGCTGCAGTAGGTGCGGCCGTGCTCACGGCGGGCCTGCTCATCGGAGTGACGCAACTCGACGACGGGCCGGGAGGGAAGGAGACGCCCAGCACCGGGACTGCTCCACGCGCCGGCACGCCGGCCCCTTCCCTCTCCCCTTCCCCCTCTCCTTCTCCTTCCGCGACGCACCGGCGGTCCTCCGCCTCCGGCCCGGCGGCCGTTCCGTCCCCCCGTCCGTCCGGCGGCGACAGCGTCCCGCGCTTCTCGGGCTCCGTCCCACCTCTGCCCGGCGCGACCATCGGCGATCCGCGTCCACTCGTCCAGCACGACTCGGTCGACGGCCGTGACAACGGTCAGAGCGCCCGCTACGGCGACAGGTCCGTCTGGATCTTCGACGACACCACCCTGCGGGGCCCATTCGGCTTCGTCTCCAACTCCGGTGCCGCAACCACCGACCTGGACGCCTCCGACGGCATCTCCCTGCGCTCCGCCACCGCCTTCTCGACGGTCCCCGGCCGCCCCACCGAGCTGATCCCGCGCACCGGCGCCGAGACCGCGTTCGAACGCGCCCACGACAGGGCGACCGGGTGTACGAGCGAGGAGGACCCGTACTGCGGTGCCACGTTCGCCTTCTGGCCGGGGCCCGTCGTCGCCGACGAGGCCCGCGGCCGGCTCCTCGTCTTCTACGGCAAGCTGTGCCGGGGCGGCGACGAGGGCACGCCCTGCTCCGGCACGCTCGGCAAGGGACTGGGCACCGGCATCGCCTCACTGAACATGCGCAGTGGCGAGGTCACCAGGCTCACGGCGGAACACGGCCCGTCGGTCGGCAGCGTCGAGGGCACCGACCCGACGATGTTCTTCCCCGACGGCCAGGGCTACAGCAGCGCGGTCACGGTCGTCGGCGGGCATGCGTACGTGTACGGCGACTGCGACTACGCCTGCCGGGTCGCCCGTGTGCCGCTCACTTCGCTCACCGACCGCGCGGCCTGGCGGTTTCGCACCGAGGCCGACTGGTCGGCCGATCCAGAGGCGGGCGTGCGGGTCGTGGCGGCCGGGTCGGCCGGCCAGACCGTGTTCTGGAACGAGGCGCTGGGCACGTTCGTCAACGTGTTCATGCCCTACGGCACCAGTGACGTGAAGTTCCAGGTGGGCGGCTCCCCCTACGGTCCGTGGAGCGAGGAGCGCACGGCCGGCACCGTACCGACACAAGGCGCGGACCCGGCCTACGCACTATTCGCCCACCCGGAGTACGCCCGCGACGGCGGAATGACGCAGTACCTCAGCTACTACGACCCGAAGGACGGCGACCAGAGCACCCTGCGGCTGCGTTTCAGCAAATGACGACAGACGCGGGCGGAGGTTTTGGCCAGGCCGCACCCCCCTCGACGCCGCGCCGACGAACGCGCCGGAGTGGATCCGAAGCCGCTTGCCGCCGAATACGTTCCCTCTGACATGGCGCACAGCGTGGACCGAGTCCGGCCACCGCGGTTCCTGCGGGCCGAGCCGCTGGAACCGCAGTTCGGCATCGCCTGGCCGACGGAGTCCGTCATCGTTCAGGCTCCGCGTGGGCTCCGCGTGGATCGGACCCGGTCCGTGCGGGGTTCAGATCCAGGGCGTCGGCGCGCCCAGGGTGGCGAAGTCGATCGCGTCGATCTCGGCGTAGCAGTCGCCCTTGGCGAACCTCAGCGTGTTGGAACCCTGACGCAGTCGGACGTCCACACCGGTCATCGTCCACTCGTCCCATCCCATGGAGGGGTGGGTGACCGTGCCGGCGGGTTCCCCGTTCACGGTCAGCAGGTGCCCGCAACGGGTTCCCATGCCGTTGCCGGCGCGCACGTACATCCGGTAGCCACCGGTGTAGGGGGCGTTGATCGTGTACTCGAGGTAGCTGTCCGCGTGGTCGATGTGGCCGGCCTTCCGTCCGCCCGAGGCAGTGGGACTGGACGGCAGGTCGGCGTGGTGCACCCTGGCGTAGTCCGGGTTCTCCGCCTCCCACCGGGTGACCGGCGAGGAGACCAGGGCTCCGTACCAGCGGGCGGCCATCCTGGAGTAGCCGCCGCCGGTCGGGTGTACGCCGTCGGCCAGGTCGGAGGTGGTCAGCGCGGAGTGCATGGGCACGAAGTGCACACGGCGCCCCTTGGCCGCCAGGGACGACACCACGCCGGGGACCGCCGCGTTGAACCGCCTGACCCGCTCCTCGGCGGCCGGATCGGCCACCGGGACGAGGTCGGAGACGAACACGTCGGCGCCGGGTGCGGCGGTGGTGAGGTGGTCGAGTAGACCGGACAGCCGGGCGGGGGCACCGGCCGGATCGTAGTTCTGGATCATGTCGTTGGTGCCGATGTGCAGCAGGATCGTGCGCGGTGCCGCTGCTCGTACCCAGTCGGCCGCGTGGGCGTCGATCTGATCGATCCGCCAGCCGGAGTGCCCTTCGTGGTCGTGATCGCCGAGGCGCGCCGGGCCGTTGGACTGCGAGCCGACGAAGTCGTCCGTGTGTCCGTCGGCTGCCAGGTACTGCCAGAGATCGGACCGGTAGCCTCCGGGCACGTTGAAGCCGTCGGTGATCGAGTCACCCAAGGGCATGACGCGCACGCCGCCGTCGGACTCGGCCTTGGCCTCGGCGACCGGAGCCGCCAGTAACAAGGTCGCGGCCGCGCACAGTAGTGCGGTCAGCAGGGCAACGGGATGTCTTGCGGGCATGTGGACTCCCTGAAGCGAGAGGAGCGGTGGACTGCGTGTGCGCGGGGAGGACCCGTGCGGTCGCGCGGTGGGGGTGAGTCGGCGAGAGAGGGCTCGGGGGAAGGCGGCGGGTCACGGCATACGCGCAACACCGGCCGACGTTCCCGTCGGAGTGGAAGCGTGCTCGTGCGCCCGAGCGCGCACGGAGGACGCAGGCCCCACCGGACGGTGTCGCCGCCGTCCGGTGGAGCTGCGTGCCGCGTTCGCCGGTCGTGGCCCGGTCAGCGCCAGGTGAGCCTGGAGGAATGGATGACGTTGTCGTCCGTCCAGGTGACCAGGAGCGTCTTGCCGGTCGGGTCGTACTCCGGGTGCGGTGCGATGGCGTAGCGCAGGCCGCAGGTGCCCGTGGGGCAGGTGGAGCCGACGGTGGTCAGCTTGGTCCATGGGCCTTCGAGCCTGGGCGCGGTCATGACCATGATGTCGCTGTAGCCGACGTCCGCACCGGCGACGAACATCCAGGTGTTGTAGTGGTTGCTCCAGAACGCGTTGGACTGGCCGAGCATGTGGTCGGGGAAGATCGACTGGGCGTCGGTCAGCTTCTTGGTGCCGTTCGCGCCGCCGAGGGTGAGCCGCTGGGTGCTCCAGGTCCGGGCGGACTGGTCCCAGTACTCGTACGCGGCAACCTCCGTCGCCCGGTTCGCCGGCACGCGCGCCAGGTAGATGTTGCGGCTGAACTCGCCCGCGCCGTGGCCGTAGACGTATACCTTGCCGTCCTGGCTGTTGTAGGTGACGCCGACATCGCCCCACCAGGGTTCGTCGGCTGCCCACATGAGGTCGTCCGACACACGGGTGGCCCTGGCACCGTTCGCGTCCGCGGTCACCGTGGCGACACCCGCGCCCTCGATGCCCTGGCCGCCGCTGCCGCGGTTGTTGCGCAGGAACCACACAAGGCCCTTGTTCGGGGCGTACTCCACGACGTTCGTACCGCCCATGCCGTAGCGGCCCGCGCCACCGTTGGCGCTCTCGGCGTCGGTGTAGGGGATCCACTGGTCCGGCCAGCCGTTGGAGCCGACGCGCTGGTTGATCCGGATCGGGTTGTCCTTCACGCCGAGGCCGACGCTGTCGTTGGCGGTGATGATCCAACCGCCCCTGCCGTCCGGGACGAGCGTGTCGCCGTACGTCCACACCGACTGGCCGTTGACGACCCCGGAGAAGCCGAGGTCACGTGCGACTTCGGTGCCGTAGTCCTGGCGGCCCAGGTAATCCACCCTCGTGGTCGCCGGGGGCAGTTGGCCGGGGCCGGTGGTCTGCCCGGGCGCGGGGTACACGAAGCCCCCGGTCTGCGTGCCGCCGGCGGCGTTCACTCGGAAGCGCTGTGCGGCGCTGCCGTTGCAGTCCCAGATCTGCAGGCGGGTGCCGTTCGCGGTGTTGCCACTGGGTGAGTCCAGGCATCGGCCCGACTGCGGGTTGAACAGCGAGCCGTCGGCGCGCTGCTGCCACGCCTGGGCACCGGTGCCGTTGCAGTCGTACAACTGGACCCGGGTGCCGGCCGCGGTGCCGCTGCTGTCGACGTCCAGGCACCGGCCCAGCGTGCTCAGCGAACCGTTGGCGTTGCGCGTCCAGTGCTGGTCGGCGGCCTCCGCCAGACAGTCCCACAGCTGGACCGGCTTGAGATTGCCACCTGCGTCGTCACCGTCCACGTCGACGCACTTGTCGCCCGGCCCTACGATCGTGCCGTTGGTGACGGTGAACCTCTGGGCGGCGGAGCCGTTGCAGTCCCACAGGCGCAGGTCCGTGCCGTTGGCGGTGTTGCCGTCAGGGGAGTCCAGGCAGCGCCCGGACTGCGGGTTGAACAGCGAACCGTCGGCCCTGGCCCGCCAGACCTGGCCGCCGGTTCCATTGCAGTCGTACAACTGGACCCGGGTGCCGGCCGCGGTGCCGCTGCTGTCGACGTCCAGGCACCGGCCCAGGGTGCTCAGTGAGCCGTCGGACCGGTGCGTCCAGTGCTGATCGCGGGCAGGGGCATGGCAGTCCCACAGCTGGACCGCCGCGCCGTTGCCGCCCGAGTCGTCCCCGTCGACGTCGACGCACTTCTTCCCGGGGCCGGTGATCGTCGCGCTGGGGGGCGCGGCAGCGTACGACGTGCCGCCGGTGGTGGCGAGTGCCGCGCACAGCAGCGCGAACACAGCGAGGAGGGTTGGTAACGAGCGTCTCTGACAACGTTGTCTGTGCGCGGTGCCAACGTACATGGAGGTACACCTCCGTGCGAGTCGGGGAGCCGTGCGCACACGTGGGGGCGCACAGGCCTGTTCGCCGGACAGCATGCACCCGTACGTTGGGAATTGGTAGAAGCGTGTCGGAAACTTCCGTCGATCACCCCAGGACGTCACCCGGTCCGTGGCGACGTCAGCGAGTACGAGAACCCTCGCGAGTCGGAAGGGTTCTTCCACGTCAGCGCGCAGCATCGCGTGATCCGAGCGCCTTCTCACCACCCGGCATCGGCGCCGGAGCGAGCGGAGACTTCGAGAAGTCACCCCAGCCGTGGACGGGCATCCACTTCAGCCAATCAGTTACGTGTGCGTTCCTGTTGTTTTCACGCCAGTTCCAGCAGCCGGTCGTACGAGCCGCCCCGCCACCGTCGGCAGCGGCGGTGGACGGACACCGTGCCACTGGGCGAAGGCAGGCGAACAGTCGTTCCCGCACGGCAGTTACCAGCCCTCTTGGGGTGCGCCGTCCCGTTCGGCGTCAGTACCACCAGGCCCCCGCTGGATGGCCGGCGTCCCCGTCGGCGACTGACCAAACGCGCTCGAAGTCGCATGGCGATGAGCGAGGTGAGGAGGTGGACCTCGGAGCCGAGGAAACTGGCAGTGGTGATCACGGCGTAGTGACCTTGGACTCGAAGCGCCGGCACGCCGCCCCACCTGTCCGACAGCGCCGGCCGCCGTGGGGCAGCGGTCGGCCGGCGCTTCGAGAGAGGGAAGGGGTCGCAAGGCCCGCGGTCACTCGGTCAGTGCCCGTCACGGCCCGCCCGGGAGGCTACTTCCAGCGGATACGGGTGGAGTGGACGATGTTCTCGTCGGTCCAGGTGACCAGGAGTGTCTTGCCACTCGGGTCGTACTCGGGGTGCGGGGCGATGGCGTACCGCATGCTGCTGCACTTGCCGGTCGGGCAGGTGGACGCCACCGTCTTCGGTTTCGTCCAGGGGCCTTCGAGCTTCGGCGCGGTCATCACCATGACGTCGGTGTAGCCGACGTTGGCGCCCGCGACGAACATCCATGTGTTGTAGTGGTTGCTCCAGAACGCGTTGGACTGGCCCAGTTCGTTGTTCGAGAACAGCGCCATCTCCTTGGTCAGCTTCCGGGTACCGGAGCGGCCGTCCTTGGTGAAGCGCTGGTCCGTCCAGGACTTGGCCGACTGGTCCCAGTATTCGTAGGCCGACACGTCGGTGGCCCGCTCCGCGGACACACGTGCCAGGTAGACGTCGCGGCCGAAGCCCTCGGGGCCGTAACCGTAGACGTATACCTTCTTGTCCCCGGGGTTGTAGGTGACGCCGACGTCCCCCCAGTGCGGCTCGTCCGGCTCCCACATCATGTCGTGCGGACGGTGTGCGACCACGCCCTCGGCAGACGCGGTCACCGTGGCCACGCCCGCACCCAGGATGCCCTTGCCGCCCTCGCCCCGGTCGTTCTTCAGGTACCAGACCAGGCCCTTGTTCGGCGCGTACTCGACGACGTTGGTGCCGCCCTCGGCGAACCTGCCCAGGCCCCCGTTCCTGTTCTCCTCCTCGGTGAGCGGGATCCACTGCTGCGGCCAGCCCTGGTCGTTGACGTTCTTGTCCTTGATCTTCAGCGGGTCGCCCTGGACGCCGAGCCCGATGCTGCCGGACGCGGTGAACTGGTAGCCGCCCTTGCCGTCCGGTACCAGCGTGTCGCCGTAGGTCCACAGGCTCTGCCCGTTCAGCACACCGGAGAAGCCCAGGTCCCGGGCGACCTCACGACCGTAGTCCTGCCGGCCCAGATAGCTGCTGTCGGCCGCCTGCACCGGCAGCGCACCCGCACCGGTGCGCTGACCCGGCGCCGGGTAGACGAAACCCGTCTGCTCCCCCGGGGCCTTGGTACCGGAGGTGGCGGACGCCGTGGGCCTCGTGGACCCGGGTGCCTTCGACGTCGACTCACCGGTCGGTGCCGACGACGACGGGGGCGGCGGCGCGGACACGGAACGGCCCGGGCCGGGCGTGTAGTCGTCGGACGCCGCGGGCTCCTCCGGCCCGCAGGCCGTCGCCGCGGCAGCCAGTACGGCGGATGCCGCGGTGATGGCGACGCCCTGGCCGATACGCCTGGTCGAGTGCATGCTTCAACTCCTCAGTGGGACGCTTACACCTCCGTAGACCGGTGTGGGATCACGGCATAACACTTCTCACCGCACACTTTCGGCCGCCCGGGCGTGCCGCTGGAGGAGGGGTGGTACGGCCGGCATTCTCGTGACCGAGGCCGACGGCAGAGGGGCCGTCTTGCCCGCGTCGTCGGCGGACGACGCCGTCGCCGGCCTTTTCAGCGCCACGTTCGTCGAGTCGCCCGACGTACCCAGGTCCAGGTTGAGGAACCGGGGCCGGTAGTCCGTGCTGTTGGTGGCTCCACGCATGCGGTTCACGTTTTACGACACGAGCAGCTTCCCCGGTTGCGACAGGCTCGGGTGAGCCTTGGCGTTGTACGTGTACCGCTGGCCCGGACCCACGCCCTCGAACTCGGGCGCGGTGTAGAACCTGGTCGGCGCGGAGAACGGTCCGGCGGGATTGTCGCCGATCGCGTACATCATGTCGGCGGTCTGTAGATTTCTGCTTACCTTGCGGTAGCGGGCTTGATGCGCTGCGCGCGCCTGACGACTGCCCTCCCGGCAGCCGGGAGGAGCGCGAGCCCGTCCGGTACAGGTGCAAAACGTTCCGGGCCGCGTTGTGGTCGGCGTCGCCCGACCAGCGGGGACCTTGTGCAGGTTGCCACCATGCTGGGCGGTCTTGGACGTCAGCAGGGTGCCGGTGCGTCCCCACGCCTCCCTGCTGACGGAGCGGTTCAGCCCTGACTTTCCTATGCCGGTGCCGGGCGATGTTCGATCAGCTCAAGCACGATTCCGTGAGGATCCTTGAAGCTTACGATCCGGAATTCCCCTCCAGTAGGAGCCTGCAGCGTCGCGGGATCTCCCAGGAGCTCAACGTCACCCCGCTCCCGAAGCCGCTCATAAATCGCATCGGCATCATCAACGTCAAAGGCCATCCGAGTGATGCCCACTTGGTTCATCTGTCGATAGGGGCCGTCACCGACAGAGGTTTCTGGGTGCACGAACTCGATGAGGTCGATAACGGTGGCGTTCTCACTGAGCCTGCCACGCAGGTGGTTGGCATGGATTTCGATCTCTTCTCCTGGAAACCCAAGCACCGCACCGTCCGACTTCTCGTTCCGGAGGCCCCCAATGGATTCAAGACCCAGCACTCCCTCGTAGAACGCGAGCGCCTTCACGATGTCCGGAACCACGATGCACACGTGAAAAAGGCGGTTGACGTATCGATCCACGAAGTCTCTTCTCCATTCCTCAGCACTGGTCCGGGAGTGGTTCGGTCATCGTGACGAACACTCCGAATGGGTCCGTAAAGCTGAACCACCTCGACGTGACGGGGACTTTCGGATCCTGAATGCAAATTCCGCGGGGCGGGCAGACAATGGTGACCCCTTCGTGCGACCGGATTCTTGCGAACGCTTCATCGACATTGTCCACCAGCAGTGCCAGCCGTGTGATGCCCACGTGGTTCATTTGATCGTATGGGCCGCCATTGACGACAGTCTCGGGTTGAGTGTGCTCGACCAGGTTGATCGCTGTAGCTGTTTGCGCGTCTGCACCGACAGTGAGTACGTGGTGAGCGCTGATACTTACTTCGTCCGTGTCGAATCCCAGAAGTCGACCGTCTGCCTTGTCGTTCCGAGTCTCAAAAACGGACTCAAATCCCAGGACGTCCCGATAGAAGTTGAGTGCCTGGTCGAGGTTCGGAACGGTGATACACACATGCATCAGGTGCTTTACCAGCGCGCTCACAGCTTCTTCCCTTCTGCCCTCAGCATCAGAATCGGACTCCGGTGCCACCGCCACCTTAAATACCCGTATGTTTAGGGTGGTAAGAGAACGTAGTCCCGGGTCCTGCCGCCTGTCAAGGACAGACTTCGGCGCAGATGAGTCCCCTGACCAGCCACGGATTGCGCAGTGCGAGCCCCTTGCACGCCAGACCGAGACCGAGAGGCGAGCGGCGGACTAGGCGTCGGTGACGGACCCGATCCAGGCAGCGCTTCTTTACCCGCTCACTGGGCGCCGGCCGGCCGCTGTCGCGCTCTTGCCCCGGGGCCGAGCCAGAACGACTACGGAAGAAGGACGATCTTGCCTCAGGTGTGGCGATCGGCGAGCTGCCGGTAGGCCGCCCGTACTTCGGCGAGAGGGAAGGTAACCGCGATGGGGATGTCGAGCTCGTCGGAAGCAGCTAGCACTGCGAGGTGAGCCAGCACCTCCGCATTGATGACCTGGCTGGATCCGACACTCAGGGCGCCCAGGCGTTCAGCGGCCGCAAAGTCGATGACGGAGTTCATACGTCGGGGCTCGACGCCGAGCCCCGATGCCCAGATCGAGGTATCCGCCGCCATAGGCATCGATCAGAGCGTCTACACCCTGGGGTGCGGCTGCCCGGATGCGATCCTCCTGGCCGTCGCCATATGCCACTGGAATGATGTCGTGCTCACGCAGCCACGGGTGGTTGCCCTCACCCGCCAGACCGATGACAGTGCCCCAGCCCTCCGTGCGAGTTGAGCCGCCACGCTCCCGACGCCGCCGGCCGCCGCCGCGACCACGACGGTTTCACCGGGCCTGGGATCGACGGCAATGACACTTGCGTATCCCGCCACCGGCGCCACGAACATCGATCCGGCCACCTCCCAGCTGAGCGAAGGCGGCTTGCGGATGATCTGCCCGGCGGGCACGCCCACCAGCTCGGCGTGGCCGGCACGCTCGTCCGTCCACCCCAGCACCGGATCTCCAGGACTGAGCCAGTCCGCGCCCGTGCCGGCCACCGTCACCGTGCCCGCGAAATCGCTGCCCTGTCCGCAGGGGACGTGGCGGGCCAGACCGAGTCCATCACGCCTTCTCGAATCGCGGCCTCCCCCGGATTGATCGACGCCGCCTTCACGCGTACGACGATCTGGCCCCGGGCCGCGACCGGGGCATCGACGTCCCTGACCTCCAGCACGTCCTCATCCCCGTACTGATCGAATTGCACTGCCCTCATGTCTGCGCCCTTCTCGACGAGCATCGCTTATCGGGACATCTCATCTACACCTCGAACCGGGTGATTGCCGACTCGAGCCTGAGCGGGTTCCCTCAAGCCTCCTCATCCGCATGACGCCTGCCACCGGCGCCTCGCGCTCAGCCCATTGCGGCGTGCTCAACCTTCTCGTCGCGGCGGTGCGCGTGCCGCGCCGCCCAGGCGGCCGGCCGGCGCTGACCGGCCACTTGCGTGGGCGCCGGGACGACCGTGGTGGTCGTCGCCTTGAGTCGCGCAACCAGCTCGATGTCACCGGTGCCTTTAGCCGGGAACGCGATCGTCTGTCTGAAAATCGCTCACTCGAATGAGTGGACGTGCACTCAAGAAACGATTCTCTTCATCCCACCGCAGCGCTCTGGCTCGTCAAGCCGACGCATCGCCGCACGTCAGACCGCCGCTTACCCACACCCCCACCAATATCACGTACATACGTTCGAGTGGCGGCATCGCGACGAATGCGAGTGACCTGGCTACTAGTCAGCTTGTCGGATCACTTCCTTCAACTATGTGACTAGGATGAGCCCGTGCCGGGTCGGAAGATCACCCTCCTCTTGTGGCCCCGATCCTGGCCCGCGGCCGTCATCGGTCGCCTGTTTCTTCCACTCTCATGGACCGAGGGACCGCAGAATGTCCGTGCCTGCACCTCCCAGCCAGCAGCGCCCCGCCAAAGCGCCGCGCCCTTCGTTGGCCATGTCGTTGGCCGTGCTGTCGGTCAGCGCAGTCGCCGCCGGCGCCGCAGCCGCCCTGGGACCGTCCAACGCTCAGGCTTGGACCTTGGCGGTGACGGTCCCCGCCTGGGCGTGTGTGGCGGTGAGCTTCCTCGTCAGCCACAGACTGGTGCGGCAAGCCCGCAGTGCGACCGCACAACACGAGGCCGAGGCCGGACGCCTCAGGACGCAAACGGCGCAGCAGTCCGCGGAGACCGCTCATGCCCTCAACGTGACGCTGCCCACGGTGGCCAAGCTGTTGTGGGACGGCACGAGCGTCGCCGATGCGCTGACCAGTTCGCCGCCACCGGCCGACCCGCAACTGCGGCGTCTCGTGGACACTTTCGCCGCCTCGATCGAGGAAGGCGTCAAGCACGCCTCGAGGCTCAACGACGAGCGCGCGCACGTCGCACATGAGCTGGAGCGGGTGGTGACCGAACTGGAACAGCTCACCCGGGAGACACTGCCCCACGCGATCGCACGCCTTCGGGAGGGCCGTTCCGCAGACACGGTGTTCGCGGAGATCGAGCTCCCGCGGCTTCCCGTCGTTCGCCTACCGGCCGAGTCCTTCGTCCGGGAACTCGCCCGCAGCGAGCGGCGGGCGTCCGCTGCACAGGCCGCGTCCGCCAAGGCACTCAGCCGCGTACAGGCGAAGGCCGTCAGCATGCTCGCCGATTTGAGGGAGATGCAGGACCGACACAGCGAAGAGGTCTTCGGTGACCTGCTGAAGCTCGACCACAGCACCTCACAGCTGGGCCTGATGGCCGACAGGCTGGCGTTGCTCATGGGCGGCCGGTCCAGTCGCGCCTGGAACAAGCCCATCGTCATGGAGAGCATCCTGCGTGGCGCCGTGGGCCGGATCGCCGCATATCAACGGGTTCGCCTGAACTCCTCCACCACGGCTGCGGTTTCGGGCTTCGCCGCCGAGGGCGTCATGCATCTGCTCGCCGAACTGATGGACAACGCCGCGAACTTCTCGCCGCCCATCGACGAGGTACAGGTCTACGTGGAAGAACGCAGCGCCGGCATCGTCGTCACGATAGAGGACAGCGGTCTGCGTATGGCGGACGCGGCGATGCGCCGAGCAGAGGAAGCGGTATCCGGCCAGTTGAGCGACCTCGCTTCGCTGCAGGGCACTCGACTCGGCCTCGCCGTCGTCGGTGGTCTCGCGCAGAAGTACGGCATCAGCGTCAACTACCGTCCCTCGTCGCGCGGTGGCACCGGAGTCGTCGTCCTGCTGCCTCCACAGATACTTGCCCAGCAGCGCGATCCTGCACCGCACCAGGCCTACCGCAACCCGCCGCCCCCAGCCCCGCGCCAGCCGACCCTGCCCACGCAGCGCTCGACACGCACCGAGTCACCGGAGCCGGAACGGCGTCCCAGCGTGACCACGTCGACCCCGAACGGCCTGCCCGTCCGGGCTCCCGGCCGCACGATGGCGGAGGCGGAGCGGGAGCGCGATCAACGCCGGTCCGAAGCAGCGACCGACGGTGCGAACGAGAACCGTCCGAGGCGAGACGCGGGTTCCCGGTTCGGCGCCTTCCACCGTGGCCGCCAAACCGGCGCCGAGAACGCGGGAGCCGGGACCGAGCCCGAGCCCGAATCCGATCCTCCTGTCGGACCGTAGCCCCACATCATTCCCCAACGGCGGCGCAGGCCCTCGCGGCCATCTTCCGCCCGACTTAGCGAGATTGGAGGAAGGGGCAGGTGACCGGCCAGTCCGGCACCAATGTCCCATCACCCATGATGCAGACCACAGACAACAGCCTCGTCTGGCTCCTGCAGAGTCTTCTGGAGCGCACGCCCGGTACCCGCCACGCGCTGGTCCTGTCCCGGGACGGCCTGAAGCTGTGCTGGACCGAGCACCTGACACTCGACCAGGCCGATCAACTCTCGGCGATCTGCTCCGGCATCCAGGCCCTCGCCCAGGGCGCCTCGATGGAGTTCGGCGACGGCTCCGGTGGGGTTCGCCACTCCATGACCGAATTCCACGGCGGCCTGCTGTTCATCGTGGAGGCCGGTGAAGGGGCACACCTGGCCGTACTCGCCGGAGAGGAAGCCGATCCGGGCGTCGTGGGTCACCAGATGACGGAGATGGTCGAGCAGATCGGTGAGCATCTGCGCGCCGCGCCCCGAGAGTCCGCACAGGTTCCGGGTACGGGCGCGCCGTGAGCCGCAAGCCGGTGGACATCGGTGACCCCGACCGTCTCTTCACTGTCACACGGGGACGCAGCAGCGCCGACGACACCTTCGACCTGGTGACGCTCATCGTCAGCGAGTCCCAGTCGACGGCGGGGATGCAGTCGGAGCACGCCAGGATCCTCGATCTGTGCCGGCACCCGACCGCCGTGGTCGAGATAGCTTCGGAATTGAGGCTGCCGATCACCGTGGTACGGATTCTGCTCGGTGACCTGCTCGACACTGGCCGGATCACCGCTCGCCATCCGCGCCCGGCACGTTCGCGTGCCGCCCTCCCCGATACCGCCCTACTTCAGGAGGTGCTCCATGGACTCCGCAATCTCTGAGCTGCCTGCCCACCGCACGCCCCTGGCTGACGCGGCCGACACTGGCCTGAAGATCGTCGTGGTGGGCGGCTTCGGTGTCGGCAAGACGACCCTGGTGCGCTCGGTGAGCGAGATCCGGCCGCTGAACACCGAGGAGGTGATGACACAGGCCGGCGCCGGCGTCGACCAGCTCGAAGGGGGGTCGGCGAAGACCACCACGACGGTCGCCTTCGACTTCGGGCGTATCAGCCTGTCCGAGCGCATGGTGCTCTACCTGTTCGGGGCGCCGGGCCAGCAGAGATTCTGGTTCCTGTGGGATCGGCTCTTCTCGGGGACGCTGGGGGCGGTGGTGCTCGTGGACACCCGCCGCATGGACGATTCCTGGTACGCCATCGACCGCCTCGAACACCACCGCACACCCTTCGTGGTGGCCGTGAACCGATTCGACGACGACACCGCCCGGCACTCGTTGGATGAGATACGTATGGCACTCGCACTGCCCGCACACGTGCCGATGGTGGACTGCGACGCACGAGTACGGCAGTCCGGCAAAGACGTACTGATCACGCTCGTCAATCATGTCTACCAACTGGCCATGGCCCAGGAGGCCAACCCGTGACCGACATCGGTTCTTCCGCCACCCACCCGACTGCCCCGGGCTGCCCCGTTCAGCACGACGCCGTGAGCCTGTCGGGACTCGAGTACCAGCAGTCTCCGTCACAGCTGTACCGGGAGTTGCGCCGTGAACGCGGCCCGGTCGCGCCCGTACTGCTCGACGGGGACATCCCGGCCTGGTTGATCCTCGGCTATGCCGAAGTCAGCTATGTGACCAGTCACGACGAGTTGTTCGCCCGGGACTCCCGGCGCTGGAATCAGTGGGGGGCAATTCCAGCGGACTGGCCCCTGCTGCCGTTCGTCGGATACCAGCCGTCGGTGCTGTTCACCGAGGGCGACGAGCACCGCCGTCGAGCCGGGGTGATCACGGACGCGCTGGAGGGTGTCGACCAGTTCGAGCTGGCCCAGGAATGCCAGCACATCGCCGATCAGCTGATCTCCTCGTTCGCCGGAAGCGGCCAGGCGGAGCTGGTCAGGGACTACGCACACGCACTCGCGATGCGAGCGGTGGTCCAGATCTGCGGGATGCCCACGTCGGGCTCCGACACTCAGCAGCTCGTCGACGATCTCCGCATATCGCTGGACGCGGCGGAGGGCGACGACCCGGTGGCGGCGTACACACGCGTGGGCGAGCGGCTGCGGCAGCTGGTGGCGGACAAACGGCAGCGACCGGGCCCGGACGTCACGTCGCGCATGCTGCTGAACTCCGCGGGCCTGACGGACGAGGAGATCGTCCAGGACCTCATCTCGGTGATCGCGGCGGCGCAGCAGCCGACGTCCAACTGGATCTGCAACACCCTGCGTCTGCTACTGACGGACGAGCGGTTCGCCGTGAACGTGTCGGGAGGCCGACTCAGTGTGGGCGACGCGCTCAACGAGGTGCTGTGGCTGGACACTCCCACGCAGAACTTCATCGGGCGCTGGGCGGTGCGGGACACGCAGCTCGGTGGTCGGCTGATCCGGGCCGGTGACTGCCTGGTGCTCGGGTTTGCGGCGGCCAACACGGATCCGCAGATCTGGCCGTATGACCACGTCGGTTCGGGAAACTCCGCGCACCTGTCCTTCAGCAACGGCGAGCACCGCTGTCCCTATCCCGCACCACTGCTGGCGGACGTGATGGCGCGCACCGCCGTCGAAACCTTGCTGGAGCGTTTGCCCGACCTGGTCCTCTCGGTGGAGCCGGAGGAACTGGTCTGGCGTCCGTCGCTCTGGATGCGAGGCTTGACCTCGCTGCCGGTGCAGTTCACTCCGGTGGTGATGTAGAGCGAATGTGATGGGCCCCGGGCGGGGCCCATCAGGGTGATCACAGCACGAGTTACGCGGTCACGGGGGTGAAGCGCACAGGGAGGGCCCCCGGCCCGCGGGTGAAGACGCCCTGCTCGGCCGCGTCGAAGCCGTCGACGAGGCGCATATCGGGCATGGCGTCGAGAAGCTGGTTGACCCCGATCTCGACCTCGGCCTTGGCCAGCAGCGCGCCGACGCAGAAGTGGCGGCCGAGGGCGAAGGCGAGGTGATCGGCGGCAGCCGAGAAGGCGGTCGTGGTGGTCAGATCGTCGCGCAGGATGTCGAAACGGTCGGGATGGCGATAGCGGCTCCCATCACGGTTCGCGGCCCCTATGAGGCAGGTGACGGTTGCCCCGGGCGGCACGGTTCCGCCGCTGAGCGCCACCTCGGTGGCGGACTGCCGCATGATCATGTGGACCGGCGGGGTAAAGCGCAGGGTCTCGGCGAAGGCCCGCGGGATCAGGCCTCGGTCCGCGCGGACGGCGGCAAGCTGCTCGGGGTGGCGCAGCAGGTTGGCGAAGATGCTGGCTATCGCCTTGTCGGTGGTCTCACCACCTGCGGCGAGCAGCAGGCTGCAGAACGCCTTCACGTCCTCGTCACTCATCCGGACTCCGTCGACCTCGGCCGCGCACAGTGCGGACAGAAGGTCGTCTCCCGGATGCTTGCGGCGCTCACGAATGATCGGCAGCATGTACTCGGCGAACTCCACCCGAGTCCGCTCCCCCGCGGCCGTCACGTCGGCGTCGCCCGAGAGGTTACCCAGAAAGGCTATGACGCTCGTGTACCAGCCGTGGAAGCGGGCGTGATCGGCCTTGTCGAGGCCCATCATGTCCGCGATCACGTTGACCGGGAAGTGCGTGGCGTAGTCGGCCACCAGGTCGGCGGAGCCCGAATGCCGGAAACCGTCTATCAGTTCACGTGAGTTGCGTTCGATGACGGGCAGGAACTTCTCCTGAAGGTCGCTGCCGCGGAAGGCCGGCGCCACCAGGGCACGCCGCACCGCGTGTTCCCTGCCACTCAGCTGAAGGATCGTCTTCCCGTGCACCGGCTCCAGCTGCCAGTCGTAGTTGTCGGTCGTGAACTCGCCGGCCCTGTCCTTGAAGACGTACTCGACGTCCTCATACCGGGAGACGATGTAGCTCTGCGTCGCCTCGTGCCAGATCAGGGGCGCGTCCTCACGCATCACCTGATACGCCGGATAGGGGTCGACCGCGAACTCGGGTGAGAGGATGTCAGGCACCTGTTGGGCGGTGGACATGCGGATCACTCCTCGTGCGTTCCAACTGGTCAAGACCAAAATTTAGTTGATCGCAGCACGGATATAACAGTCTGCTGGCGACTCAATCCCTCATGACGCCGCCCCTTGTCCGAAAACCAGTGCTCACCGGCCTTGGCGAGGCGTCGCTCCAGGTTCAGGGGTGGTCGCGGCGGTTGGCCCAGTCGAGGCGGAACACAGTGAGGCCGTCGGTGTAGAGGGTCAGGGCTCCGGTGGCCGGCAGCGGGATGGCCGTGGAGAGCCAACTGCGGAGCCCGGGGACGATACCGAGTGCGATGCCGTCTGCGGCGGTCAGTTCCCGGGTTCCTTCGGCAGTGGTGAGCAGCGGTTCCTGATGGCGGGCGAGATGGAGGGTGGCGGTGGCGCCGTTCAGATCGAGGGTCAGCAGGGTGCAGGTGGCGAACAGTTGCTGGCTGTCGCGTTCGGCGGTCAGAGTGCGTTCCATCAGATGCAGCAGGTCCTCGCCGCGGTGTCCGCAGAGCACGAGGGAGCGCCGGGCGATGCGCAGGCAGACACCGAGTGCGGCGGCGTCGGGGCCATGTCCGCTGACGTCGCCGACGACGGCGTGCAGCAGCCGTCGTCTGCCTCCACGACGTCGAGGAAGCCCCCGCCGAGCAGGGCCATCGTGGCGCCGGGAAGGTAACGTGCCTCTATTGGCTTCGTCAAGCTGTAGTCGGGGTGGGCGACTGGTAGAAGGTGCCGTCTCGGAGCATCGCGAAGAGGACGTCGATGCGGCGGCGGGCGAGTGCGACGAGGGCTGCGACGTGGTGTTTGCCCTCGCGGCGTTTTCGGTCGTAGTAGGCACGGGACTCAGGTTGGGACAGCGAGGCGAACGCGGCGAGGTAGAAGGCCCGTTTGAGCTGCTTGTTGCCGCGTCTGGAGGGGTGTTCGCCGCGGATGGAGGAGCCGGAGTTCCTGGTCACGGGTGCCAGGCCGGCGTAGGCGGCGAGGTGGCCGGCGGTGGCGAAGGCGCTGCCGTCACCGACGTCGATGAGGATGCGGGCTGCGGTCCTGACCCCGATGCCGGGCATCGAGATCAGGACCTGGGAAAGAGGGTGGGCCTCCAGGAGCTCTTCGATCCTCGCGGCAAGGAGTTTGCGCTGGTCAAGGATGGACTGGAGGGAACTGGCGAGGCTGGGGACGATCAGCGCGGCCGCGTCGGTGCCCGGGACGACGACGGTCTGTTCGTCGAGTGCGGTGAAGATGTCCTCCACCAGTCGCTCGGCCATCCGCGGTGCCTTCGGCCGTATCAGGGTGACCAGTCGTCGCCTTCCGGCTTTGCGGATCTGGGCGGGTGAGCCGAACTGGTCCAGCAGCCTGAGCACGGCCGGGTGCTGGATCCGTGGGCCCAGGACCCGTTCCAGCGACGGATGGATCTGGGTGAGCAGGCCGCGGAGCCGGTTGGCGATCCGGGTGGACTCGCCCGCCAGGTCGTCGTCGAAGCCCGCGATCATGGCGAGCTCGGCGACCGTCTCATCGGCGGGATCGACCGCCCGCAGGGTGTGGGGCATCGCTCTGGCAGCGTCCGCGATGACGAACGCGTCACGAGCATCGGTCTTGGCCTCACCAGGGTAAAGATCGGCGATCCGCCGCATGGTCAGCCCGGGCAAGTAGGCGACCTGGCAGCCTGCACCACGGGCGACTGCCAGGGGCAGAGCTCCGATGGAAGCCGGCTGGTCGACGACCACCAGCACGGTCCCGTGCTTGGCCCGGAGCTTGTCGAACAGCTCCCGCAGCTTCCGTTCGCTGTTGGGCAGCGGCTTGTCGAACACCTTCTTCCCGGCGCGATTGACGGCGGCGGCGTGATGTTCTCCCTTGCCGACATCCAGTCCCAGATAGACGCCGATGTCAGTGTCGTCCGTCACGACCGTCGCTCCCGCCCTCGCCTGTTCCCCGGCCTCACCTGCGGCATCAGCGTGCCGGCATCCACGTTACGAAGAGACTGCCGTACCCGGTTGAGGGATTGGCGCTCGTGCCTCTAATCAGCGGTCTGCCAATGCCTCCGGCACCGGCGACACCACCTTTTCGATCATCTCGACTGGGCGCTCAAGTCATACCGGGGCCGAAGGCCGGGAGCCTCCTTGCGAGGCCACGAAGAAGGTAACGGGGTTGTGCCATCGGGCCACGTCGCCGGCCGCGTACACCCACGGCGCTGCGGCCGTGTAGGCGTCGCACACCACGCCGTCCTCCACGCGCAGTCCGCTGCCTGCGAGCCATTCCGTGTTCGGTTCGGAGCCGACGGCGACCAGGATTTCGTCGGCAGGTATCCGTGTGCCATCTGTCAGGCGGACTCCGGTGGCTCGTCCGGCGGCCGTGTCGATGCCGGCGACGGCACTGCGCAGGCGCAGGTCCACCCCGTGGTCACGGTGCAGCTGGGCCAGATGGCTGCCGACGTACTGTCCGACGGCGTGAGCCAGTGGGACGGGAGCCGGTTCGACGAGGGTCACCGACATGCCGAGAGCTCGGGCGGAGGAGGCTGCTTCCGCGCCCAGGAAGCCGGCTCCGATCACCACCAGACGGCAGCCGCGCGTGAGCCGGTCGCGCAGGTTGAGGGTGTCCTCCAGGTCGTGCAGGACGTGCAGGACGTGCACGCCGGAAGTACCGCACAGGGGCAGTTGCCGAGGTCGTACGCCGGTGGCGATGATCAGCCCGTCGTATCCGATGCGGTCACCGTTGGCCAGGGTGACCGTGCGATCAGGAAGGGACAGAGCTGCCGCCGCGACGCCCAGGCGCAGGTCGAGGTCGAGCCCCTCGAGGACTGCGAGCGGACGCAAACCATAGCCGCTCGGTGGGCCACTCGCCCACCAGGACCTGCTTGGACAACGGCGGCCGGTCGTAGGGCAGGTGCGGTTCCTGGCCCACGAGAGCGATCGAGCCGTCGAACCCTTCCCGGCGCAGTGTCTCGGCAGCCGTCAGACCTGCCACCGAGGCGCCCACGATGGCGACGCGGCGCCTGGCCGGGGTGGTCACCTCTCCACCACACGGATGGCCGCGGCCGGGCAGATGGCGGCGGACTCCCTGACGTCCGAGTGGAGTTCATCGCCGGGTTCGGCATTGAGCAGTTCGACGATGCCGTCGTCATCCTGATCGAAGACATCCGGCGCCAGCAGGACGCACTGGCCGGAGGCGACACATTTGGGCTGATCGACTTCCACGCGCATGGTTGGACTCACTCTGTGTGCTGGTGCTGGGCGGAGAGAGATGAGGAGGTCACCAGGTGACGGGCAGTTCGTAGACCCCGTAGATGAAGCTGTCGTGCTTGAACTCCAGCTCTTCAACGCCGCAGGCCGGCGCCAGGGTGGGGATCCGGGAGTACAACGTGCTGTAGACGGTCTGGAGTTCGACGCGGGCCAAGGGCTGTCCCAGGCACTGGTGCACGCCGAAGCCGAAGGCAACATGGCGGCGGGCGTCGCGGGTGACGTCGAGCCGGCCGGAGTCGGCGAAGACGTCCGGGTCCCGGTTGGCGATGTCCGTGGCGATGATGACACCGTCGCCGGCACGGATGACCTGGCCGTCAATCTCGATGTCTGCCACGGCGGCGCGACGTCGCCCGGTGTGCACGATGCTCAGGTAGCGCAGCATTTCCTCCACCCCGCTCGCCACGACCTTGGCGTCCTCGGTTTCCCGCACAAGGGCAAGCTGGTCAGGGTGGTGGAACAGTGCCAGAGTGCCCAGCGCAATCATGTTCGCGCTGGTCTCGTGGCCCGCGATCAGCAACAGCACACCCGTCATCGCGGCATCATGCTCAGTCATCTCGCCTGTGCTGACCCGCTCGGTCGCGAGGGTGGAGAGCAGGTCGTCCTGTGGCTCGGCGAGCTTGACCGTCACCAGGTTCTCGAGATAGTCGCTGAGTGCGGCGGTCGAGGCCTGCAGTTCTTCCGGCGTCGAAGTGCGGCGCACGATGGTATTGCTGTGGTGCTGGAAGAAGCCGTGGTCGCCATAGGGCACACCCAGCAGTTCGCAGATGACCAGGCTGGTCACCGGCAGCGCGAACTCCCCGACCAGGTCCTTCGGCTTGGGCCCGGCGAGCATGTCGTCGATGCGATCGTCGACGATCTTCTGTACCGCCGGCCGCATCGCTTCGACCTTCTTGACGGCGAAGGGCGCGGTCACCATCCGGCGCATCCGGGCGTGCTCGGGGCCGTCCATGGTGGGGAACCCCTGACGCGTCCTGGAAGCCCGCTTGCGGCCCTCATTGCCGTGCGGATAACCGGCGTTGTGAGGGTCGGCGCTGATGCGCGGGTCGCCGAGATGCTGGGCGCCGAGATTCCGACCTCTCGGGCTACGGACCGAAGCGACAGCCCTTCCTCACGGCCCGCCTCTGCCAGCATCCGCGCGGCAGCCGCCAGGATTTCCTCCTTGAGGGCGTGCCCCTCACCCCACTGGCTCGGCGTACGGCGCTTGAACGTATCGGCCACTTTCCGACTCCTTCCGGTCTCCCCGCTGTGCATTATCGGAGATGGCCGGATTTGGGCCGCACCCCGATGCGGATCGATCGGCGCCGTGCACGGCAACACCTCCCGAGCGGTCGACGACTCAACCCAACGACAGCCGGAGCGTCAGTCAGGTGGAGGTCAAACGCCCAGGCAGTGCGTTCATATCCTCACTGCCGGCGGGGTACCAGTCCATTGTCCTCGTGTGGACAGCCCCGCCGACGTCATGTGCCGGGTACTGGCGAACGGGATCGTCAGTGTCGAATCGGCCGTCCCGGTCCAAAGCTTTGCCGGGGCGTTGCCGATCGCCGGCCAGACCTCCAGGCGGACCGTCCCACCCTTCAGGTTCCCCAGTGAGCCCGTCGCCGACTTGAGGCCGCTGCTTTCGCGGGACGTCTCCCAACCGGTCATGGGATCAGTCGCGAAGTACCGGTATGTCTCCGTCCGTTCGACGGTGCCGTCGCCCGTGAGGTCGTAGCTGACCCTCGCCTGCCGGCCCAGGCCGACCGCCGTTCCCGCGTCCACTTGGATGCGCAAGGCCGTGGACGCGCCCGGCGCGACAGTGCCGTTGACCTTCTTCGCCTCGTAGACCATCGGCTGGTACGGCGCGCCGTCGCGGTTCGTGCCGCCCGCCGACGCGAGGGTGTCGCTGCCGGCCGTCGCCCCGGTCGCCGCCGTCAGAGAACGTCAAAGTCTCGACGGAAGCGACGACTTGAGAGAGCGAGCGCTCTCGCATGAAGGAAAGTAAAACTTTCACAAACAAGCGCCAATAGCTGTTGATCGATTACAGCGGCGACTGCGGTCGGCGCCCCCGCGAACTGCCCACATCACAACTGAGGTGAGAAATTCCATTACGAATCACGACACGTTGACCAGTTTCAGGGCAGCAAGACGCGCAACCTGTTTGAGCTTGGCAAGAAAGCAGCCGTTTCCGGTACTTCTCGGCATCACAGTTTCGTTCGCCGCAGGGGCATCCTCACCAGCGCAGAACCCGGATCAAAGCCCATCACCGCGCTGACCACCGGTACGCCTTTCGCGGAGCAGTCGCGGCAACTGCTAGGTCGAGTAGCCACTACTTTTCAATTTTCGGCCCCGCCCGGGCGCCATTACTCGGCCGGGGCCGTTTCTCGCACGCGGTCAAAGCGAGTGGCGGAGTCAATTGCGCGGAACATCTCGGCGGAGACGAATCCGTCTGCTGTCGCGGTGAAGCGGCTGCGTTCTTTCCACTTGGCCACGAAGAGGTCGATTGATTCTTCCGCCGCAATGTCGAATACGTTGATGAAGGTGACGGGCCCTTCGCCGGATGCCTGCGCGGCCAAGTGCATTCCCGCTGTCAGAAGACGCGATCGGATCCCCCGCCGCGGAGGGTCTGCGACGGGCTCTCACCGAACTTTCTCCGATAGTGATCGGCAAATCGCCCCAGATGGTTGAATCCCCAACGAAATGCGACGTCACTGACCGTCGTCGGAGCATGGAGCAGTTCCCGCCGCGTGCCTTCCAGCCGGACCTGGCGCAGGTATTCCGACGGGCTCATGTCGAAGCGATCACGGAACAGTTTCTGCAACTGACGTACGCCCACTCCGGAGGCATGGGCGAGATCCGTTATGTTGTACTGGGATCCTGGCGCGCTGTGGATCACGTCCACGGCTTTCCCCAGCGCCGTCGGATTCTTGTCGACGGCCCTTGAGTCGAGCGCCTGCGTCATGGAATGGCCCTGCCCGATCAGCAGCCCGACGAGCAAGGCGCGCTCCAAGTAGTCGAGCTGGGCCGCGTGCCCTGGTCCCGCGACGGCGCTCGGGTCCTTGAGGGTGTCGAGCAGGACATTGAGCGTGGCCCACCAGCGCTGCCCCACCGAAGCGGTCAGGTCGAACCCGAGGTCGAACCGCAGGCGCCGGTCCACCGGCCGGCCCAGGACGCGAGCGAGTTCCTCCTCCAGCGCGGCTCGCTCGATCTTGAGGCAGACCTGCGTCGCGTCGACGCTCCAGGAGGGCAGGACCGTGTGCTGGTCCGGGCTGAAGACGGCGGCCAGCTCGGGGGTGGCGACGATCTCCCGTGAGCCGCAGCGGGACACGACCGAGCCTGCCAACGGTACGTTCACGTGGTAACCGCCGACATCACCGGGATCGACGAGTACGTCGGCCCCGAAGCGCACGACGCCCACAGTGAGGTGCCGCAGCCGGATTGCGGACATCCAGGCATGGGAAAGACGCGTGCCGGGCGAGACGAGCTCCATCCGCGCCGGATAGAACGCGTCGTTGACCCGGGCGCGATACTCGTCGAAATCGTCGGACGTACACGGGGGCTGCCCGGCCAGCTCCATGGGACCGCCCGATTGTGGCGTAGCGCCGAAGTGAACCGTTCGCATCGCTCGTCCTCGCCTCCAAGCACCTCTTCACCCAGCGTAGGCGTGCTTGGCGGGGCCGGGGAGTTCGCGTAGCGGACCATCCGCTTCGCAGAGTGGATTTCGGTGGGACCCGACCTTACCTACCGTCGAGGGAATCGAAAAGGGAGCTGTGAGCTGCCGTCGCACCGGCTCGACCGGACGCCACGGCATCCGCGAGAGGAATACGCGTCATGGCCACGCCATACGAGAAGATCAAGGCGCCGGAAGACCCACTGCACAGCGGAGCTCCGGTAGATCCCCAGCGGTTCCGGAACCTGATGACGACGGTGTGCGCGCCCGTGACCGTGGTGACCACAAGTGTCGACGGCTCTCCGTTCGGGGCAACGGTCAGTTCCTTCGCCTCGCTGTCACTGGATCCACCACTGATCAGCGTCGCCTTCGACCGCCGGTCTCTGCTGCTCCACCGGATTCAGGACGCCGGCCGCTTCGGGATCAACCTGCTCGGTCACGGTCAGGCGGACCTGGCGATGCTCTTCGCCGCCCGCGGCCAGGACAGATTCGGCGGGACGGCATGGCACTACGACAACGGTCTGCCGCGCCTTGAAGGCGCAGCGGGGTGGGCGACTTGCGACCTCTACCGAACCGTCGAGGGCGGTGACCATCTTCTGCTGTTCGGGTTGGTACGGGGCGCGAGTCACACGGATCTGCCGCCCCTTGTCTACGCCCATCGGACGTTCGGCACCCATTCCTGCTACGACCAGCGCCCACGCCCTCGGATTGTCGACCAGATCGCCGCTTGCGCTCGCTGACTCGACGCATCACAGACAAGGAGTGATCACAATGACCAAGGTGACCGACACGTCAGCCGCCCCGCACGCCGTACCCGACTCCCCCGAGCTGGTAGAGCGGGTGCGGCTACTGCATTCACTCCTGGAGAAGAACGCCGCTCAGGGCGAGCTCGAACGGAGGGTGCCGGAAGAGAGTATCGAGGCGCTGTGCGAGGCCGGAGCCTTCAAGATCGCTCAGCCGAAGCGCTACGGCGGCTACGAGACGTCGATGCGCACCATGCTCGACGTGTCCGCCGCGGTCGCGGAGGCGGACGGCGGCGCGGCGTGGGTGGTGACGCTGTCCAATGTATGTGCCTGGATGACGGCCCTGTTCCCGCAACGAGCGCAGGACGAGGTGTGGGCGGACAACCCGGACCACAGGGTTTCCGGTGTGCTCGCTCCGACGGCGGAGACGGTGAAGGTGGACGGGGGGTACCGCGTCACGGGGCGCTGGTACTACAACTCCGGTTCATGGCATGCCGACTGGGCCGTACTGGGCATCCCTGTCACCGACGCCGATGGCCACGTGGTCGACCAGGGGCTGGCCCTGATCGCACGGCAGGAATTGGAACTGGAGGACACCTGGTTCGTCGCCGGGATGAAGGCCTCTGGCTCCAACTGCCTGATTGCGCATGAGGTGTTCGTGCCCGACCACCGCGTCCTGTCCGTCCCGCCCGCCATCGCCGGCGACTACGGCACCGAACACACCGACGAGACCCTGTATCGCTCAGCGTTCGTGCCCCTTCTGACGTTGGTTCTGGTGGGACCTCAGCTGGGCCTGGGACGCAAAGCTCTGCAGATCGTGCGGGAGAAGGCCGCGAAGAAGGCGATCTCGTACACCGACTACACCACGCAGTCCGACTCGGTGGCCTTCCAGCTTCAGCTGTCGCGCGCGTCGCTCCAGATCGACACCGCCCATCTGCACGCCTACCGGGCCGCGGACGACATCGACCGGACCGCCGCCGAGGCCGGCTACCCCGACCTCACCACCCGCGCCCGAGTACGCGCCGACAGTGGATGGGCCGTCGAGAACATCACCAGCGCCATCAACGATCTGCTCTTCGCCCACGGCGCCGGGAGCTTCGCCGACGTCAACCCGCTCCAGCGGATCTGGCGCGACTCCGCCGTGGCCGCCCGCCACGCCGTCGTTCTGCCCACCGTCAACTACGAGGTCTACGGCAAGGCTCTGCTGGGCCGCGACGACCACATCACCCCCCTGATCTGACCGGTTGAATCACGCCGGACAGCCACTGAGGTCCCCCAGCTGAGGCCACGATCCCTGCATCAACCATCGGAGGTATGCCATGTCGTCGGGCCGCATCGATGTGCATCAGCACGTAATCCCGCCGCAATACCAGGCTCTTCTGGACCGGCGTGGCATCTCCACCGGCGGGCTGGCACCGGTGTGGAGCGAGGATCTCGCGCTCGAGGCGATGGATGCCCATGGCGTCGCAACCGGGATTGTCTCCCTGTCGGTGCCCGGTGTCCGCCTGGACAACGACGACATGCAAGCACGGAGCCTGGCTCGACAGGTCAATGAGTTCGGAGCCGACCTGGCCGCTCGACGCCGTGACCGGTTCGGCTTCTTCGCCACCCTCACCCTCCCGGACGTGGAAGGCAGCCTGACCGAGGCCGCGTACGCCTTGGACGACCTCGGTGCCGACGGAGTGGTCCTGTTCGCCAACGCCGACGGCGCCTATCTGGGTGATCCACGCTTCGAGCCGCTGCTGGCCGAACTGGACCGACGCAGTGCCGTGGTATGTGTGCACCCTTGCCAACTGCACGGGCCCCCGGCCGACGGGATCCCCGCATACATTGCCGCTGCTGGACACCACGCGGACGGCGGTGAGCCTGGTGCGCAACGGCGCGGTGCGCCGATGGCCGAACATCACCTTCGTCCTCTCGCACGGCGGAGGATTCGTCCCGTTCGCCGCGCATCGCCTGGCCATGACCATGAGCTACGACAGCGACCGAACGGTCGAGGACCTGTTGGCCGACCTCAAGTCCTTCCACGTGGAGACCGCACAAGCGGCCGGCCCGCTCAGCCTGCCCTGCACGCTTGAGTTCTTCGGCCCCGATCATGTGCTGTTCGGCACCGACTGGCCGCACGTCACCAGTCGCGGCGCCGCCTACTTCACCGACCATTACGACCGCTGCCCCATGACGGACGCAGACCGCGACGCCATCGACAGCGGTAACGCACGAAGGCTCCTGCCCCGCTACCGGGGCGGGCGTCAATGACATGCGAGGAGAGAGAACTGTGTCATCCGATCGGTCTTCCACGGACGACAGCCGATCCGCAGGGAGCACCGTACTGACCAATGTGCGTGTCTTCGACGGCCACACGCTCCTGGACCCAGGCACCGTCGTCATCGATGGCTCCCTTATCGGCACCACCGCGGGCACGGGAAGCGCGAGGCACGTTGACGGTCATGGCGGCGTCCTGATCTCCGGTCTGATCGACGCCCACGTCCATCTCAGCGATGTGTCGACGCTGCACTCCTTCGCCGCGCACGGGATCACCACTGCCCTGGACATGGGCACCTGGCCGGCCAGTCTCGTCGCCTCGCTGCGGGGGCGCCCTGGACTCACCGATATCCGCAGCAGCACGGTGGGCGCCACGTCACCCGACAGTGCCCACGCGCAGCGCATGGGGCGTCCTTCCGGAGGACTCGTAAGCGGGCCGGACGACGCGAAAGACTTCGTGGCGCAGCGGCTTGCCGAGGGGGCCGACTACATCAAGATCATCATTGATCTTCCCGGGTTCGACCAGCCGACCGTGGACGCCCTGGTCCTCGCCGCGCACCAGCAGGGGATGCGCACGATCACTCATGCCGCGTCCGCGGAAGCCGTGCGGATGGCTCAGGAGGCAGGAGCGGACATCCTCACCCACGCTCCCTTGGACCATGTGCTGACCGAGAGCGAGGTGGCACGGGCGGTGTCCGACGGGCGGGTGATCGTACCCACACTGGCGATGATGGAGGGCACCGTCGAGGCAGTCAGCCGCCCCGGCGCACCCGGCCCGTCGTACGAAGCAGCGCGTGAGAGTGTCGCCGCCCTGCACAGGGCCGGTGTGCCGGTGCTGGCCGGCACCGATGCGAACGCCGCGACAGGCGTACCCGCTTCGCCGCCCTTCGGAAAGAGCCTGCATCATGAGCTGGAACTGCTCGTCGACGCCAGGCTGTCCACCGTTGAAGCCATGCGAGCCGCCACCGAGATGACGGCACAGCACTTCGGGCTCAACGACCGAGGAGTGATCGCGCCGGGCAAACGCGCCGATCTGCTGCTCGTCTCCGGTGACCCGGTCTCGGACATCCGCGCCACCCAGAACATCGAACGAGTCTGGTGCGCCGGCGTCGAGTACGAGCGCTGACTCGAAAGGGACATACTCTGTGAAGATCATCGCTCTTGAGGAGCACTTCGCCGATCCGGCCGTCAGCAAGGCGGGTGCGGCTACCGCGCAGGCATTGAGCCCAGGCTTCGCGGCCGCCTACGACCCAGCGGCCGGCCTTCCCTATTCTCCCCCTGCCGAGGTCCTGATGGACCTTGCCGAGGGGCGGATCGCGGACATGGACGCGGGCGGCATCACGATGCAGGTGCTCTCATGCCTCGGCGCACAGCAGGTACCGGCGGAAGTCGCCCCCGACCTCGTCCGCGCGGCCAATGACCGGGCCGCCGCGGCGACGCGCTCCTATCCGGACCGGTTCGCCGCGTTCGCCTCTCTGCCGACCGCCGCCCCCGAGGCCGCCGCCGACGAACTGGACCGATGCGTCAACGAGCTGGGCTTCGTCGGGACCATGATCTTCGGTCGTACCGACGGGGAATTCCTGGACGCGCCGCGCTACGACCCGGTCCTCGCCAAGGCCGCAGCCCTGGAGGTCCCGATGTTCCTGCATCCCGCCGTCCCCCCGCTCGCGGTCACCGAGAGCTGCTACTCGGGCGATCTGCCGCCAGTCGTCGCCACCCGCCTCCAGACCGCCGCCTGGGGGTGGCACCAGGAGACGGCCGTCCACTTCCTGCACCTCGTCCACTCAGGCGTGTTCGACAGGTACCCGGACCTGCAGATCATCCTGGGCCACTGGGGCGAGATGATCCCCTTCTATCTGGACCGAGTCGACGAGGCCCTGCCGCAGCGCGCCACCCGGCTCGAACGCTCATTCAGCGAATACTTCCGCGAGAACGTCTACATCGCACCCAGCGGCCTGTTCGGCCAGGCACAACTCCAGTTCTGCCTCGAAACCGTCCCGCTCGAGCGCATCCTCTTCGCCGTCGACTACCCCTTCGCGAGTAACGACGGTGCCGTCACCTTTTTCGACGAGGCCGACCTGCCGGAGCAGTCGAAGCAGAAGATCGCGCACGAGAACGCCGAGCGACTGCTCCGGCTCTAGAGGCCGTCCGGCGCCGTCATGTTCGAGGCGCCTCAGAGGCGTCGTCTTCGTCATCGTCGGCGGCCGCCGGCAGCGGAACCAGCACGCTCTGTATGGCGGGCCCGATCAGCGCGATCAGCGTCTCGCGTTCCGCCTCTGTCAGGGTCGCCACGCCTACGATTCCTCGTCCCACGATGAGACCGACGAGCATCGACGACACGATCCCCGCCCGGAGGGTCGGGTCGTCGACGGCGCGCGAGGCGATGTTGTCGACCAGCAGACGCTCCTGCAGGAACTCGCGCAGCTGGTCGTTCGCCTGCTCGTTGACGATGGCGCCCCGGAGCATTGCCATGAGGGGCTTCGAGCTCGACGACTCCACTTCCCACACCTCGAAGAATGCGCGGACCACGCGTTCACCGAGGTGGGCGTCCGTTCCCTCGAATGCGCTGCTGAAGCGGGTCAGAGCCTCTGCTGGGACGGACATCACTGCGGCGAACAGCTCGTCCTTCGACCGGAAGAACTGCATCACCAACGACGCGTCGACCTCGGCGTCGGCTGCGACCCGCCGTATCGTCGTCGCGGTGAAGCCGTCGGCTGCGAACCGGGCGCGGGCAGCGTCGAGGATGGCCTGTCGGGTCTGGTTCGTCCCCGGTCGGCGTCCACGGCGCCCGGTGGAGACGGATTGCGTATGCGCGGTCATAGCTCAAATCTAACCCCGAAACCAACATCTCAACAGACGTTGAGTTTTTCGTTCGGCGGTCGTACGCTCGCAGAGTCGCCACCCCGGACTCCGGGTCAAGAGATGTGAGGAGCTCACCATGAGCGATGTCCAGAAGGTACTCATGCCGTCGAACCCGCTGAAGCCGGGTATTGACCGGTACGGGATCCTGAGCAACTACGAGCCTGGCACTCGCACGCTGGAGGCCGGTTTCCAGATCGCGCCGCCGTTCAAGCCGCTGCCCGTCGACATCGTGCTCGAGAAGGACGTAGCGGTCACACTGCGTGACGGCGTCACCATCTATGTCGACGTCCTGCGGCCGGCGAACGCCGAGAAGGTCCCGGTCATCGTGGCGTGGAGCCCGTACGGCAAGGGCCAGGGGACCTCGGCCAGCGTCATGGGCGTGTTCAATCTGGTCGGACTGGACAACGGCATCATGTCCGGGCTCGCGAAGTTCGAGGCCCCGGATCCCGCGTACTGGTGCGCGCAGGGCTACGCGATCTGCAACCCGGACATCCGGGGCGTGGCCCACTGCGAGGGCGACAGTGTCCTGTGGGACCGCCAGGAGGGCCGTGACTGCTACGACCTGATCGAGTGGCTCGCCGTTCAGGACTGGTGCACGGGCAAGGTCGCCATGAGCGGAACCTCCTATCTCGCGGTGTCGCAGTGGTTCACCGCGGCCGAACAGCCGCCGCACCTGGCGGCCATCAACCCGTGGGAGGGCGTGAGCGACGTCTACCGCGACCTGGTGATGCGCGGCGGTCTGCCCGACCACGGGTTCGCCCGCCAGCTGCGGGACTACAGCTTCTGGGGCAACAGCAGCAAGGAGGACATCATCGCGGAGGCCGATCGCTATCCGCTGATGAACGAGCTGTGGGAGAACAAGATCCCGCAGTTCGAGAACATCAACGTGCCCGCGTACGTCGTCGCCAGCTACTCCAACACGCTGCACACCGCCGGTACCTTCCGTGCCTGGCGCCGCATGGCGTCCGAGGACAAGTGGCTGCGCATCCACAACAGCCAGGAGTGGCCCGACTACTACGACGAGGCGAACCGGGAGGAGCTGCGCCGGTTCTTCGACCGCTTCCTCAAGGACGAGGACAACGGATGGGAGGAGACGCCCCGCGTGCGCTACTCCCTGCTCGACCTTCAGGGCGGCGACCAGGTCAACATCCCTGCGGGGGAGTTCCCGCCGGCAGAAGTCATCCCGACGAAGTACTACCTGGACGGCCGCTCGCGGACTCTGGGGACGACGGCCCCGGTCGACGGGGCGTCGGCGGGCTACACGCTCGGCGCCAACCCGGACGAGGTGTCGTTCGTGACGCGCTTCGACAAGGAGACCGTGCTGGTCGGATACCCGAAGGCGCACCTGTGGGTCGAGGCGGAAGGCGCGGACGACATGGACCTGTTTCTCCTGGTCCAGAAGCTCGACGCGTATGGCACGCCTCTGCAGCAGTTCACCGTGCCCAACCAGAGCGCGCGGATCCACGACGTCACCGAACGCGGCGGCTCGATCCTGCGGTACAAGGGATCGGACGGACGCCTGCGCGTCTCGATGCGCCACCTGGACGAGAAGCTGTCCACCGATGACGTCCCCGCCCACAGCTTCGACCGGGTCGAGAAGCTCTCGCCCGGCGAGGTCGTCGACGTCGAGATCGACCTGCTCCCTGTGGGGCTCACCTTCTACCCGGGTGAGCAGCTTCGTCTTGTCATCAGCGGACGCTCGCTGCTGGGGACGATGATGCCCGGAATCCGCGAGTACACCCCGGCCGAGAGCGGACAGCACATCATCCGCACCGGTGGCGAGCACGCGTCCTACCTGCAACTGCCGGTCAAGACCGCCTGAGGCGGGCGCACGAGTCAGCAGGTCGCTCTGCCGTCGAGGCGGAGCGGCCTGCTGACTGCGTGGTTGACGTCGCCGGGCGGCGATGTACCCGGCCGGACGAACGGGGTGGTAGCCACGCCGTACTTCGCCGTCGGTGTCCGCAAGGTTGGTTCCGGTTTCGGATCCGAAGCGGAGCACTTGGTTGTGATCGGGCTTGACGGCGTCGAGGAGCAGCCCGTCAGGGTGGCCGAACACCAGCAGCATCCCCTCGGGGAAGCGTTCGCGGTAGCGCGCGGTCGGCCCGCTGGCCACGCCGGTGGACCTCACGCCGGCGGCAGGGTACCGGCGCGGACACGGCGCGGTGTATGGCGTGCTCTGCCTCGCGGACCTGGATGTGGCGCGGCCGCGACAGGTACTGGGAGAGCTGCCGCACCCCGAGACGCAGACGGGCGCCTGGTTGCGGTGCACGTCACCCGCTGCCTGTCGCTGGACGTGCCCGGCCCAGCCAGACCGTCTGCTCTGGCAGGTCTTCAGCCGCAGTGGACGTTCTTCGAACCAGTTCGTGCAAGCTGGCCCTATTCATTCGTCGCCGCGCTGGAGTCGGGCCGAATCACGTTGTGTGGGGCGCTCGACCGCATCCAGCAGCCTGCCCAGCGCCCGCGCCGCAGCCGCAAGCTGCGGATCGTCGCGCCATGAGCTCGCTCGGCCCTCGGCATGCTCGTCCAGCCCGTAAAGATGGGCGGCATAGAACTCACGGCCTGCTGCGGTGGCTTCGTAGTACTGGCATTCGTCGTCGCGCTGCATGCCTGCCGGGATCAGGGCGATCAGACCGGCCCGCAGTACCAGACATGCGTCCCGGTCGAGCGTCCGCAGTGAGCTGAAGTAGCGGATGTCGCATCCCTCTACTGCCCCGCGCAGCAGCCCCAACTCGTCAAGCGGCAGGTCTTCCACGGCGCCCTCCTCAATGTCGGCTGCCGGGTGGCCGGCTGCCGCTGGTCACGAGCAGCCGACTGTTGGCGTCGATGACGGCCTGAAGTTGGCAACCGGGTTGCGATGGTCGCCCCGAGGATGTGCGGCCAGTGGAGGAACTGGCTGATTGGAGCGGCGGCGACGAGCGCCGCCGCCAACGCTCACTGCCTCCCTGGCCGAGGTGCCGCCCTCTCAGGCGCTGTCGACCGCTGCGGCCATGATCCAGTTCCTGAACTCCACGGCGAAATGGCGGAGATGGTGCTCCAGGATGTCAGCCGGGCTGGAGCTGGGCAGGTAGACCGTCAGATGCGAAGAGAAGCCCTCGTCCGTATCCCCGAACTGGATCAGCACCCGGCCGACGATCGTGCCGTCGGCGAGGAAGAGATTGGTGGCCTTCTTGTGCGGAAACGCGCTCTCAGGCAGGAGCTCGTCCGCGTCCGCGGCCCAAGCCATGGCCTCCGCGGCCCAGTCGCCGAGGTAGAAGGAGCAGATGTACGGGCCGATGTTCTCGGTCACGTGGACCGAGCCGTCGTCCTTGTTGACCATCGCGTAGTGCTCGGGCTGGGCGGCGAGGAGCACGTCCTCGTCGGCGAAGGCCTTGCCCATCCAGGCAAGGAACTGTCCGGCGTTGAGCCCCTGCGTCTCCAGCACCGTGGTGCCCGAGGTGAAGCTGCCTCCGGAGTCCTGGGCGCTCTGCCTCAGGAAGGCATTGCCCTCTTCGATGTCCGGAGCCAACAGATCGAGCAGCGTCTGTCGCCCCAGCCGGTCCTTGAGGAAGCTCAGGACACGGCGCGAGTAGAAGAGCTCGAAGTCATCGATGCCCCCGGGTCCGGCCGGTCCTGACGCGAGCCGGACGGCCGCTGTCGTCGAAGATTGCATGTCAGTCATCCGGGAACTCCACTCCGAGTGCGAATGTGAACTTTCATTCGCAATACTACGAGCGTTCCAGCGCGCCCTGTCAAGAGACATGACCAAAGCGGTCCTCGGTACCATGCGTGCCGTGACTGATGATCGGAACCACCTCACGCACTACCGGGAGCCGCGACAGGCACGCAGCGCCGCGACGCTGGCTCGGATGCTGCAGGCCGCCGAGGAGCTCGCCTCCGAGGTCGGCCTGGAGGAGTTGACCATCGCGGGCGTCGCCGAACGCGCCGGCATGTCGGTGGGCTCGATCTACCGTCGCTTCGAAGGCAAAGAGCAGTTGGTCAATGCCCTGACGGCCCGCATGCTGGATCGACGCGAGGAGTACGTGGCGAAGCAGCTACGCGCCGCCGAGCCGTCGCTGTCCGGCGTCCTGACTGCGTACGCTCACTCGCTGCTCCGCTCCTTCGCCGAGGGCGGCAATCTCTTCACCGAGCTGCTGCGCACCCGGGCAGGCGGCGCCCTTGATCGCGGCGCCCGCACCATCTCAGAAATCCACCGCCTGCTCCTCGACGCAGCGATGCCCTACCTGGATCAGATCCGGCACCCCGTCCCGGAGGCAGCGCTCGATACCGCGGCCCGTGCCCTCCTTGGGGCCTGCTTCCACAACTCGCTGCGTCCGGACAGCTTTGCCGGCGAGGCGGCTCTGCACCGGTACGCGGACGAGCTCAGAGACATGGCACTCGCCTATCTCCTCACTCCGGAGCCCGGACGCAGCAGTGAGTCCCCGTAGCCCGAAGGGCAGGACGCGGGGTTTGCCTCTGGCATGTACGGAGGGTCGCCCGCAGTCGTACCCGGTCCTCGTCAAGAGAGAAGCTCACTCGACGAGGACCGTGACCCCGGCAGGTTCGCCTACCTGGCCTTGATCGCGTTCAGGAACGCGACCTTCCCCGCGTCACTGTGCTCACGCAGCACGTTTGTCTGCATGTCGGGCTTGTGCTCCGCCTGCGGCTCGGGCACGAAGGGGTTCCCGGTCCAGGACATGAGTCGACACACCCGGTGCCGGATGAGCCAGCCATGCTCGGTTCGGACCAGCTCGTCGTCGTACCACCCGGTCCCCTGCCACGTCGGACCATCCTCGGCCGATTCGCGCACGAGGAGCCAGTTGCCGTAACTGAAGGCGTTTGCCCTGTCCCCGTCGACGTGCACCAACTGGCCCATCATCGTGTGCTGATGGCTGTCCAGGCTCTCGTGGAACCCGGCGAAGGAGTTCTTGAAGGTGGAGAGGCCGGACCAGGCAGCTCCGGCCGGGCCGAACTCCGCGACCACGTCTTCTGTGAAGATGCGGTCGAACAGATCCCAGCGATGGGCGTCAAGCGCCAGGCCGTAGAGATTCAGGACCTCGACGATGGCAGCCTTGTCATGTTCAATCATGCTCGCGTCCCTCATGCTAAATGTTGCGTTCTGGGTCTTTTACGTCGACGGCAAGATTAGGGCGCATCGGTGCAGTAACGGCTTTACCGGCATCAGCAGATGATGGAAAGCGGAAGCAGCCGCCTCCCCGGAGCCCTCACGGCGCGCTCCCGCGTCGGCTCCGCACCGCCCGGCGCTAGGAGGGCCACAGTCACGTCCCGCGACTTCTGGAGAGCCGCCGACCGGGCGGGCACGTGGGCTCATCGTCAAGCCTCGGACCAAACGCTGTCAACACTTTTCCGGGTACGAGCGAGGGTAATGAGCGAGTGCACACTTCTCCTCGCGCTCATAGGATGGTCAGGCCGTAGTTAATGTTGACACTTTATCCGCCGAGGCCTACGCTCCAGGTTGCGGACTCCTACGGCCGACTCAGCGACGGCTCTGCTGCCTCTCCCTCGCCCAGACACTTCCTGGCTCGCTTCGTGCCCCCGGGAAGCGCCACCGCTGTCGCCGCGGTCCCCATCGAAGCCTCACCAGAGATACCGCCAAGAGCCGGCGGCGCTTGCCGAGCCGGCTCTTGTCTCCCACGGAACGACATACAGGAGATAACGACGATGGTTGCGACTCGAGACACCTCCGAGAGGCTGACGAAGATCCTCGAGAACGTCCGCGCACTGGGCCCCGCCCTGCGTGAGCGAGCGCTGGACGCCGAGCGTGCGGGCCGTCATTCGAACGAGACCATCGCCGATCTGGACGCGACCGGCGCGTTCAACATCAGCAATCCCGTTGAGTTCGGAGGGGATGAGCTGACCGTGCGGCAGCAGCTGGACGTCGTGTCCGAAGTCTCCAAGTGGGACGGCTCGTCCGGTTGGACCGTGTGGGTGGGGGCCTCCACCAACTGGATTCCCGCCGGCTCGGGCGCTCGCGTCGTCGAGGAGGTCTACGGATGCGAGTGGACCGGGCCACGAGTGGCCGGATCGAGTCACTTCCCTGCCTCTCGCGGGCGCGCGAAACGAGTCGAGGGTGGCTGGGCCATCACCGGCGGTCCCTGGACGTTCGGCAGTGACTCGCTCTGGGCTCCCTACACGAACCTTGGTTGCATCGCCGACGACGGTGACGGTCCTTACCTGGTGGGCGTACAGGTTCCGCGTGATGAGCTCCGGTTCCTCAACGACTGGAACGTCGCCGGTATGCGCGCAACTGGCAGCGTGTCCATCACCCTTGTCCGGGACGAGCTCTTCGTGCCCGACTATCGCGTCGTCGACTTCCGTCACGTCGTCGGCGGAGACATCGACAACGGCCTCAAGGGCTCGTTGTGGAAGGCGCCCTCGCTCGGCTGGGCCTTCAGCCTCATGGCGGGGATGTCGATCGGCATCGCGCAGGGTGCGCTGGAGAGGTTCCTGGAGCGCTCCGCCGGCCGCCCCATCCGCGGCACCACCTACAAGAACCAGTTGGACGCGCCCCTGACCCATCTGATGCTCACCGAGGTTCATTCAAAGATCCAGTCTGCGACCTTGATGACGCGTGCCAACGCTGATGAAACCGACCGGCTGGGAGCTGCCGCCGCCGCTGGCGAGGCTGCGGATCCCGAGTACATGCAGATGTTCAGTGCACGGGTGCTCGCCGAGACCGCGTACGCGGCCAAATGGTGTGCGGAGGCCATCGAGCTGCTGCAGCGGAACTCCGGCTCGACGGCCATCATGGAGAGCGAACCGATCCAGCGAGCGTGGCGCGATGCACGGGTCATCACCTTGCACGGAGCCCTCAATCTTGAGGCCCTCTCGGAGAACTACGGCAGGCTGATGGCGGGGGCGCAGCCGCACAAGTTCGCGGGGATCACCACCCTGGACCGCTTCGCGCCCGCTCCGCCCGCCAAGGGCTGAGGCAGCCGGCCGCAGCACTCCTGGACGCCGGCTTCACACGGACAGCTCCTGCTCGACCCAGATGGTCTTGCCGCTCTGGCCGTACCTACTCCCCCACCGGCGGCTCATTTGAGCCACCAGGAACAGGCCTCGGCCTCCTTCGTCGGAGGTACGGGCCCGTCGCATGCGGGGCTGTGTGTTGCTGGGATCCGTGACTTCGCAGCAGAGAAAATCGCCGCGGATCAGGCGCAGCCCCACGGGGCCACCCGCGTAACGCACGGCGTTCGTGACAAGTTCGCTGACGATCAGTTCGGTGACGAAGCTGATGTCCTCCAGCCCCCACTCCGCGAGCTTGGCTCCGGCCATCTCCCTGGCCGAAGAGACTGCTCGGGGGTCTGCCGGGAACTCCCAGTTGGCGACGTCTGCGGGCTCTACCGCCGACGTGCGCGCGAGCAGAAGGGCGGCGTCGTCCGACAGTGGGTGTTGGGCGGCCCCGCTCATCAGGTCCCGCGCAAGTGGCCGCAGATCGCCGGCTGAGCGGCAGTGCAGCGCAAGGCGGTCCGAGAGGTCACGCGTGCTGCTGTCGATGTCCGTGCCGTACCGGTTAAGCAGGCCGTCGGTGTACAGAGCGAGAACGCTGCCGGATGGCACGGCGACGGTAGTGGGTTCGAACGGCAGACCGCCGACACCGAGAGGTGGCCCGGGCCGCACATTCACCGGGGTCACATCCCCGCTCGGCAAGACCAGCAACGGTGGCGGATGGCCGGCCGAGGCAATCGTGCAGCGTTCCTCGACCGGGTCGTGCACAGCCACCAAGCAGGTCGCGCCGATGAAATCACGTTGTGACAGTTCCGCCTCGTCGGCGAGCCGGGAGACCAAGTCATCGAGATGAGCGAGCAGTTCGTCGGGCGACAGTTCCAGATCCGCCAGCGTCTGAACGGCGGTTCGGAGCCTTCCCATGGTCGCGGTGGCATGCAGTCCGTGACCGGTCACGTCCCCGACGACGAGGGCGGTTCGCAACGAGGGAAGATCGATCGCGTCGAACCAGTCACCGCCGATCTCGGCCCCACCCGCGGCGGGCAGGTACGCACCCGCGGTCTCCATGACCCGGGTGGCGGTGAACGCCTTCGGCAGCAGGCTCTCTTGTAGGGCAACGGCGGCCCGATGCTCGCGTGTGTATCGGCGGGCATTGTCCACGCCCAAGGCCGAGTGAGCCGCGATCTCGCTGAGCAGGCCGGCGTCCTCCTCCTCGAAGGGTTCGGCCCGTTCAGTACGCCAGGCCGTCACGACCCCCAGCACCAGGCCGCGCGCAAAGAGCGGAGCCACGATCATCGAGTGCCCCTGGCGAGGGGCCACGAGTCGCAGCCAAGGGTGATCGACCAGCGCTCGCTCCAGGGCTGCCCGGCCCACGATGATGGTGCGGCCCTCCTGGAGCTCACGGACCAGGGGCAGATCGGGGAAGTGAGGGATGGGCTCGCCCGGTTCGAGGAGTGCAGCGGGCCACGGGCCGGTCGCGATACGCATCGCGGCCCTCCGCAGATGCAGATCGCCGCCGCCGAACGTCTTCGGTGGCTCGTCTCCGGTGTAGATGGCGTCGGCGAGGTTGACCCAGGAGACGTCGGCGACGTCGGGAACCAGCATGTCGACGATCTCTTGGGCAGTCCGGTTGATGTCCAGTGTGCCGCCGATCCCCGCCGACGCCCGGTGGCGCAGCTCGCGCCGGCGATCGGCCTGCAAATGCTTGGTGGCGTCGGTGAAGAGGACGGCGACCCCCGTGGGCCTGCCATGCGTGTCCTCCGTTCGCAGGGCTGACACGGCAAGCGACCAGTCACCGTGTGGTGCCCGCGCAGACCGCACACGCTGCTCATGGGCGGCAAGGGGCACGCCCGTCTCCAGAACACCCCGCAGCGCCTCCTCCACGCCGGCGGCGTCGTCCGGGTGCATTACGTCGGAGAGCCGGCTGCCCACGGGAACCGTCAGACCAGCGACGGCACCGCCCACCTGGTTGGAGCGCACCACCGCGAGATCCTTGTCCCGAAGGATGAAACCGATGCGACTCTGGCTCAGCAGCGCCCGCGACAACGCCATGTCCCACTCGATCTCGGCGGCCCGATCGACGGCCACGGCCAGGATCAGGGACAGTCCGAGGGTCTTGTGCCTCTCGGTGCGATAGCGGACGGCGATGGGTTGCCCGGAGTCGTGGAGCAACTCGGCATCGCCGCCCCGGGGCAGCTCACCGCCGGCGAAGACATCGGGCTCGGCCAGCAGCCGGCCAACGGATCGCCGAAGGACCTCAGCGGCTGGACGCCCCAGCAGCCGTTCTGCGGCACGCGACCAACCGACCACGACGCCACGATCGTCGATCAGCGCGGTCGCCACCCCGGCCAGGACAGGACCGTTTCCCGTCCCGCTCACCTCCATGTGGTGTCACCACCTTTCGTGGGCCGGTGCCTCCATCATGTCGCGGTGCCCGACTCCTCGCTCTCCGGCGAGAGGATTCAGCTTCACTGGACCGGCATCCGGTTACAGTATACCTCTAAGCTAGCTTCACACGCCGTTTCGAAAGGAGGCTGCATGAGCCTGAAGAAGCGGGTGTTCGAGAGGTCGGAGTACGAGGCCGACTCTCGCGCCAACTTGCGCAGATTCGAGCCGGTCACGCGCATTCTGCGACGAGAGCAAGTGCGACGCCGCACCTCGACCGGCTGGAACTCCAAACGCAGTCCGGTGTCGAAGTGGAGAAACTCGGGGTTGGACCACGTCTGCCGTTCGACCGCGTCCCCGGGGTAGGACAGTCGGGCCCGACCGCCCTTGTCCAGCGTGTCGACCAACTGGTGCGCCGCGGCGGCCATCACGGCCACTGGCGACTCCTCTCCGGGCTCGGCCGGCCTCAGACGGTGATGCCCCTCACGCAGGGCCCCGTCCTCGGTGGCACCGACGTAGTCGTCCTTGTTGAGGCGCGACCGGTCCCGGACTATGTCACCGGTGAACGTGCCCTCGACTCGGCCGAGATCGCGGTAGTGGTACGCGTCGACGCCCTCATGCCGGCGACGCGCGGGTGATGAGCGGGGAAAGGTACTTGCGAGATGCAGCGGATGACAAGGAACACCCCTCTCACGCGTCAAGAGCCGGCTACGGCGAACAGAGCCAGGCCCTGTTCCGGCGGCCCAGGTGTGCTGTCCCGGCACGTTGGTGACACGCGTGCTGGGTGCTTGAACGGGTGAGGGCCTTCTGGGTTCGGTGTGGATTGCGACATCTTCACCGGCACACAGAAGGCCCTCATTCCCACCGTATTGCCCCGCTGACTCCAACGGGACGACTGCGTCTGGCCCGATGCGTCGTGGACGACTACTGGCCATTGCTCCGGGCCGCCGAACGTTCCCAGGTCAGCCACACCACCGCCATCCGCTGGGCGAGCCGCTACCGGCAACTGGGCGCCGAGGGTATGCGGGACCGCTGCAGCCGCCCGTACCACCAGCCCCTGAGCACCCCGGCCGCCCTTGAGGCACGGGTTGTCCGACTACGGCGCGAGCACCGCATCGGCCCGGTGCGACTGGCTGCCCGCTGCGGCATCGCCGCCTCTACCGCCCACCGCATCCTGCACCGCCATGGCCTGCCCTCCCTGGCCGCCTGCGACCGGGACACCGGCGAGCCCGTCCGCCGCTACGAACGCTCCCGGCCAGGCGAGCTGGTCCACATCGACGTCAAGAAACGCGGCCGCATCCCCGACGGCGGCGGGCACAAGATTCGTGGCCAAGCAGCCGGCAGCCCTAACGAGGACCACCGCAACGGAGCCGGACACGCCTACCTGCACACCGCCCTGGACGGCTACCCACGCCTGGCCTGTACCGAAGACCTGGCCGACGAAACCGCCGCCGCCTGCGCCGGCTTCCTGCAACGGGCCACTGCCTGGTTCGCTGCCCAGAACATCACCGTCGAACGCGTGCTGACGGACATAGCCTGGACCTACACGCTCGAGGAATGGGCCCACCAGCGGCCCTACACCTCCGACGGCGAACGGCAGGCAGTGTGGCGGCCAAAAACCCGCTAGCCGCGTCACGAAACTCTCCGAACAGCACACCTAGGCCCGTCGTTCGAGCACGCTGGTCGAGGTCGGGCCGGCCTCGACCTCGCACAGCGTGCGTCCCATGTTTTCCATCCAAGTGTCGATGGTGTGCGCCGCGTGGAGGCTGCCGGCGCGACAGTTGCGGGCGATCAGCTGCAGGGGCTGGCGTTTCATGATCGCGGATGCCCCTGACGCATGGAAGAGCATCTCAACCGCTGCGGCACAGGCGTCCCAGACATAAGCGACGTCGGTGTGGAACTGAACGATCTCCCGCTCCGTGGGGTCCAGGCCCTCGGCGTCGAGTCGGTCCAGTTCGGCCGCCGCGGCCTCGGCGACCCGTCCCGCCGCTCGGATCTGCGCGTGAGCGCGGCCCACGGTGAGATGGGTGATCGGAGCCTCGAGCTGCTTGGAGTAGATCGAATAAGGGATGCCCCGCTTCCCCAACCCGCTGAGAAAGATCTCCATGGCGTGATCGGCCATGCCGAGCGCCGTGCCGGTGCCGGTCACGATCGAGCGGGATATCCCCCCGCGGCGCGGCCCCACTCCTTGCTCGGTGGCCTCGGCGAGGCGGGCGTTGAGATCCCGAGGGGTGCTGAAGCGCTCGTCCGGGACGAACAACTCACCATCCGTCGCCATGGTCTGGCTGCCCGTGGCCGCAAGACCCATGGGATCCCAGTCATCCCGGGCGACGAGTGAGTCCTTCGGGACGAGAACCATGCCGACCTTGGCGTCGTCGGTCGCGTCATAGAAGACGGCGAGAAAGCCGTGGGAGGCGTGAACGCTGCCGGTGGCGAAGGGCCACGCGCCTTTGACCATCCATCCGCCGTCGACCTGGCGCGCGGTCCCGGACATGCGCCGGCTCGTGCCGCCCAGCGCGAAGGTGCGGTTACCGACCCACGGCGTCTCGTACACCGACGCCATGACCTCGTCGGCGAAGGAGAAGCTCCACAGGTTTCCTCCCGCGGCTGCCCACACCATCCAGGACGTCGCCCCGCATCCCGCGCCGAGAGCCCGGTAGATGGCATGGAGTTCGCGTGTCGTGAAGTCCGCACCGCCGTAGCGCCGCGGCGTGGTCAGGGTGAAGACACCGGCGGCGTCGAGACGTTCAATGCTCTCCTGGGGAACACGGCGCTCTCGCTCCGCGGCGGCCTGCTGCTCACGCAGCCAGGGCTGCATATCCTCGACGCGGGCCAGGATTTCCTGAGCCTGCGGCCGGTCGACGTCCGTTTTCGCGGTCATCGCCATAATTCCAATACCTCCTAGGTTGTCTTTTCCGGAGAAACTCGGATCAGACAGGCCATTCGCCACTTCCCAGCGGCGTACCGCTGAAGCCGGCAACCTTCTGGAGGCCGGGGTCCGTCCCGTCACGGCGTCCTACCGAGGCGTCGGGGTGATCGTCGAACCAGCCGTCCGCGGGGTACTTGTACATCCAGTCGACGAGCAGCCTGCGGCGGGCGATCAGCCACCGCCCGTCACGCAGTTCGAACCTGTCGAGGTAGCGGGCCCAGAGCTTGACCGTCTCGTTCTTCCACTGGTGCCGCTCCGAGCCCTGGTGGTCGGCCTGGAGGTAGGTCTCCACATGCGCGACGGCAGGACCGTCGAACTCGATGAGGCTGTTGCCGAGGAAGTGCATGGTCCGAACGAAGCGCGGCATCTCCCCCGTCAGGAATTCCACGAAACCGTCGACGGGACCGACGTGCAGGCTTTCCGGAAACTGCACCCACGCGTCCTCGTGAAATGCGCCGCGGACCAGGCTCATATCAACCCGGTCGAGACCGCGACAATAGCGCAGCAGTACGTCGTGGATTTCGGCTCGGGCGCTCAGTTCCTCGATATTCATCGCACTCTCCATTGCTGATTCGAGTGGTACTTCGTACGGGGTGATCCTGAAGGTCGCCTTATCAGGCAAGTACTGATCGGCGGTGGAGCCGCCTCCCTCTGCCTGGCGAGGCTCGGTCAGGCTTCCTTGGGCGGCAGGACCGGCAGCTGCAGGTAGCTCGGGTGCTCCGGGCCCGTGTAGATCGCGTTCCGGGCACCGTCGTGATACGACGCGTCGTACGCATGCCTGCTGCCGTGGCCGACACCGGTGAAGGGCTGGATGTCGATCCGGATACGGTGTCCGGCCCGCACCAGGCCCGTATTCGGGATGATCTCCACTTCCACGGGGACGACTTCGCCTCTGCTCAGCGGGGCGTGGTCGGCACGCAGATGGGTGTGCTTCGGCCGGAACTCGGTCGAACGCTCGGTGTCCAGCTTGCGGTGGGAGACCTTGAGCCATCCCTTGGCCAGAGGGTAGAGGTCAGTGGGGATGCCGGGAATGACCGCCGGACCGCAGAAGTCGACCTCGTGGTTGTTCTCGTCCAGCACCCGCACGGACGCGAAGAGGTCCATGTCCTCACTGGTGGAGGAGACCCACACGACGAGCTTGCTGTAGCCGGCGAGCACGGTGTCCGCCTCCAGCGGCGGGCTGACGAAGGTGGCACCGGGGCTGCAGGACGCGGTGGTCCACTCCTTCCGGCCGGCTATCGGCGCCGGCGGTACGACCGGTGCGGCCGGGTCGACCTCGGCCGAGTAGTCCACGGACCGCTCTGCATCGGGGACCGCGCGCCCGAGACTCAGCACGTTGTCGCAGGGAAGGCCCCCCTCCAGGTCGGAGGGCCGGGCGTCCAAGTACCACTTGACGTACTCGGTGCGGGCGATCGGCCACTCCTGCTCTTCCTGCAGGTACGAAGCACCGCGCCCGGTCCGGATTTCGAGGCGCACGGGCGGCTTGTCCATGATCCCGTTGTCGACGCCCTTGAGCCAGTGGTCGAAGAACGCCACGTGGTCCTCGACCGTGGAGGCTTGGTAGGACTTCATGAACCAGTCCTCCCAGAAGTCGATCTTCTTGTTCTTCGTGGGAGTGTTCAGGTACGTCTCGCTACTGCCGAGCTGGTGGAAGTTGGCAGGGTGCGTCGTCACGGCGACGGTCCACAGCGGCACCGAGACATCGCTGAGATCCGGATTCATCAGCACTTCGGACCGGGGACCGAAGACCAGGGCGGGGTCGGAGTCCTTGAAGGGATTGTCCTTGGCCATCGCCAGGAAATCCTTGGCGTCGACCTCACCGCAGATCGCGGGTGCGATGCCCTTCTGGAACCACATGGGGAAGAACTCCTCGTTGAGGATCCCTCCCGTGTAGACGACTTCCTCGTAGAGGTCGGCGTCCGTCCCGATCGCGATCATCGCCTTGAGGTGCGGCGGCCGCAGGCTCGCCACGGCGTGCTGGTTGACCGCGTAGTACGACATGCCCCACAGCCCGACGTTCCCGTTGGACCACTGCTGTACCCCGGCCCACTCGATGGCGTCGTAGAACGCCTCCGCCTCGTCGATGCCCCAGATTCCCAGGGTGCCCGGGCTCTTGCCGGCGCCTGGGCCGTCGACGCGCACGACCGCGTAGTCCCGAGGGATCCAGGTCACCGTGTTGACGGTCTCGTGGTTCTCGTACTCGTACCCGTTGGGGTTGCCCAGGAAGTACCGCTCCTCCATCAGCTCGTGCTTCTCGGCGTCCTCTTCGCCGCAGATCGAGTGGTGGACGAAGGCCCTGCCGTAGACGCCGCAGTTCATGATCACGGGGACGGGGCCCCCGTGATCGGGACGGTAGACGTCGGCGTAGACGAACGACCCGTTCCGTGTAGGGATCTTGACGTCGCGGTACCGACGGATGCCAAGGACGTTGCGCCGGATTTCGTTGCGGGCTGCGGCCGCCGACCTCAGCTTGCGCGGTGTGGCATCGGTGAAGGCCTTCGCCTGGTTCAGATCGTCGAGCAGGACCGTGACCGCCGGGTCGTCGGTGAACGCCTGGATGAGGTCGGCCGGCCCGGGCGCCAACGTCGTCTGATTGCGGAAGTTGATGACGCGGTCGCCGACCAGCGTGTGGATCTCCGGCGTCAGCGTGATCCCGTCGTCGAGGTTGCCGTCCCGGTCCAGTGTCTGGAGAAAGCGGGCGATGTTCGTCAGCCCCGGGTCGGCCAGTTTGTCCAGGTTGCCGTCGACCCTCGCGACGATGTCGGCGACGGTGAGACGTTCAGCGCCGCGCGCCGCACCGAGCAGGACGGCACCGACGAAGAAGGCGATGGTCTCGCCGTCCCGGTACTCGAAGGTCCCGTTCCCATCCGTGAAGCCCGAGCACGTGGGAGTCTCGAATCGCAGGCCGGCGACCGGTCCTGCGAACCTTCCCTTACACAGCATGGAGTCCTGCTTTCGGAGTCGTGCACAGGAGCCGCGGGCCTTGATCGCTCAACGCCACGGGCCTCGTGCCGAGGGACTGCATCATGACGGTGGCGGTCCTGCTACGGATTGAGCCCTCTTGTCCTGATCTATCGCGGGGCCACACCACCCACGAGATCTCGATTTAACCACCCGTATGTTTCGGGTGCTTCTGAGCCTGCTAGGCCTCCGTCCCCATGTCAAGAGCTAGAATCCTTCGCATGTATTCGCGACCACCTGGCTTGGCCAAGAGTCTCGCCTCGGACATCGAGCAGATGATCGACAACCGGGGTCTGCGCCCTGGTGAGCGCATAGCCACCATGGAGGAACTGCGGGAGCAGACCGGGTACGGCAGGGCGACCATCGGCGAGACGGTCCGGTTGCTCACCGAACGCGGGAGCGCGGAGGTGCGCCCAGGACGCGGAGGCGGGCTTTTCGTCGCACAGGTCAGTCCAGTGGTCCGGTTGCGTCAGACGCTGCTGAGGGTGCCGCAGGGAGCTACGACGGTCGCGGACGCGATCGCCGTGCGTGACTCGTTGGAGGAACTCATCGCGCTCGAGGCGGCTCGGGGCCGGACGGATCGGGACGCCGAGGACCTCGAAGCGTGCCTCGACGCGCTGCGCGACGCCCGAAGCGATCTGGAGCGCTTCCTCCAGGCCAACTGGGCCCTGCACGAACGCATCGCCGCGATCACCCGCAACCACCTGGCCCGTGCCATGTATGTGGGCACGATGCAGTGCATCGCGGAACTGACGGTCCGTGCCGACCGTGAGGCCGATTCGACTCCGACTGACTACCTGGACCAGCGCCTTGCCGTACACGAGGAGCTGGTGGCGGCGATCACGCTCGGCGACGAGGACCGTACGAGAGCGGCGGTGGAAGCGCACCGGGCCGGGGCTGAGTCCGGCTTGCTGGACGGCTGCTCGGGGCTGGGTCCCGTCGGCGCGGACCAGCCACGCACAGCGGCTCACGCCGACGTCGGGGACTCCGGTTCCGCCGTTGCTGTCGACGACGAGCAGATCTCCGTCCTTCGACGTGAGAACGAGGAGCTGCGCCAGGCGAACGCGATCCTGAAGAGTGCGTCCGCTCTCTTCGCCGCAGAGCTCAACCGCGCGGAGCGATGACTTTCGGGGACAGCTGATCGACATGACTTCGCCCCCCTACGGCTGGACCGGTACATAGCGGCCACCGGCGGCATGGGAAGGCTTGATGCGTCCCTGCCGGTCGGCGACGAGGATCAGGAAGACTCCAGCGACGACCCAGACAGTGAGGACAAGGGCGGGTAGAACGCCCCCTTGGCCGTCGAAGAACGCGTTGGCGCGCAGGAGACTGCCGGCGGCACCCGGCGGCAGCAGCTGACCGAGCGTGGACCAGCCGCTAGGGAGCCAGTGAGGTCCGCTGGCCAGGCCGGACAGCGGATTGCCAAGAAGCATCACGAGTGCCCCACCGAGAGCGAGGCCGGCGACTCCGAGGCAGGCTTGCAGCCCGATCAGCGTCGTGGACAGCGCGGTCAAGCCCAGCACGAGCCCAAGGGCAGTAAGCCCGTAGTCACCGTCGACGGACTGTGTGACGAACTGAAGGAAGGCGGCCACGACGGCCCCCGTCAGGAGCGAGAACAGCAGAGCCCCTGACAGACGGGTCCGCAGACCGCGGTGCCCTGGAAATATGGCATTCAGGAACAGTGTCGGGAACATGCCGCCGAAGATCATGGGCAAGAGCGCGGCGGCAATTCCCGCGCCGCGCGGGTCGTCCTCGGTGAACGGCACCAGGTCATGAACGGCGGCTCGGGCCCCCTGCTCCGCGGCGACGCGGTTTCCCAGTTCAGTGATCGCACCGGTGACTGAGGGGCCACCGGCGGTCGCCGTGCAAACGTCGACACCCTGAGCAGTGAAGGCGAGTCCGCCGTCGATGTCGCGCGATTCGACCGCGGATTTGACAGCAGCGGAGGTCTCGTACTGGCGAACTTCCCATGCGTGCCGGTCGAGCTTCTCCTGGAAAGCCTCGGTGAACTGCGGAGGACCCGTCACCCCGATCGGGACGTGATGCGGACCGCTGTGAATCGGGGGCAGTGCGAACGCGCACAGTGTCAAGGTGACCAGGGCAGTCAAGCCCAGGACCACTTGAGCAAGCTTGCGTCCAAAGTTGGACGTGGCAGAGTGCTTGGTCATGAGGAGTCTTTCTGAGCACCACGCACCACAGGAAGGGCTCGGCGTTCGCAGACGCGCACCATATCCTGGACTGATACTCGATTAGATAGTACATTAAACCACATGCCACGTACCAACGAGTCCCAGACCGCTGAATCATTCGACGTTCCCCAGGAAGTCATCGACGCCACGCTCCGAGCCGCGGCCGCACAAGGCGTGCCAGCAGCAGATGTGACCCTGCGCGACATCGCCCTGGAAGCCGGAATCTCCCGCAGCACACTGCTGCGTCGACTGGGTGGCACCCGGCACACCCTGGACAAGGCCCTGCAGGCCGCCGGCATCGCCTCTGGGGCACGAAAGCCGGTGAGAGAGCGCGCCATCGAGGCCACAGCGGATCTGATCAGCACACAGGGACTGGGGACAGTCACCTTCGAGCGCGTGGCATCATCAGCCGCGTGCTCCGTGCCGAGCCTCTACGTGACCTTCGGGGGGCGAGACGAGCTCCTGCGCGCCGTGTTCGAGCGCTATAGCCCCATCGTCGACGTGGAGGCGCTCCTGGCCGGGCCGCGCGGCGACCTGGAGGACACCGTTCGTCGGTTCTACCAACTGCTCGTGGACGCTTTGCAGCGAGAGCCGCGCGTCCTGCCGGCCCTCCTGGCGGAAGTCTTCGCGCGACCCGGTGACGCGAATGTACAGATGGTCTTCCAGTCCGTAACCCCTCGCCTGCTGGCGGGCGTGGGATCGTGGCTGGCTGAGGAGGCCGCAGCGGGCCGTATTCGTGAGATGCCCCTTCTCCTGCTCACGCAGCAGATGACCAGCCCCATCTTCCTGCATTTCCTGCTGCGCCCCGTGACCGGCCTGGTCCACGACATCGACCTGCCTACGACGGACGAAGCGATCGAAACCTTCACCCAGGCCTTCCTCCGGGTCGTCGCCCTCCCGTCACCTTCATCCGGGGACGGAGAATGAGCACATGGGGCGTCAGTGCAGGCTGCGGGGGAAAAGGCATCCGGTCCGAGTCAGCGATACCTCGTCGTCACCAAGCCCTCACTCACGGAGCCGTGCGGTCAGCGCCTCCACTGTCGCGGCCGCGTCTCGCACGGTGCATCGAGGCCCACGGCACACCAGCACATGACGGCCGCGGCCACTCGTCGTATCCACGAACGGGCAGGGGCCACACTCCCTCCGCTGGGCGCGGTGACAAGGCGCACCTGAGAGCCCCGGGCGCTCTCGGCCAGTTCGTCGACCACTTGGTGCAAGGTGGGCGTGCTCAGCTGCAGGTGGGTGACGCGTGCCCCGATCTCGTCGGCCAGATTCCGCAGGTCTGTGTCGCGCGACGAGGCGTCAACGCCGAGTCCGACGAGCACCAGTTGGCCGAGGCGTTCCGGTGATCACGATGGCTGCGACACCGAAAGTCTTACGCATAGTTTCGGCTGTCATAACCTCAGCCGGGGGTGCCCTGCGCGAGGATTCGCCCGGAACGCATCGCGATCAGATGGTGTGCGTAGCGGCTGGCAGGACGTCGAGCTACTGATCTTTTCGTAAGTCGGCCAGCGTGTTCGGAGTCCACCGACCGCGGCTCCATGTCCTGACCCTGCCGCGGAGCCAAGGTCAGGACCGTACTTCTTCCGATCACAGCCTGCTGTTGCCTGTCAGGGCCTGCCTCTCAAATTGCCTGTGTCCAGGATGTGTTGACGGTGAGGCGGCCGATGCCCGGCTCGCCGCCCATCCGAGTAGGAAGCCCACCGGGATGGACACCAGCCCGGTCGTCTCCAGTGGGAACCAGGCGAAGTCGACGCCGGGCAGTATCGAATCGGGCGTTCCCGAGACGGCCGGTCCGAAGAGTTGCAGCACCACGCAGCAGGCGAGCCCGCCGTAGACACTCCAGAGCATGCCGGCGCGTGTGTAGCCGGGCCAGAACAAGCCGAGGACGAGCGCGGGGAAGATGGCTGCTGCCGCGGCGCCGACGGCGAAGTACGAAAGGAAGCCCACGCTCTTGCCCTGCAGTGCGACCGCGAGCACCACGGCAAGCGCGCCAACGGCCCCGCTGGACCAGCGCATCGCCCAGATCTCGCTCGTCATCGAGCGCTTGCGCCCAACGGTCGGAGCGTAGATGTCATGCGCGAGCGACGCCGCCGACGACAAGGTCAGTGAGGCCACGACGGTCAGACTGGTAAGGAAGATCATGGAGACCGTCAGAGCGAGTATGGCGCCACCGCTGGACCCGTCGGCAGCCAACTGCAAGGCCAGCAGCGGGACCGCGGCCAGGCCTTCCGGGTCGGCCGCGGAGATGCCTTGCGCTCCCACAAGTGCGCGCGCACCCAAACCCACCAGCACGGCCAGCCCGGAGAAGACGGTGACCAGACCGATGGCGTACTTGACCGTGCGGCGCGCGGAATCGGCCTGTTCGGAGGCCTTGAGCCGCATCAGTATGTGCGGGGCCACTCCGGCTCCGAGCACCACAGTGATCTGCGCCGAGAGTTGGGACAGAGTGCCGGAGGCTCCGCCATGGTGCAGAGGGCCGGTTTCGTCGCCGGCCGCGGACCCCGTGGCCCCGCGGCCGGCCGCGTCGAGCAGGAGGTTGGGGCTCCAACCGAACTTGTCCAGCACCTGGCCGGCCAGCACGGCCATCGCGAGGAGCAGCACGATCGTCTTGATCGCCTGGAGAATGCTGTTGCCCCGCATCCCGTTGAGGGAGGAGGCGCAAATCATGATGCCTCCGATGAGCGCGGTGCAGAGTTGTGCCGCCGCACCGAGATCGGAGAGCCCCAGCAGGAAGGACACGGCCGCGCCCGCCACGACCAGCTGTACGACCATGAGGGGCAAGCAGAAGCAGAGCGTCGCCACTGTTCCGGCGACCCGCGCCCGCGTACCGGGGAAGCGCTCGCTCCACGTGTCGCCGAGCGTGAATCGGCCGACGTTGCGCAGTGGTTGGGCGAGGAGTAGCAGAACTCCGAGAGCCGCGACGCCGCTGACGGCCATGGCCATGCCGTCGTGCGCGGCGAGTGCCACCAGGCCTGTGACGCTCAGCAGGGTGATGACGGAGATGTAGTCTCCGGTCAGGGCGAGGGCGTTGCGCACGGGCCGCAGTGACCTGCCGGCCACGTAGACGTCGGTGGTGTCATCGGGGTCCCCCGCTCCGTGGAGCAGATACAGAAGTACGGCCAGGCAGACGACCAGGAGGAATGCCACCAGCGGTGCGGCGCCCAAGGCCTCTGCGGCCTGGAACTGCTCGGCTCGGTATCTCATCGGTACTCTCCGCCCGCTGGGAACGAGACGGAGGCCTGGCCGTGGGTCCACTGCTGGTGGGCCTCGCGCTGACTGCGGTCAAGTCGCCCCGAAGAGGCGAGTAGCAGACCGGCCTGTGCCGCGAACAGCACCATGCCGACCGTCAGTTCACCCAAGATCTCCGTGCCCACCGGCAGTCCGGCAAGAGTGGGAGCTCCTACGGCCACCACCCACGCCAAGGCGTTGACGACGACGAAACGCTTGCGCGAACGTGCGACGGCGGCGCGCAGGACGGCGAAGGCGTGGTCGTCCTGACTCGGACGGGGTGATGGCGCATAAGCAGGCCTCACCTCGAAGAATGAGTGCCCGGATGGTTCCATCATGTCTCCTGATCGTGCTCAAGGGAGAACCGGCCGGGGATGCGCCGGCAGGGGCGAGCGACGGCGGACGATCGGTGTCGAACGTGACAGCGATCGGCTGCGGTCAGTGAATGCGGCTGGAAGCGGCGCGGTCCGCGGGATCGGGCGGCACTACACGCAGAAAGCCGTGGGCACAAGGAAGGGTCACGCCTTCTTTCAGCGGTGCCCTGCGAGCAGCATGCCGGTTACCAGGCGTCAGTGCCAATACCCGCGTGGTGATTACGAGCAAGCTGTTACATCGCATATGCCTTGGAGCTCGTGAGGCGCCCGGTCGGGCCGCTCGCCAGCTCATCGAACCTGGACCAGGACTCGGTTACAAGCTACATTCATCAAAGTGTCACGCGGCGAGTCAGTGATCGGGGATCCTCTCGTGCGCGCAAGAAGATCTGCGGGCCCTCACAGGGCAGAAAGAGAGCAGACATGTCGGCATCACGGGACGCCGAAGCAGCCGTCGACGGTACGGCGATCGCCAGCCTCGCGAAGGAAGTACGCAGGTTCGCACCGCCCGCCGACCTGGCCGCGAGCGCCAATGTCACGGCGGAGGCGTACGAACAGGCCAAGGCCGACCGGCTCGGCTTCTGGGCCGAGCAGGCCCGCCGGCTGAGCTGGGCCGAGGAGCCGACCGAGACCCTGGACTGGTCGAACCCGCCGTTCGCCAAGTGGTTCAAGGACGGCAAGCTCAACGTCGCCTACAACTGCGTGGACCGGCACGTGGAGGCCGGGAACGGCGACCGGGTCGCCATCCACTTCGAGGGCGAGTCCGGCGACAGCCGCGCCATCACCTACGGCCAGCTCAAGGACGAGGTCTCCAAGGCCGCCAACGCCCTGCTGGAGCTGGGCGTGCGCAAGGGCGACCGGGTCGCCGTCTACATGCCGATGATCCCGGAGACGGCGATCGCGATGCTGGCCTGCGCCCGGATCGGCGCCGCCCACTCGGTGGTCTTCGGCGGCTTCTCCGCCGACGCCCTCGCCACCCGCATCCAGGACGCCGACGCCCGGGTCGTCATCACCGCCGACGGCGGCTACCGGCGCGGCAAGCCGTCCGCGCTCAAGCCGGCCGTCGACGAGGCCGCCGAGCGCGCCGGCATCGTCGAGCACGTACTCGTCGTCCGCCGCACCGGCCAGGACGTCGCCTGGGACGACTCCCGCGACAAGTGGTGGCACGAGACCGTCGAGCGGCAGTCCGCCGAGCACACGCCGGAGGCGTTCGAGGCGGAGCACCCGCTGTTCATCCTGTACACGTCCGGTACGACGGGTAAGCCCAAGGGCATCCTGCACACCTCCGGCGGCTACCTCACGCAGACGGCGTACACGCACTGGGCGGTCTTCGACCTCAAGCCGGCCACCGACGTCTTCTGGTGCACCGCCGACGTCGGCTGGGTCACCGGACACTCGTACATCGTCTACGGCCCGCTCGCCAACGGCGCGACGCAGGTCATGTACGAGGGCACCCCGGACACCCCGCACCAGGGCCGCTTCTGGGAGATCGTGCAGAAGTACAAGGTCTCCATCCTCTACACCGCACCCACCGCGATCCGGACGTTCATGAAGTGGGGCGACGACATCCCCGCGAAGTTCGACCTGTCGTCCCTGCGCGTCCTCGGCTCGGTCGGCGAACCGATCAACCCCGAGGCCTGGGTCTGGTACCGCAAGAACATCGGCGCCGACGCCACCCCGGTCGTCGACACCTGGTGGCAGACCGAGACCGGCGCGATGATGATCACGCCGCTGCCCGGCGTCACGGAGGCCAAGCCGGGCTCCGCCCAGCGCGCGCTGCCCGGCATCTGTGCCACCGTCGTCGACGACGAGGCCAATGAAGTGCCGAACGGCGGTGGCGGCTACCTCGTCCTCACCGAGCCGTGGCCGTCGATGCTGCGCACCATCTGGGGCGACGACCAGCGGTTCATCGACACGTACTGGTCGCGCTTCGAGGGCAAGTACTTCGCGGGCGACGGCGCCAAGAAGGACGACGACGGCGACATCTGGCTGCTGGGCCGCGTGGACGACGTGATGCTCGTCTCCGGGCACAACATCTCCACCACCGAGGTCGAATCCGCCCTCGTCTCCCACCCGTCGGTCGCCGAGGCGGCCGTGGTCGGCGCGGCGGACGAGACGACCGGGCAGGCCATCGTGGCCTTCGTGATCCTGCGCGGCTCGGCGGCGGAGACCGAGACCCTGGTCGCCGACCTACGCAACCACGTCGGCGCCACCCTCGGCCCGATCGCCAAGCCCAAGCGGATCCTGCCGGTGGCGGAACTGCCCAAGACCCGCTCCGGCAAGATCATGCGCCGCCTGCTCCGCGACGTCGCGGAGAACCGGCAGCTCGGAGACGTCACCACCCTGACCGACTCCACCGTCATGGACCTCATCCAGACGAAGCTCCCGACGGCGTCCAACGAAGACTGACCGGTCTCCGTGGCAGGGCCCCGGGAGCGGCTACTGCACGCCGGCCGCGGCCAGGGCCCTGCGGATGCGAACGGGCTCGTAGGAGGGTGCGGAGATCGACAGGACGACGAGAGCGGTGCGGGCCAGATGGGCCGCCAGAGCGTGCGAGGCGGCCGTCGCGTCACCCGCCTTCACCGCCTCGGCGATCGTGCGGTGCTGCGTGCTCGTCTCCGCCTGCCACTCGAGCGGATTCCAGGAGACGAAGGCCAGGCGATAGCGCGTGGCGTGGTCCGAGAGCAGGGTCAGTTCGCGTTCGAGGCGCGGGCCCGACGGGTGCACCAGTGCGCGGTGGAACTGCTCGTGCGGGCATTCCCACTGCTCGACGTCTCCCGTGCGCGCTGTCTCGTCCATCTCCTTGAGCAGCTGGTCCAGTTGCTGGAAATCTGCCTCGCCCATCCGGGGAACCGCGATGCCGATCGCGAGCGCTTCGAGACTGATGCGCATCGCGTACAGCTCATCGAGATCCTCATTGCTGAACGTCGTCACACGGGCGCGGTGCTGCGACTCCTGCTGGACGAACCCTTCACGCTGCAGGATCCTGAGCGCTTCGCGCAGGGGACCGCGGCTCACCCCCATTTGCCGGGCCAGAGCGACCTGTGACAGCGGGTCGCCCGGTCGCAGATCGCCGTGCATGATCGCACGCCGCAGCGTGTGGTGGGCTCTGCTCACCTCGTCGGGGTGGGCGAGGCCGTCCACCTCGACTGGCTGTGCCGTCATACTTTGCCGACCTTTCGTGCGTTCCCAGATGATGTTCGGGTTTCTCGGGGCCGCTCGGATGAGCCGCGCACACACAACCGTAGCCGACGTCGGGCATCAGGCTGCCGACACTTTTCGTGATCCTTGGCCGGAGGTGTCGACACTCGCTGGTTGCGGCACTCTTGTTGCCGACGCGAAATTCACCAGCGCGCGAGGCATGAGGAACCGCCGACGGGCAGCCAGTATGCCCGCCGGCGGGTTGCGCCACGTCGTTCGAAGCTTCCGGTTCGGAGTTCTCAGGCGCCTATACCGTCGAAGAAACGACGCTCGGAGGGAACGTCATGAGCGGACCGACGTTCATTGCCCACCACCGTGTTGCGCAGTACTCCCAGCCGGTCCACTTCGACCTCGACGGTGTCCCCCGGCTGAAGCAGTTGCGGGGGCTTCCGGGCGTAGCCGACTCCGGCCGGTGTGCCGGTGGCGAGAATGTCGCCGGGGCGCAGGGACAGAGTGTGGGAGATCAAGGACAGCGTGTCCCCGACCGTGTAGATCATCTGATCGGTGTGGTCGTCCTGCACCGTTACCCCATTGACCCGGGTCTGCAGCCTCAGGCCCTGGCTGAGATCGCCGACCTCCGCGGCTGGGATCATCGGGCCGATCGGCCCGGACCGGTCCCCGTTCTTCCCCAGGATCCACTGCGAGGTGAGCTTCTGGGCCTTGCGCGAGGTCAGATCGTTGAAAGTGGAGTAGCCGATGACGGATTCCAGGGCCTCCTCGGGAGTGGCGTCGACCAGCGGTGTGCCCACCCAGGCAACGACCTCGCCCTCCCAGTCGAGGCCCTCTTCGTTGGAGGGCACGGGGACCTCAGCGCCGTCCACGGTCAGGGACTGGGTCCACCGAGCGAACAGGGTGGGATATGGGGGCAGTTCCTGGTCGCGGAAGGACCCCTCAGCGGCGTGCCGCATGTAGTTGAGCCCGATGCAGAAGACGCGGGCGTCGGGACGTACCGGGGGCACCAATTCGACCGAGTCCGCGGCGAGCACCGGGCCGGCGGGCGGCCGGGACAGATGCCCCGCCGGGTCGGCCCAGAAGTCCGCCAGAGAGGCTATGACAGTGACGACATCGCCTTTCTCGGCGAGGCTTGCGACCTCCACGCCCGAGTCGGCGTGCGGTCGCTTGACACCTACGATTCTCATGTGGCTTCCCCTTCTCGTTCCCCGGAATGTGGCCCCGGGGCTTCTTCTCGGTCCTCGTGTGACCCGGTGTGGTCGTGCTCGAGGTGGTGCTGGATCAGCAGGTCGGCACCGAAGTCGTTCGTGGGGTCGCGCCAGACGCTGTGCACGTGATTGGCGTTGTCCTCGGCGTTGTCGAACTCCACGAGGGTGACCGGGCCCTGGATGCGAAAGTAGTGCGGCTGCTCGATGGAGGTGCCGCCCGCCCAGGCGAAGTGCAGGTTTTCGACGCCTCCGGCGGCCGCGATGCGGTCCATCTCGTATCCCACCAGCCCAGGACGCGCACGCTCGACGAAGAGGGCCAAGAGGGTGTCGAAGTGCCCGCGCTGGGTGGGTGAGAGGTCACCTGCCCGACAGCCACGGGGGTGAGCCCTGAAGTAGGCCAGGGCCTTGCGGTCCTCGTCGGTGATCATCGCGTCGCGGCGGCCGACACCGTGGTACGCCGGGTACTCCACCTCGCCGATGGATGTGACGGTACGGGTGACGAAGTCCGCCGGCGGCCTGGAGTGGATGACTGTCCGCTGCTGCTGGGAGCCGGTGAGACCGTCCAGGAGCGTGAAGGCGGCGTCCTCCTCCTCGCCGAGAATCCGGAAGGGGCCGAACCGTGCCGGTTCAGCACCGAGGAGAAAGGGTGTGGCGTTGACCAGGTCGCCGTCGACCACCGTCACGTTGACCGACAGATGGTGTCCCACCAGTCGCCAGCCCCAGGTGGTGTCCGGCTGCGGCTGGCCGAAGAAGGTGAAGAAGTAGCCGCGCGCGTCGCGGAAGGTGGGCGCGATGTGCCCGAAGACGGGAAGGTTGAGTTCCCGAAGCACGTGCTCGTTGGTCATGACCTGAACCACGCGGGCGTAGGCGGGGATCGACATCGACTCTGCGATCAGCCGGTGCGCCAGCGCCTCCTGGTGACGGTCCAGCTCTCCGAGTGGCAGGCCGGCGCGACCGGACTCCGGCAGGAAGTTCCAGTGCGTACGGCCGGGGTCCTCGTGGGGCAGCAGTACGCGCGCACGCTGGTCGCCCGTCAGCGCGTCGAACAGCCCCATCGCCGCGAAGGTGATCGCGGTCGCGTCGAACGAGCCGCCCGGCCGCGGTCGGTGGGCCTGCGGGAGTTCGCTGCTCGGATGCGAGTGTGACAGTGCCGTCATGACGTTCCGTGCTTTCCTTGTGGGCTGATCCCGTTCTCGGGGCCGAGCGGGACGGGCGGTGGTTCGGCGCGGTGCTCCTCCGCATCTTCGTCACGGTACGGACCGAGGTTGAGGAACAGCCCCATGCAGACGACGCAGACGACGGACAGGGTGAGCATCGCCGGCGTGTAGGAGCCGTAGGCGTCGCGGCTGACGCTGACGGCCGAAGCGGCGATCGCGGAGCCGATCTGGAACACCGAGAAGGCGATTCCGTAGATCTTGCCGAAGGCCAGCCGGCCGAAGTAGCGCGGGATGAGGTAGCTGAGGACGTCGAACTCGGCGCCGATCAGCAGCCCGGCCAGTGAAGCGGCGAGGATGCCCGTCACCACGTTGGGTCCCGCGGCGAACAGCAGCACTGAGGCGATGCCGCCCACAAGGTAGATGGCCATCACGAGCGAGACCTTGAAGCGGTCCAGCAGCCATCCGGTCGCGACCCTCGCCACGATGAGCGCGACCCCGAGCGCGACGGGCACCAGATTGGCGACGTCCTCGGAGACACCGGCATCCTGGAGCAGGGGGATCTGGTGGACGATGATGCTGGAACCGATCACTCCCAACAGCAGGAACGCGCCGAGCACGAGCCAGAAGGGACGCCTCGTCGCCGCGACCCGAAGCGTGTCGCCGCCGGCCTGCGCGGCCGTCCTGCGCGCGCTCGGCTCGGCGAGAAGGAAGTACGCGACGGGATACGCGATGAGCGCGAAGACTCCGAGCCCGAAGAACGCCGTGCGCCAGCCGAAGGTCCCGATCAGGAAGGCGGTGAGGATGGGGACGAGTACGGTGCCCACCCCGATGCCGGAGTTGGCGATCCCCAGTGCGAATCCGAGCTTGCGCTCGAACCAGCCCGCGGTGAGCCGGAGATAGGAGACCGGCCACAGGCCCAGGCCGCACGCCGGGATCAGGATCCAGGCCAGGTAGAAGACCGTGAGGCTGTCGGGCAGGAAGTACATCGCCATCAGCGACAGCGCGAAGACCGGAGAGCTGTACAGGATGACCCGCCTGCCGCCGAACCGGTCGACCAAGAGGCCCTGAATCGGCGAGATGACCATGATCGTGATGCTCAGGAAGGAAGCGGCCAGGGCGATGGCGGGCACCCCCCAGCCGAACTCCCGGTCGAGCGGTTTGATGAACGCGCCGAACGCCATCACTGTGAGCACGCTGGGGCCGCATGCGAGACCCAGCGCGGACGCAGCCGCCGTCCGCCACCCCGCCGCCGCGCTGTCGGGTGATTCCTCTTCCGTGGCCTTGGTGAGCGTCACGGCCTCATGCGTGTCCATCTGGAACCCTCCGCCGTTCGGACTCTGGCCGCCCCTGCGCGGATGCCGGGTCCAGCGCCCGGCGCAGTCCTGCGACGAAGGACGGGATGTCGGTGTGCGCACCGGCCGCGAACACATAGAAGTCGGGGCGGGCAACGAGCGCTTCGCATCCTTGCTCGGTGAACCACTGCTCATAGGCACCGTCGAGATCCCGGACGGAGCCTCGGCCCGAGACGTCAGCGGTCACGCCGCCCATCCGGCGGAACCAAGCGGCGTCTTCCTCGCTCAGCAGGCCGGCGGGGTCCCCGGCACGGCTGATGAGCTGCCAGGTACCGCCGAGGACGTCGTCGAACAGGCCCGTCCAGCCGTCGACCTCGATCCGCCCCTGAGGGGCCAGCTGTCCGTCCGTGCCCATGCTCGCCAGCGTCAGTGACGGCTCACCCAGCCGGGGGTGCGGGGGCTTGCGGGTGGCGGCCTCGGGGTCGCGTGACCGCTCCCTCAACGCGGCGTCCCGGGCAGCCGCCCGTTCGACGTCGACTTCGCAGATGACACGGCCTGCCGCCACCGCTTCATCGATGATCTCCCGGACATGTCCCGCGCGTTCGGGACCGTACGTGTCGAGCACTGCCGGCGATGCCAGTTGGCGGTGGACCATCGCGAGCCGCCAGGTCAGCGCTCGGGCGTCGCGCAGACCCGAGCAGAGTCCTTGCCCGAGGAAGGGGGGCATGAGGTGAGCCGCGTCCCCAGCCAGGAAGACGTTGTGCTCGCGCCAGGTGTGCGCCCAGCGACCGCGGAAGGTGTAGACGGCATGCCTCTCCAGCCGGGCGGTCTCGGATGTCACTCCCCACGGCGCCATGAGCCGCCAGGCCGTGCTGTCCTGGCCGAGCTCTTCGACGGTCATGTCCACGGGGCGCATGAACTCGAAACGCCGCCGACCAGGGCCGCTGTTGACCGCGGTGGCCGGCTGTGCCGGATCGCAGTACTGCGTGACGAAGGCGCTCCACTGCTCCTCCACCAGTGGCTGGTAGTCCACTACGAGCCAGTCGGCCTCGAACCCCGAGTCCCCGACTTCGAGGCCGACTTGCGAGCGAACGGCACTGTTGGCTCCGTCTGCCCCGATGACCCATCGCGACCGGACTTCGACAGTTTCGTCGGGGCTCTCGGTGGGGGCGACCTGGACGGACACACCTTCGTGATCCTGGGTCAGTCCATGGAAGGTCCACCCACGGTGCACGTGCACTCCGGGCGTCGCGACCGCCACGTCCTCCAGGGCCGCTTCCAGGTCGGGCTGGTAGAAGCCGTTGGTGTTGGCCCACCCCGACTCCGCGGCTCGGTTCCAGTCGATGGCCTGCAGGAGCTCGCCCTCACCGTTGCGGAACTCGTAGCCGCCTCTCTCCCCTAGAGAGGGTTCGAACAGGTGGGCGTAGTCGGCCATGAGCCCGGCCGCCTGGAGGATACGCAGCGCCTCGTGGTCGATGGTGCAGGCGCGGGGCAGTGGATACCGCTCGGGCCAGCGTTCCATGACGGACACCTGGAGACCGGCGCGGCCGAGCAGGAGGGCGCTCAGCAGACCGACGGGGCCACCACCGATGACCACGCAGTCGACGACCGGCCGCAGAGGCATTGCGGGGCTCGTCTCTTGTGTCGTGGTCATGCGCTCGGCTCCGGCTGCTTCGTGGTCCGACGGTCCGCACCGGAGGGCAGGACGACGCACTTGTGATGCGGCGAGGATGCCTGGTCCCGCCATGCCTGCGGGAGTTCCTCCAGCTCGACGGTACGCACCTCGACCTTCAGCTCGCCCTGGGCGAGGGCGGTCCACAGCCAGGTCAGTGCCGCACGTTTGTCCCGCAGCGGGACGTGCAGGCCCGCGAAACCGGACAGGGTCAGCTGCTTGCCACGGAGCAGCCCGGCCGGCACCTGGGCGGTCGCTCCGGCCGGATTGCCGATGTTGACCACCCTTGCCCGAGGTGCGCACACCCGGAGCGCCGCCTCCAGCGGCATGCCGTACACGCCGTCCAGTACGACGTCCACGGGGCCGGCCACCGCCAGCAGCCGCGCTGCCAGCTCCTCGGCGCCCTCGTCCGCACGCAAATCGACGACGGCGTCCGCGCCGAGCTCGAGGAGGCCGCGCAGCGCCGCTTGATCGCGTGCCGCGCCGGTCACCCGGCCCGCTCCGAATCCGCGTGCCACCTGGATGGCGAGCTGCCCCACCGCGCCGGTGGCACCGAGCACCAGCACGGTCTCTCCGGGACGGAGCCCGGCTTCCTCTATCAACGGCATGTACGCGGCAATGCCGGAGTTACCGACGGCTGCGGCCCGCACCGGGTCGAGACCGTTGGGCAGCAGGAGGAGGTCCTCGTCGGCGATGAGCGCCTGCGTGGCGAAGGCGCCCGGGCTGCCCGGCGACGCCTCGCTCTCGCCGTAGACCCAGGAACCGAGCGGGTACCGGTCGGAGGCCAGAACGATGCCCACGCACTCGCGGCCGGGGACGTAGGGCTCCTCGTGCCGGGCGGAATGGAAGGTGCCGGAGGCGATCAAAAGGTCCAGCGGGTTCAGCGGTGCCGCGACGACGGCGACGAGCGTGGTGCCGGGTGTGCGCGGCGGCAGGAGGACCGGGCCCAGACGCGGTTCACTGCCGGGAGCGTCGACGATCGCTGCCAGGGGCTCCCCGCCGGCAGTTCCGTCGGCGTCGTGTTGGGCCGCGCTCCTGGGATCGCGGCCTTGGAACTCGATGCCGTCCGTGCGATCGGCTCTCCGGTCGGCCTTGCCCGGCGCATGCATGTTGTTCATCGTCAAGCCTCACTTCCTCACAACCGTCGTCCGACACACATCGCCGGTGCCGGTCCGCTTCGCCCGCCCGGGAAGGACGGCGTCCTGCCTGGTCAGTCAATGGCCAGGCGGCGGAATCGACTGCCGTGGAAAACCAGGGGTGAGGCGTCCGGAGCGACACTGAGTCCGCTGATCTCGAGCAGGACGATGTCGTGATCTCCGCAGGTGACCTCTTCGCGAATCGTGCAGTCGAGCCACAGCGTGGCGCCGTCCACGAAAACGCTGCCGTCTGCGGAGGCGAACCACTCCACTCCGGCGAAACGGTCTCCCGCCTTGCTCGCCAGCCGCGCGCAGATCTCGTCCTGGTCTTCGGCCAGCACGCTCAGCCCCAGGCGCGGCAGATCCCGAAGCTTCGGCCACGTGGAGGATGTGTGCTGGATACACACCGACACCAGGGGCGGCTCCATCGACACGGACGTGAACGAACTCGCGGCCAGGCCCACGGGCTCACCGTCGCGGTAGGCGCACAGAGCGGTGACTCCGGACGGAAAGCATCCGAAAGCCTGCCGCAGCTGCGTAGCCGCCGTCACCGGTTCGATACCTCTCACCGGAACCTCCTTCTCGATCCGCGCCCGGCTCGTCCCAGCCGGCGCAGACGTCTTGTGCATGGGTGTCGTCAGATGCTGGTGACTCGGGCGCAGACTTGCTCGCGACCCTAATCTTCTTTGGATAAATGTCAACAGTTTGCCCTGTCGATCGCGTGCATCGAAGCAACGAACAGGACAGAGAGCGACTAATGTTCACAGTTCTGTAGGACTGTCAGCGCCGGAACTAGAGCGGCGAGGTGTCCAGCCAGTCCCGGATGGCGGCGGCGTCGCCGTCGAGGACCGGCGGCGGGCGGTGGCCGAGACGGGTGGTCTCCGTCTCCGTCCCCGAGTCGTCGACGGCGAAGGTGCGCAGGGCCGAGCCCGGCAGCGTGATCTTCCCCAGGTTCTGGTGCTCGATGTCGACGAGAAGGTGCTGTGAGCGGGTCTGCTCCCACTCGTAGACCTCGTCCAGGGTGCGGACCCGGCCGGCGGGGATGTCCACGTCGGCGAGCCGGCTCAGGAGGTCGTCCGGCTCGTGGTGAGCGAAGACGCCCTCGAGCAGTTCGGTGAGGCTGTCCCGGTTGGCTATGCGGTCGGCGTTGGTGGCATAGCGCTGCGGATCATCGGCCGTGATCTGGAACGCCGCGCACAGGCGCTGCCACATGGCGTCGTTCCCGCAGGCGATCTGCACACTCCCGCCGGCGCAACGGAACAGCCCGTACGGAGCGATGGTCGGGTGGTGGTTGCCTTGTGCCCGGCCGACCTCGCCGGCCACGGTCCAACGGGTCCCCTGGAACGCGTGAGCCGCGACGACGGAAGCGAGCAGGGAGGTGCGGACGATCTGTCCCCGGCCGGTGCGGTCGCGTTCACGCAGCGCCGCGAGTACGCCGAACGCGCCGTTCATGCCCGCCAGCAGATCGGCGATCGGCACGCCGACGCGCTGGGGGTGGTCGGCATCCGGCCCCGTCAGCGACATCAGTCCGGCCTCGCCCTGGGCGATCTGGTCGTACCCGGCACGGCTCGCCTCCGGGCCGTCGTGACCGAACCCGCTGATCGACAGCACGACCAGGCGCGGATTCAGTTCCATCAGGCGCTCGGTCCCGAATCCGAGGCGCTCCAGGGCGCCTGGTTTGTAATTCTCCAGCAGGACGTCCGCCCGCCGGATGAGCCGGGCCAGCACTTGCTTGTCCTCGGCATCCTTCAGATTGAGCGTGATCGACTCCTTGTTCCGGTTGCACGCCAGGAAGTACGTCGCCTCCGGGGTGCCGTCGTCCCCATGGACGAACGGCGGACCCCAGGACCTCGTGTCGTCCCCCGCGGGGCTCTCGACCTTGATCACGCGGGCGCCGAGATCACCGAGCATCATGGCTGCCTGCGGCCCGGCCAGGGCCCGGGTCAGGTCGACGACGAGCAGTTCGCCGAGCGCCCCCGTCATGACCGGACCTCGGACGTGTTGAACGACGGACTCGCCGGGTTCGGCCGGATCACCAGCATGCTCGCGGCGAGGTTCGTGCGGTTCTCGACGCTGCGGCAGGTTCCGGCCGTGAGGCGTGCCGTGTCCATGGCGTCCAGGACATGAACTCCGCCGTCGGAGTCGGCGAGGGTGAGTGAGCCGGTCAGCACCAGGTAGAGCGTCTCCACCGGCACGGGCGACATGTCCGCGCGGCCACCGGGGAGGTAGTGCGACAAGGCCACCGTGACGGCTCCGTCGTACTGCTCACCACCGAAGAGATGGACAGGTCCGACATTGTGGTGGCCGGGAGGCTGGAAGCGTTCGGCCTGCGCGAGGCGATTGATGTCTATCGGCACGATGGTGTACTCGATTCTGACTGAGCGTGCGGGTCCAGGCGCATGTGACAGCGCACGGGATGAGGGTCGGGGCATACCGGCCGACCAGGGCCGATGAGCTTCTCGCGGACGGCGCCGGCAGCGCGGCGCACGCCTTCGACGCCGGAGTCGTGCGCGAGGTGCGGCCTCCAGCACCATAGCGAGACCTCAACCGAATCTGTCAACATTTTTCTGTCGGCATTTCACGCTTGCACGCAAATCAATCCTGCTTCTGCCAGAATCCGCCTGAGCCAAGCAAAAGTGTTGACACTTTGGGAGTGGCTTCTTATCCTCGTCTTGACCAGGTGCTTCCATCGAGGCGGCCAAGAGCCGGGCCGTGTACACCTCACGGTCTCGCGTTGAACAACTGCTGTTGGGCCGCTGACAGCACCATGCCCTGACGACGCGGCCGGCCGCACACTCAACAACGTCCGACGACTTTGGTAAGGCCTCCATGACCGTCCTACCTGACGACGGGCTCTCGCTCGCCGGCGAGTTCCCCAACGCCTCACACGAGCAGTGGCAGGCTCTCGTGGAGAGCGTCCTGCACAAGTCCGGCAAGGAGGTCTCCGCAAGCGCGGCGGAAGAAGCGCTGTCCACTTCACTGGAGGACGGGCTCGTCACCAGGCCCCTCTATACGGGGAGCGACGCCGCCCCCGACCCCGGCCTTCCGGGGTTCGCGCCGTTCGTACGCGGGGGCAGGGCCCAGGGGAACACCGTCGGCGGCTGGGACGTACGGCAGTGGCATGCGGCGCCGGACGGCGACGCGGTCCTGTCCGACCTGGAGAACGGCGTCACGTCACTCTGGCTGGCCGTCGGCGCCCACGGCATTCCGTTGTCCTCGCTCGGCCGGGTCCTGGACGGCGTGCACCTCGACTTGGCCCCCGTCGTCCTCGACGCCGGAGCCGACGTGGATCCCGCCGCGCGGGAGTTGCTGCGGCAGTACGAGGACCGGGGCGTCGCCAAGGAGGCGGCGCGCGGCAACCTCGGTGCCGACCCCCTCGGCCACGAGGCCCGCACGGGCACGTCCTCAGCGTTCACGCCGATCGCCTCATTGGCGCGGCTGTGTACCGCGGAGTACCCGGGGCTGCGTGCGCTGACCGTGGACGCGCTGCCGTACCACGAGGCAGGCGGCTCGGCCGCCCAGGAACTGGGGTCCTCGCTGGCCACGGGCGTCGCCTATGTGCGCGAGCTCACCGAGGCCGGACTGACGACCGAGGAGGCGTGTGCACAGCTGGAGTTCCGCTATGCGGCCACCGCCGACCAGTTCCTCACCATCGCCAAGCTACGGGCCGCGCGCCGGCTGTGGGCGCGGGTGACCGAGGTCTGCGGGGCACCCAGCGCTCAGCTGCAGCATGCCGTCACCTCGCCGGTCATGATGACAGGCCGGGACCCGTGGGTGAACATGCTGCGCACGACGCTCGCCACACTGGCCGCGGGTGTGGGCGGCGCCGGCGCGGTGACCGTACTGCCCTTCGACCACGCGCTCGGCCTGCCGGACGCGTTCTCCCGGCGCATCGCCCGCAACACTTCGAGCATCCTCATCGAGGAGTCGCACCTGTCCCGTGTGATCGACCCGGCGGGCGGCTCCTGGTACGTGGAGCGGCTCACGGACGAACTGGCCCATGCCGGCTGGGAGTTTTTTCAGTGGCTCGAGCATCTGGGTGGGCAGGCGGCCGCCCTGCGCTCGGGACGCCTCGGGCAGGGTCTCGCCAGCACCTGGGAAGTCCGGAGCAACAAGCTCGCCACGCGCCGCGAACCCATCACCGGCGTCGGCGAGTTCCCGTTCCTGGCCGAGAAGCCGGTCGTCCGCGAGCCCGCACCCACGCCACTCTCGGGAGGTCTGCCGCGGGTGCGGCGAGACGAGGCATTCGAGGCGCTGCGGGCTCGTTCCGACGCCCATCTGGCCGCCACCGGCTCCCGGCCCCGGATCTTTCTGGCCGCGCTCGGCCCGGCCGCGGCGCATACCGCGCGCCTCACCTTCGCCTCGAACCTCTTCCAGGCGGGCGGCATCGAGCCGGTCACTGATGGCGCCTTCGAGGAGAGCGGGGCACGCGAGGTGTGCCTGTGCTCCAGTGACGCCGTGTACGAGGAGCAGGCCACGACCGTGGCCTCGGAGCTGAGGACCGCCGGGGCGTCGTACGTGTTCCTCGCAGGCCTGCGTGACCAGGCAGGCATCGACGCCTACATCTTCGCGGGCTGTGACACGGTCGCTGTGCTGTCCGCCACCCTCGACCGCATGGGAGTGTCCTGATGTCCATCCCCGACTTCTCCGGGATCGAGCTCGGAAACCAGGCATCCGCCTGTGGCGCCTACGAATGGAGCACCGCCGTCAAGCAGGCCACCGGCGCGGAGGAGTCCCTGTGGGAGACGCCGGAGGGCATTGCCGTCAAGCCGCTGTACACGAGCCAGGACCTCGACGACCTGGACTTCCTGGACACCCGCCCGGGCATCGCGCCGTACCTGCGCGGCCCGTATCCGACGATGTACGTCAATCAGCCCTGGACCATCCGCCAGTACGCCGGCTTCTCGACCGCCGAGGAGTCGAACGCCTTCTACCGCCGTAACCTGGCCGCCGGTCAGAAGGGCCTGTCCGTCGCCTTCGACCTGCCCACACACCGGGGCTACGACAGCGACCACCCCCGGGTGACGGGTGACGTCGGCATGGCGGGCGTGGCGATCGACTCGATCTACGACATGCGGCAGCTCTTCGACGGCATCCCGCTGGACAGGATGACCGTGTCGATGACGATGAACGGCGCCGTGCTGCCGGTACTCGCGCTGTACATCGTGGCGGCGGAGGAGCAGGGCGTACCGCCCGAGAAGCTGGCCGGGACCATCCAGAACGACATCCTCAAGGAGTTCATGGTCCGCAACACCTACATCTACCCGCCGAAGCCGTCGATGCGGATCATCTCCGACATCTTCGCCTTCACCTCCCGGCGCATGCCGCGCTACAACTCCATCTCGATCTCCGGGTATCACATCCAGGAAGCCGGAGCGACCGCCGACCTCGAGCTGGCCTACACCCTCGCGGACGGCGTGGAGTACATCCGGGCCGGGCGGGAGGCGGGCCTGGACGTCGACGCCTTCGCGCCCCGGCTGTCCTTCTTCTGGGCGATCGGGATGAACTTCTTCATGGAGGTCGCCAAGCTGCGTGCGGCTCGCCTGCTGTGGGCGAAGCTGGTCAAGCAGTTCGACCCGAAGAACTCCAAGTCACTGTCGCTGCGCACGCATTCCCAGACCTCGGGCTGGTCGCTGACCGCGCAGGACGTGTTCAACAACGTCACGCGCACGTGTGTGGAGGCGATGGCCGCCACGCAGGGACACACCCAGTCCTTGCACACCAACGCTCTCGACGAGGCGCTCGCGCTCCCCACCGACTTCTCCGCCCGCATCGCCCGCAACACGCAGTTGCTGCTCCAGCAGGAGTCCGGGACGACGCGAGTGATCGATCCGTGGGGCGGCAGTGCCTACGTCGAGCGTCTGACGTACGACCTCGCCCGCCGCGCCTGGCAGCACATCCAAGAGGTGGAACAGGCGGGCGGCATGGCCCAGGCGATCGACGCGGGCATACCCAAGCTGCGGGTCGAGGAGGCGGCGGCCCGCACACAGGCCCGCATCGACTCGGGCCGGCAGCCGGTCATCGGCGTCAACAAGTACCGCGTCGAGACCGACGAGCGGATCGACGTGCTCAAGGTCGACAACTCCTCGGTGCGCTCCCAGCAGATCGCCAAGCTGCGACGCCTGCGGGACGAGCGCGACGAGTCGGCCTGCCAGGACGCACTGGCGGCGCTCACACGTGCCGCCGAGGGCGAGGGCAACCTGCTGGAACTCGCGGTCGACGCGGCCCGCGCGAAGGCGACCGTCGGGGAGATCTCAGACGCCCTGGAGAAGGTGTACGGGCGGCACGCGAGCCAGATCCGTACCATCTCCGGTGTGTATCGCAACGAAGCAGGCGAGTCACCGTCCGTGGACCGTACCCGCACCCTCGTGGACCGATTCGCCAAGGCTGAGGGCCGCCGTCCCCGCATCCTGGTCGCCAAGATGGGCCAGGACGGCCACGACCGCGGTCAGAAGGTGATCGCCACCGCCTTCGCCGACCTCGGCTTCGACGTGGATGTCGGCCCACTGTTCCAGACGCCCGCCGAAGTGGCCCGCCAGGCCGTCGAGGCGGACGCGCACATCGTCGGCGTCTCCTCGCTGGCCGCCGGCCACCTCACCCTCGTACCGGCACTGCGCGAACAACTCGCCGAGGAGGGACGCGAGGACATCATGGTCGTCGTGGGCGGTGTGATCCCGCCCCAGGACGTTCCCACCCTGCTGGAGATGGGCGCGGCCGCCGTCTTCCCGCCCGGAACGGTGATCCCGGACGCCGCCCACGACCTCGTGACCCGGCTCGCCGCCGATCTCGGGCACGACGCTCTGTGAGGCCGCGACCGCGATGGTGATCGATCTGGACACTTACGTCAAGGGAGTGCTCGACGGCAAGCGTGCGATCGTGGCACGGGCCATCACGCTCGTCGAGTCCACCCGGCCACAACACCGCTCACTGGCACAGCGGCTGCTGACCGACCTGTTGCCGCACAGTGGCAAGGCGCGGCGTATCGGGATCAGCGGAGTGCCGGGGGTGGGCAAGTCGACGTTCATCGACGCCTTCGGCACGATGCTCACCGAGCAGGGACACCGGGTCGCCGTCCTCGCGGTCGACCCGTCCTCCAGCCGGACCGGTGGCTCGATCCTCGGGGACAAGACACGCATGGAGCGGCTGGCCGTCGACCCGGCGGCCTTCGTCCGCCCCTCCCCCACGGCCGGCACCCTCGGCGGTGTCGCGAAGGCCACCCGCGAGTCGATCCTCGTGATGGAGGCCGCCGGCTACGACGTCGTGCTCGTCGAAACCGTCGGCGTCGGCCAGTCCGAGACGGCCGTGGCGAACATGGTCGACTCCTTCCTGCTGCTCACCCTGGCCCGCACCGGCGACCAGCTCCAGGGCATCAAGAAGGGCGTCCTGGAGCTGGCCGACGTGATCGCCGTCAACAAGGCGGACGGCCCGCACGAGCGGGACGCCCGCTCCGCGGCACGGGAACTGGCGGGTGCCCTGCGGCTGATGCACGGCAAGGACGCCTTCTGGACGCCGCCGGTGCTCAGTTGCAGCGCACGGGAGTCGGCAGGCCTCGACACCGTGTGGGAGAGACTTGAGCAGCATCGCACCCTGCTGGAGTCCACCGGACGACTGGCCGACCGCCGCCGGGACCAGCAGGTCGACTGGACCTGGACCATGGTCCGCGAGGAGCTGCTCGGCCGCCTGCACGCCTCTTTCGAGGTGCAGTCCCGTGCGCCCGCGCTGGAACGCCGGGTTCGTGACGGTGAACTCACCGCCACTCTGGCCGCCGAGCGCATCCTGGAAGCCTTCCACAAGAGCTCCGACGTCTGATCAAGCAGCACTCCCCCCACTGCAGTGGGCTGGTCATCCGCCCCTGCGCACAATCGAGTCGGAAAGTTTGGAGGCTGGACCGGTGGCCGCCAGCTCGGTTCCACCGTCCCATCACCGCTATGCGCACCGCGGACAACAGTCTCATCTGGCTCCTGGAGAGCCTTCTGAAGCGGGCCCCTGGGGCCCAACACGCTCTGGTCCTGTTCAGGGACGGCCTGAAGCTGTGCTGGACCGAGGCGTTATCGCTCGACAAAGCCGATCAACTGGCAGCCATCTGTTCCGGCATTCAGGCTCTCGCCCAGGGCGCGTCCGTGGAGTTCGGCGACGGCTCGGGCGGCGTCCGGCCCTTCATGACCGAGTACCCAGGCGGCCAGCTGTTCATCGTCAGGGCCGGCACCGGCGCGCATCTGGCGGTTCTGGGCCAGGAAAGCGCGGATCCGGGCGTCGTCGGGCACCAGATGGCGGAGCTGGTCGAACAGATCGGCGAGCACCTTCGTGCGGCGCCCCGGGACTCCGCCCGCGGGAGCTCCGCGTCGTGATGCGTGGGCCGGTGGACACCGGGACCCCCGACCGACTGTTCACAATTCTGGGAGGACGCAGTCACCCCAGCGAGTTGTTCGACGTAGTGACGCTCATCGTCAGCGAATGCCGGCCGGCGAGGTGGATGCAGTCGGAACACCGCCGGATCCTGGAGCTGTGCCGGCACCCGACAGCCGTGGTCGAGATCTCGGCGGAGCTGAAGCTGCCGGTCACAGCGGTCCGCATTCTTCTCGGCGACCTGCGCGACGCGGGTCGGGTCACCGCGCGCCACCCCCGCGCGGCCCGGTCTGGCGCTTCGCTCCCGGATACCGCCCTCCTGGAGAAGGTGCTCCATGGCCTCCGGCGCCTCTGAGGAGCTGAAGACCAATGCGGAGTAAATGTTGACACTTTTCGGATCGGTTGTGATGATGGGGTCCAGTTCGGATCGTCGTCCGCCGGTCCGGTGTCCCTGGACAGCCACCGGGCCGGCGGATGGGCGTCGGCCCGTCATCCCCGGCAACCTCGGATTCGAGGTCCCTCATACCCCGCCCCGGCCGCACCTGTCCGAGGTGCCCTGCCTCGCGGCCGGGGCGGTCCCACCCGAGTCCGGTGAGGCGTCGGCGTCCATGGCTCGGCCCGTGCGCGCGTCGGACTGTCACAGTCGACGCCGATCGGCATAATCGGCGGTCGGCGGCGTGCGCGGCAAGGCGCGGTCCGCCGGGACGGCCGCCCAGAAGGAGGGCAATGACACTCGTTGACAACGGCATTTACGTCGACGGCGTCCGGGTGGCGAGCCCGCCCACTCTCCACCGCACCTATCAGGCACTCGAACAGTCCGACGGCATGGCCTGGATCGGGCTGTACCTCCCCAGCACCCCGGAGCTCGCCTCCGTGGCGGAGGAATTCGATCTGCACCCACTCGCGGTGGAGGACGCGCAGAAGGGCCATCAGCGGGCCAAGCTCGAACGCTACGGTGACACTCTCTTCGCCGTGCTCCGCCCGGCGTGGTACGACGACGAGAGGGAGCAGGTCGAGTTCGGTGAGATCCATGTCTTCACCGGGCGCGGATTCGCCGTGACCGTCCGGCACGCCCAGCGACCCGACCTCGCGATGGTCAGACAACGGCTGGAGGCGGACCCGGAGTTCCTGGCCACGGGTCCGGAGGCCGTCCTCACCTCGATCTTCGACGATGTCGTCGATGGATACGCTCCCGTCGTGGCCGGGCTCGAAGAGGATGTCGACGAGGTCGAGACACAGCTGTTCTCAGGAGACGTCGATCCGAACCTCTCCAAACGCATCTACCAGTTGCTGTCCCAGGTGATCGGTTTCCAGCACGCCATCAACCCCCTCGGCACCATGCTCAACGCCCTGCTCCGTGGGACGACGAAGTACGGCACCCGGAGCGAGGTGGAGAATCAGTTGCGCAATGTGCTCGACCACACGATTCGTGTGACCGAACGCGTCGCGACGATGCGGACCATGCTGGACAGCGCCCTCACCGTGCACGCCACACTCGTCTCCCTCGAGCAGAACGAAGCGATGCGCCGCATGTCCAGCGCGAGCCTCGCCCAGGGCGAGGAGAGTCGCCGGCTCGCCTACGAGACCATGGAGCAGGGGGAGGAGGTCAAGAAGATCTCCTCCTGGGCTGCCATCCTTTTCACACCGACATTGGTGGCGTCCACGTACGGCATGAACTTCGACCACATGCCCGAGTTGCACTGGACCTTCGGATACCCCTTCGCGGTCGCGCTCATGGTCGGCCTCGGAGTATGCCTCTGGGGCATTTTCAAGCACAAGCGCTGGCTCTAGACCTCCGCCCCGGAGGCCGCCTCGCGGACCAGGCGGAGTATCTCCGACTGATGCTCCGTCAGGTAGAAATGTCCTCCGCCGAAGACACGGAAGTCGAAGCTGCCCTCGGTCTGCTCCGACCAGGCACGCGCCTCTTCGATCCGCACTTTGGGGTCGCTCTCGCCCACGAGACTCCACACGGGGCAGCGCAGCTTGGGGCCGGGCTCGTAGACGTAGGTCTCGACCGCGCGGTAGTCGGCACGGATGGCCGGCAGGGCCATCCGGATCAGCTCCTCGTCGTCGAGGATGGCGGCGTCCGTGCCGCTCAGCTGCCTCATCTCGGCGATGACCCCGTCGTCGTCACGGAGATGGACCGTCTCCACTCGCTGCGTGGCGGGAGCGCGGCGCGCCGAGGCGAACAGGGCGCGGGGCACGACATCGTGATCGCGTTCCAGCCGCCGCGCGATCTCGAAGCCCAGGGTCGCGCCCATGCTGTGCCCGAAGAGGACCATCGGGCGATCCGTCCAGGACAGGAGCACGGAGGTCACCTCGTCGGCGAGTTCTCCGATGGTCGCTACGCAGGGCTCCGCACGCCGGTCCTGACGCCCGGGGTACTGCACGGCCAGGACGTCCATGTCCTCGGACAGACCCGCGGACAGCTGCCGGTAGAAGCTTGCGGAGCCGCCCGCGTGTGGCAGACACACCACCCTGACGGCGGCGTCCGGACGGGGGTGGTACCGGCGGATCCACAGGCGGTCCCGTTCGGCGAGCATGGTCATGGGGCGGGCGTTCCCTTCGTAGAGGCGGCTCCTCATGCCGCGCGGAGCAGCATGCCTGAGAAGTCTCACCGACCCCGACCCCCGAGGGACACCCCTACCACCCCCACCAGCTCAGAGGGCCACCCGCTCAGGCGTTGAGATAGGCGAGCACTGCCAGGACCCGGCGATTGCTGTCGCTGGACGGGGGCAGCATCAGCTTGGTGAAGATGCCTGAGATGTGTTTCGCAGCGGCTCCTTCGGTGACGGTGAGCCGTTGTGCGATGGCGGTGTTGGAGCACCCCTCGGCCATGAGCTCCAGCACCTCGCGCTCACGGGCGCTCAGCGCCGCGAGTGGCTGATCCCGGGCGTTGGAGGTCATCAGCTGGGCGACCACGGCGGGGTCCATCGCCGTACCGCCGGCCGCGACCCGGCGGACGGCTTCGATGAACTGCACGTCGTCGAGGACGCTGTCCTTGAGGAGATAGCCGATCCCGCCGGTGCCGTCCGCGAGCAGTTCGCGGGCGTACATCTGCTCGACGTGCTGGGAGAGGACGAGGATGGGCAGCCCGGGCCGGTCGCGGCGAGCGCGCAGGGCCGCCTCCAGACCTTCAGTGGTGAACGTGGGCGGCAGCCGCACGTCCACCACGGCCAGATCGGGGCTGTGCAGGGTGATGGCGTCCCTCAGGTCCGCTCCGTTGTCCACGGCGGCGACCACCTGACAGTCGTACGCCTCGAGCAGTTGGATGATTCCCTGCCTCAGGAGGAAGAGGTCTTCGGCGAGGACAACGCGCACGGCAACTCCATCTTGATCACGGTGGGACCGCCCGGGGGACTGTTGATCTCCAAGGTCCCGTCGAAGGATGCCAGTCGGCGGCGGATGCCTGCCAGGCCGGTCCCGGCCGAAATGCTCGCGCCTCCGTGGCCGTCGTCGGTGACACGCCCGTGCAGGATGCCGTCGGTGTACCAGGCGACCACCTCGATCCGACCCGCCTCGGCGTGCTTGAGCGCGTTGGCGAGCAGTTCCGACACCGAGAAGTAGAAGGAGCTCTCCACTGGATCGGGCAAGGGGCCGTACAGGTCCGCGACCACCGTGACGGGCAGCGGGGAGGCCAGCCCGAGCGCTCGCAGGGCGTCGGCGAGACCGCGCTCCGCGAGGACGGGTGGGTGAATGCCGCGGACCAGGTCGCGCAGTTCACGCAGCGCCTGCACCGAGGAGTCGCGAGCTTCCCTCAGCAGTCGCCTCGCCTCGGCGTTATCCGGATCCAGTTGCCTTTCCACCGCACCGAGTTGCAGTCCGAGACCGATCAGCCTCGCCTGTGCGCCGTCGTGCAGGTCGCGCTCGATACGGCGTAGTTCCGCGGCCTGGATGTCGAGCACCCCGGACCGGGTCTCCGCCAGGTGCCGTACCCGGGAGGCAAGGCGGGCGCGTTCGGTGGGCCCCAGCAGGAGCTGGGCGAGATGGGCGTGAGCGCGCAGCACCCAGGGCGTGAGGTACAGCCACGCCGCGAGTACCGCCACCGCGGCGAGGGCCACGGGGAGGGCAGCGGCCCAGCTGTCGACCTCAATCAGCAGATACCACCTGCCCTCGCCGTCGGCGGCGAACGGCTGCCACAGTCCGCCGGCCAGTGCGAGGCCCTCACCCGCGTAGTACAGCATCGCGCAGGGAATGAAGCCGAGGACGGTGCCCACGACGCTGTTCACAAGCAACCACAGCAGGTCCCGCCAGGTCGCGGGATCCGCCAGGATCCACTTGCAGCGACGCATCCACCCGACGATGTCGCGTTCGATCTCCTCCGGTTCGGGCTGGTAGGGCCGTTCCACCGGGACACCGCAGAGGCCCGCGGCGCGCCGGTTGAGGTCGCAGACCCACCGCACCGCGGTGGTCAGGTACGGCAGGGTGAGGAAGCCGATCCCGATGACGCAGAGGATGACGAAGTATGTGGTGGTGACGAGCAGGGCGACCGAGGCCAGGGCTCCGGAGGCGATCAGAGCCCCGATCATCGTCTGCACAGCGGTGTGGCGGAGCCGGTCCCGTACAGGCTGCCGTCCCTGGGTGAAGGCCAGGACGAAGGTGGAGAGAGGGCCGCCCTCGGCGGGGGATGTCGAGGGCGGCCCGGCACTGATGTGACTCACGCGGCCTTCACCGTCTCGATGGCGGGGGTGCGCATGCCCCGCATGGCGGGCAGCAGGGTGGCGCCGAAGACCAGGGCCAGGGAACCGCCGACGATGGCGAGATAGATGCCGATGGATCCGGAGGGCAGGTAGGAGTCGGCCTTCACCATGCTGTAGGGCACGATGGTGGTCGCCGAGGCGAGCGTGCCGAGGACGGTGGCGATGACCGCGATGAGCACGCCCTCGACGGTCAGCATGTCGAGTACTTGGCGACGTGTGGCGCCGGTGAGCTGCTGAAGGCCGAACTCGGCGCGCCGTTTGCGGGTGACGGCGACGAGCGTGTTGACGACGGTGATGGCGGCGTACCCGACGATCATGGCAACGATGGTGTAGTTGGCCGCGATCAGGATCTGCTGGATCTGGTTGTTCCGGCCGGCCAATGAGGACGCGTCGTCCAGCTCGGTCCCGGGCAGTGTCCGAGCCAGCGAGGCCAGCTCGGTCTGGACTCGCTCCGATGCACCCGCGTCCGAACGCACCAGGATCTGGTCCGCGAGCTCGTCGCCGGTGTGCGGGGCGAGTGTCTTCGAGGGCAGGGTCAGATACGGCTGCTTGGGGTTGTCGGCGTAGAGGGCGACCACCGTGGGGCGTACCGCGGTGCCGTCGCCGAGGTGCATCGGGAGCCGGTCGCCGACGCTCACCCCGTACTCCTCCGCCTTCTTGTCGGAGAGCGCGACGGTGTCGTCGCGCAGGTCGCCCAGCGAACCCGCCACAGGGCGCAGGTCGAGGATCTGCCGTACCCCGTCGGCGGACACCCCCCGGAGTTCGGCATCGACCCGCCCGTCCGGCGCGTCGACGAAGCCGCGACTGGTGACGAACTCGGAGGCCGCGCTCACCCCGGGCGTATCGCGGACCCTGTCGACCACTCCGGGGGCGAATCCACCGGTGGAGGAGTCGAGGACGTAGTCGGCCAGGACGTTCTGGTCGTAGGAGCTCCTGGACACCTCGTTCTCGGTCGACTGCATGTACAGGGTGCCTGTGGCGATGCCCACGAGCAGCAGGATGGGGGCGACGGCACCCGCCATCCGGACGCCGGCGGTACTCGCGTTGCGCAGGGCCAGCTGTCCGGGGATGCCGGAGAAGGCGCGCACCGGCGGTCGCAGCAGGGCGACCATCACCTTGGTGATGCCGGGGGCGAGCAGCGCGAGGCCGATGCAGAACAGGACCGAGGCGGGTCCCGCGGTGCTGGCGAGGGTGGGGCCGTCCTCCATCACCGTGGCGGTGGCGATCGCGAGGCCGAGGCCGTTGGCGAGGAAGAACAGCGCGATCAGCAGGCGGGTTCGGCTGAACCACTGGGTGGCCACGGCGCCTTCGGCCAGGGCGGCGACCGGCTCGGTGCGGGCCGCACGGCGGCCGGCGAACCGGGTTGCGCCGGCCGCGGCGAGTACCGTGACGACGGCGCCGACGGCCATGGGCATCCAGCCCGCGTGGTACACGATCTCCGACGACACGACACCGCTCGACGTGAGCACGGCGAACAGCATCCGGCCCAGCAGGTAGCCCGGCCAGAGGGCCAGCAGCACCGAGGCTGCGGACAGCACCGCCGTCTCGCTCAGGATCATGCGGCGCAGCTGCCGGGGGGTGGAGCCCACGGCACGCAGCAGGGCCATCTCGCGGGCACGCTGCTGCAGTGAGAGCCCGAGGGTGGAGGCGACGCCGAACATCACGATCAGCACGACGGACGAGCCGAAGATCGCCGCGAGGATCACGACGGTGCGCTGGCTGGCGAGGGTGCCCGGCAGTTCTGCCAGGCCCCGCTGCTCGCCGGTGAGCACCTCGGCCCGTTCTCCGACGGCGGACCGGACCGCGTCGGCGACCGCGGCGGTGCCGGCTCGGCCATCCGGCAGGACGCCGATGGAGTCGATCTTCCCGCCGGCCAGGCTGCGGGCCGTGCTGTCGCTGAAGAACACCGCCGCGTCGGAGTTGCGGTCGCCGCCTTGTTCGGCGATTCCGCTGACCCTGAAGCGCTCCGTGGCGCCGTTGACGACGATGTCGACCGACGATCCGGCGCGAACGCCCGCACGGTCGGCGAGTTCGGCGTCGAGGACAACCTCGCCGCCGGTGGCGGGGGATCCACCGGCGGCGAGGGTATAGGGGGTGAGCCGGGCACTGGCCCAGCCCTGCCCGAAGGAGGCGTCCTCATCGGTCAACGGCTTGCCGTCCCCCAGGACGGTGGCGGGGAAGGACACGTCCGCGACCGCCTCGCTGACGCCTTCGGTCCGGGTGACCTCGCCGAGGAGGTCCGGATCGATGCGGTGACGCTCGGAGAGCGCGGCCCCGTCGTAGGTCTGTTCACCGGTGACCACGATGGGGGCACCGTCGAGGCGCTGCGGCTCCGCGGCCATCCTCACACCGGTCTCCATGAGACCGCCGCAGCCGATGACGATCGCGGCACCGAGGAACATGGCGAGGAAGGTCGCGACGAAGCTGGCGCGCCGGAACTTCAGGGTGCGCAGGGCGAGTCGCCACATCAGTGCAGCCCTCCGGAGGTCGCCGGCGTCGTCTGCCGCGTCGTCTCGTCGTCCCAGGCACCGAGCCGGGTCATCCGCGCGGCGACCGCGTCGGCCGTCGGACGGAACAGCTCGCCCGCGAAGCTGCCGTCGGCGAGGAAGACCACCCGGTCCGCGTAGGAGGCGGCCACCGGGTCGTGGGTGACCATGACCAGGGTCCGACCGGCCGTGTCGACGGACTCCCGCAGGAGGCCGAGCACCGAAGCCGCGGTACGGGTGTCGAGGGCACCGGTGGGCTCGTCGGCGAAGACCACGGCCGGGCGAGTGACCAGGGCACGCGCGATGGCGACCCGCTGCTGCTGACCGCCGGACAGCTCGGAGGGGAGATGGCCGAGGCGGTCGCCCAGGCCGACACGGTGCACCACGGTGCGGATGAGGTCCTTGTCGGGCCGCTGGCCGCCGAGTTGCAGCGGCAGCGTGATGTTCTGTCGCACCGTCAGGGCAGGGAGCAGGTTGAACGACTGGAAGATGAAGCCGATCCGGTCACGGCGCAGCTCGGTCAGCTGGGTATCGTCCAGGCCGGCGAGGTCGGTGCCGCCCACGGTGACCGTGCCCGAGGTGGGCCGGACGAGGCCCGCGGCGCAGTGCAGGAAGGTGCTCTTGCCGGATCCGGACGGACCCATCACCGCGGTGAAGGTGGCGCCGGCGAAGCCCATCGAGAATTCCCGGAGCGCGATCACGCTGCTGTCCGCGCCTCCGTATGTCTTCGACACGGCATCCAGCCGTACCGCCTCCGTCGTCTGAAGGGCGTGTGATGTTTGCACTCGGGCTCCCCTATGAGGTGTCGCGTTCCTACGCGGTTTCTGCGGATCAGATTAGGACGGTCGAACACGCCGCGCACTGGCCTTAACTCGCCGATTGAAGGTAGAGATTTCTCTACTTGACGGAGCCGACGGGGCGAGAAAACTTCCGTAGGGCAGGGGTACTTGGCACCACCCCGCCCGGATCTTTCACCCCCTCGAAAGGTGGGGTCACGGCCAGTGCCCATAAGCCGGGGAACCGGGTAACGTCGGGGCGTACGCCGAAAGGACGAGCGATGGGATTCTCTGTGGCCAGGACAGTCGACGTCCTCACGGACGAGGGGCATTGCCATACGGCACGGACGGGACGGGACGATATGGGACATGATTTGGGGCTGATCGCGAGCGTCCAGCCCGACGGGTACCTGCAGTTGTTCTCACCCCGGACCGGTAAGCACCACCGATGCGGTCCGCGCGGTACGACGATGTGGCTTGCCCTGCAGCGCAGCAATTGGCACACGGAGTCGGCGGCGGAGGAAATCGCGGTTCGACTGAATATCGATCCCGACATCATTCGCTGTGACATCGAGGCCTGGATGTCGCATTTCCGTGAGGCGAGCTGGTGAAGAGTACGCGGGGCGGCGCACAAGCCCCGCGCCTCTTTCCTCAATCCGTCCTCAATCCGTCTCGATTGCGGAGAGCCAGTCCTCGACGGCCTGGGCGGTCGTGGCCGCGTGATCCTCCAGAATCGTGAAGTGGGTACCGGGCACCTCGGCGAGTTCGTGGGCGCCCTGCCAACCCGCCCGCCAGTCGACGAGGCCGGGCGCGAAGGGGTCCTCGGGCCGGACGAAGAGCACCGGGGCCGTCAACCCACCCGGCAGGCAGTGCAGGATCAGCTCGCTGTAGCGGCTCATCGCGGCGAGACGCGCGGTGCCGAACCCTCCCACCGACGACTCACGGTCCAGCATGCCGTTGAACATCTCGCGCCGGAGCTCCTCGGTGCCCTGTTCGGTCAGCAGGTAGGTGTCCAGCAGGACTACGCCGGAAGCGGGCTCCCCGGCCTTCTCCATCACTTCCGCCACCGCGTGGGCGAACTGTCCGCCGGAGGAGTACCCGAGGAGGACGTAGGGTTGTCCGTCCCCGCGGGCGCGGCGGATCCCTTCGACCACGACCTCCACGACCGCGTCCACGGAGCTGGGCAGCGGTTCGCCCGGTACGAAGCCGGGCACGTCCGGCACGAGGACGTCGCGCCGTCCGTGGAAGTGCCGGGCGAAGCGGGCGTACTGGTGGGCACCGCCCAGAGCCATCGGTGAGGGCAGGCAGAAGAGCCTCGGTCCCGCGGTCCCGGAGGACAGACGGACGGGGTCCCGGACCTGACCGAACTCGGCCACCGAGGAAAAGGCCGGCAGGATGTCCGCGGCGCTGTGCAGAAGGGTGATGGCTCGCTCCCACACCCCGTCGGCGGCCGCTCGCCGCACCAGGCCGCCGACGGACTCGATGTCCTCTGCGGCCGTGGGCCGCGCATCAGCGCCCTCATCGAGCATCTCGCGCAGATGGGCGGCGAGCGCGGCGGGCGTGCGGTGGTCGAAGACGGCGCCGGCGGTGACGGTGAGGCCCAGGGCGTCGCCGAGGGCACTGCGCAGTTCGGAGGCGGACACCGAGTCCATGCCGATCTCGAGGAAAGGAGCCTCGGCTTCGACGGCTTCCGGCCCGTCGTGTCCGAGGGTCGCGGCGGTTCGGGCTCGTACGAGGTCGGTCAGCAGGGCCTCACGCCGCTCGGGGGAGGCCGCCGTCAGCCGTTGTCGCAGGGCCTGCGTCTGTCCGCCTTCGAGGGGTGGGGTGGCCTGGTGGCCGACGGTCGGATCCATGGTCATGGGGACGTCGGTGTTCAGCCAGTAGCGCTCGTGCCGGAACGCGTAGGTGGGCAGTTCGGCGCGGGCCGTACCGGGGAAGAGCGCCGGCCAGTCCAACGGCAGGCCGTCGGTGTGCAGTCGGCCGAGGCCGGAGAGAAGGGCCGTCGGTTCGGCGACGTGGCGCCGGCCGAGAGCGACGAAGAGGGTCCCGCTCTCGCCGACGGTGTCCCGGGCTAGGGCGGTCAGAACGGCGTCGGGGCCGACTTCGACGAAGCGGGTGGTTCCGGCTTCGGCGAGGCAGGCGACGGCGTCTGCGAAGCGCACCGTCCGGCGGACGTGCCGCACCCAGTACCGCGGGTCCCGCAACTGCTCCGCGGTGGCGGGGCCTCCGGAAAGGGCGGACACCAGGTCGATGCGCGGCTCGTGGTAGGTGAGCCGCTCGGCGACGGCCTGGAAGTCGTCGAGCATGTCGTTCATCAGGAAGGAGTGGAACGCGTGCGAGACACGCAGCCGCTTGGTCTTCGCGAAGTTCGCCGCGGCGGCCAGGACCGCCGCCCGCTCCCCGGACAGCACCACCGCCTCCGGTCCGTTGACCGCGGCCAGCTCGACCCGGTCGTTCAGCAGGGGCCGCGCCTCGTCCTCGCTCGCCTGTACGGCGACCATCGCACCGCCCTCGGGCAGTGCCTGCATGAGCCGGCCGCGGGCGGCGACGAGGGCGCACGCGTCGGGCAGGTCCAGCACGCCGGCGACATGGGCGGCGGCGATCTCACCGACGGAGTGACCTGTCAGCACGTCGGGACGGACACCGAACGAGTCCAGCAGCCGGAACAGCGCCACCTCGTAGGTGAACAGGGCGGTCTGGGCGTACTCGGTCCGTTGCACGGCCTCTTCGTCGTCCCCGGCGAGGACACCCACCAGGTCCACCTTCAGGTGAGCGGCGATCTCGTCGAAGGCCTCGGCGAACACCGGGTAGTGAGCGCGTAGTTCGAGGCCCATGCCCAGGCGCTGCGCGCCCTGCCCCGTGAACAGGAAGGCGGTGCGTCCGCCGGTGCGGGCCCGGCCTGTGAGTACCGTGGCGGACGGTGCGTCCTCGGTCAGAGCGCTCAAGCCGGCCAGGACCTGTCGCCGGTCGCTCGCGACGACGGCCGCCCGGTGCGTGAGCGCGGCGCGGCGCGTGCCCAGGGCTCGGGCGACGGCAGGCAGCGGCAGCTCGGGGCGGTCCACGAGGAATGTCCGCAGCCGCTCGGCCTGGGCCGCGAGGGCGGTCGCGGACCGGGCGGACAAGGGCAGGACCACACCGGCCGCATCGGGTTCGGTTTCGGGCTCGGTGTGGGTGTCCTCGGCCGGTGCCTCCTCCAGAATCACATGCGCGTTCGTCCCACTGATCCCGAACGACGACACCCCCGCCCGACGCACCCGCTCACCCCGCACCCACGACCGCCCCTGAGACAACAACTCCACCCGCCCCACACCCCAGTCCACCTTCCGCGACCCCACCCCCACATGCAACGTCCGCGGCAACCACCCCTCCCCCAACGCCAACACCATCTTCATCACACCCGCCACACCCGCAGCCGCCTGCGTATGCCCCACATTCGACTTCACCGACCCCAACCACAACGGCACCCCACGCCCCTGCCCATACACCCCCAACAACGCCTGCGCCTCAATCGGATCACCCAACGCCGTCCCCGTACCATGCCCCTCCACCACATCCACCTCAGACGCCAACACCCCCGCAGCCGCCAACGCCTGACCAATCACCCGCCGCTGCGACGGACCATTCGGCGCCGTCAACCCATTCGACGCACCATCCTGATTCACCGCCGAACCCCGCACCACCGCCAACACCCGATGCCCCAACCGACGCGCATCCGACAACCGCTCCAACACCAGCACACCCAGTCCTTCGGAGAACCCGGTGCCGTTGGCGTCGTCGGAGAAGGACCGGCACCGGCCGTCCGGGGAGAGCGCTCCCTGCCGGCTGAACTCGACGAAGGTTCCCGGTGAGGCCATCACGGTCACTCCGCCCGCCAGCGCGAGGGTGCACTCGCCCTGACGCAGGGCGTGCGCGGCGAGGTGCAGGGCCACCAGGGACGACGAGCAGGCCGTGTCGATGGTGAGCGCCGGTCCCTCCAGACCGAGGGAGTAGGCGACCCGGCCCGAGACCACACTGCCGGAGCCGAAGCTGCCGAAATAGTCGTGGTACATCACACCGGCGTAGACACCGGTGCGGCTGCCGCGCAGCGACAGAGGGTCGATGCCCGCGTTCTCCAGCGCCTCCCACGACCCCTCAAGCAGCAGCCGCTGCTGCGGGTCCATGACCAACGCCTCATGGGGACCGATGCCGAAGAACGAGGCGTCGAAGTCACCCGCGTCGTAGAGGAAGCCGCCTTCACGGGTGTAGGAACGGCCGGGAACACCCGGATGCGCGTCGTACAGGTCCGGGTCCCACCCGCGGTCGTCGGGGAAGACGCCGATCCCCTCGCGTTCGTCGGCGACCAGGCGCCACAGGTCCTCGGGCGAGCGGACTCCGCCCGGGTAGCGGCACGCCATGCCGACGATCGCGATCGGTTCCCGGGCGGCGGCGGTGAGGGCTCCGTTGCGTTCGCGCAGCCGCTCGATCTCCTTCATCGAGGCGCGCAGCGCCTCGACGATCCTGGTGTCCGGCTTCTCGGACTCGGCCATCATTATCTTCCTTGTCACAGAGCGTCGTCGTCGCCGACGAAACCGTCGAGCGCCAGGTTGATCAGACTCTCGGCGTCCATCGCGTCCATCGCGTCGATCGAAGGGCGGCCGGGCGCAGCGTTGCCCACCTCGTCCGGCGCGGGTCGTCCGCCGGCGAGTTCCAGCAGGCTGTCCAGCAGTCCCGACTCCCGGAGCTTCTCCAGCGGAATGGATGCCAGGGCCGCGCGGACGCCGCCGTCCTGCGTGCGGGAACCGTCGTTCACCGACGGGGCCAGTTCGGCTGCCAGATGGTCGGTGAGGGCGGCGGGACTGGGGTGGTCGAAGACCAGCGTGGCGGACAGCCTCAAGCCGGTGGCCTCGTTGAGCCGGTTGCGGAACTCGACCGCCGTCAGTGAGTCGAACCCGAGGTCCTTGAAGGGCAGGTCTGCCTCGAACTCCTCGGTCCCGAGGACGTGCCCGGCCTCGTCGCGCACCAGGTCCAGCAGCCTCGCGGTCCGCTTCTCGGGTGTCGATGCGGCCAGTTCTCCACGGAGCGCGGCCGAGGCGGCCGACCCGGTCGCCACCGTGCGGCGCGGCACACGGACCAGGCCGCGCAGTAGCGGCGCGACCCGAGCGGCGTCCCTCGGGACGTTCAGTTCGAGGCGAGCGGGCAGCAGCACCGGCTCCGCACGTCCCACCGCGGCGTCGAACAGGTCCAGTGCCGCTTCCGCGTCGAGGGGCAGTACCCCACCGGAGGTCATGCGGCGGGCATCGGTGTCGCCCAGCCGGTCGGCCATTCCGCCGCTGCCCGCCCAGGCGCCCCAGGCGAGGGAGACGGCGGCCAGTCCCATGGACCGGCGGTGCGCGGCGAGGGCGTCGAGGAAGGCGTTGCCCGCGGCGTAGGCGGCCTGGCCCGGGCTGCCGAGCAGGCCCGCCGCGGACGAGAACAGCACGAGCGCCGTCAAGGGCCGGTCCGCGCTGAGGTCGTGCAGGTGCAGCGCGGCGTCCAGTTTGGGTCGCAGCGCCCTGTCCAGTTGCTCTGGTGTGAGGGAGGTGATGACGGCGTCGGCGAGAACTCCGGCCGTGTGGACCACGGCGGTGACCGGGTGCTCGTCCAGGACACGGGCGAGGACGGCGCGGTCGGAAGCGTCCCCGGCGGCGAGCGTCACCCGCGCACCCAGGGCGGTCAGTTCCTCGCACAGCTCACTTGCGCCGGGTGCTTCGGCTCCGCTGCGGCTGAGCAGGACCAGCCGCGTGACGGAGTGCGTGGTGATCAGGTGCCGAGCCGTCAGGCGGCCGAGCGCGCCGGTGCCGCCCGTGACGAGGACGCCGCCCGACCAGTCGACCGGGTCCGTCGTTTCCAGACGCGGTGCCCGCATGAGGCGTGGGGCGTTCGCCGCGCCCTCGCGCAGCAGCAGTTGGGGTTCGCCGGAGGCGACGGCGGACGGCAGCAGCCGGCGCGAGGCGTCGTCGTCGTCGAGGTCGGCGAGCACGATCCGCTCGGGATGCTCGGACTGAGCCGAACGCAGGAGGCCCCACGCGGTGGCCGCGCCCGGGTCGATGACATCCCCGGAGCCGGGGCCGACGGCACCGTGGGTGACGACGACGAGACCGGTGTCGGCGAACCGTTCGTCCGCCAGCCAGTCCTGCACGACGGCGAGCAGCCGCCGTGTCGCCGCCCGGATCCGCTCGGGGCCCTCGCCACCCGCGTGCGGGACGACGAGGGTGGCCGGTTTCTGGGCGGCGGCCTCGTCCAGGTCGGCGGCGGCGAGAACCTCCGCGACCTCGCCCGCCAGGGTGGTGGCCAGGGCCTCGTGGCCGGGGCCCAGGACGGTCCAGCGGTCGGCCTGCGGGACGGCCGGCATCGCTACGGGCACCCAGTCGAGGGTGAACAGGTCGTCGTGACCGCCGGCCGCGGCCGCGGCGATCCGGGCGGGATCGACCTCCCGCAGGGCCAGTGACGCGACCCGGGCCACGGGCCGGCCGGTGGCGTCGGCGGTGTCGATCCGCACGGCGCCCGAGCCGAGCGGCGCGATCCGCACCCGCAGGACCGTCGCGCCGGCGCGGTGCAGCTCCACACCGCTCCAGGCGAACGGCAGCGCCATCCGCTCGGCGGCACCTTCACGCAGGCCGATGGCGTGCAGCGCGGAGTCGAACAGTGCGGGATGCAGGGCGAACGGAGCGCCGTCGGGCTGCGTGGACACCTCGGCGTACACCTCGTCGCCCGAGCGCCAGGCGGCCCGCAGGCCCTGGAAGTGCGGCCCGTACTCGGCGCCGAGCGCGCCGAGCCGTTCGTACACGTCGTCCAGGCCGACCGGTTCGGCTCCGGGAGGCGGCCAGGACGTCAGGTCGTACGCGGGCGTCGGAGCCGGGTCCACCGGGCGGAGTGTGCCCGTCGCGTGGGTGGTCCAGGGGTCGCCGTCGGAGTGCGCGGAGTACACGCGGAAGTCGCGTGCTCCGGTGCTGTCCGGCTCGCCGACCGTGCACTGGAGCCGGACGGTGCCGTGCTCCGGCAGCGCCAGCGGTTCGGCAACGGTCAGTTCGTCCACGACAGGGCAGTCCTGGCGGGCCCCAGCGGCGAGGGCCATCTCGACGAACGCCGTCCCCGGCAGAAGGGGTACGCCGCCGACACTGTGGTCGGCGAGCCAGGGCTGCGCGGCCAGCGAGAGCCGCGCGGTGTAAAGGCTCGCGTCGGCGTCGGCCCGTTCGACGGCGATGCCCAGCAGCGGGTGATCGGCGGTGGGTCCGGTCGCGCTCGGGTCGCCGGTCATCCAGAAGCGCCCTCGCTGGAAGGCGTAGGTGGGCAACTCGGCGCCGTCGCGGTGGGGCAGCAGGTCGGTCCAGTCGACATGGGCGCCGTGCACGTGCAGCGTGGCGAGTCCGGAGATCAGGGACTCGGTCTCCTCGCGGTCCCGGCGCTGGAGCGGAACGGCGGCGATGTGTTCGGGCAGGCAGTCACCGGCCGCGCTGGTGAGCGCGCTGCCGGGGCCGACCTCGGCGAAGTGCCTCGCGCCCGCGTCGTGCAGCGCCGTGACGGCATCGGCGAAACGAACGGCCTCGCGGGCGTGGCGCACCCAGTACTCGGGAGTGGACAACTCGTCCGGGGCGGCCTGGGCGCCGGTGAGGGTCGACACCAGCGGGATGCGCAGGGAGCCGTACGACAGGGACTCGGCAAGCGCGCGGAATTCCTCCAGCATCGGTTCCATGAGGACCGAGTGGAAGGCGTGGCTGACGGCCAGTTCCTTGCTGCGTTCGAACCCGGCCGCAAGCGCGCGGACCGGGCCGGCGGGACCGGAGATCACCACGGAGGCGGGTCCGTTGACGGCGGCGATCGCGACCCCGTCGCCGAGCAGGGGCGCGACCTCGTCCTCTCCTGCGCGTACGGCCACCATGGCGCCGCCCTCGGGGAGGGCCTGCATCAGCCGTCCCCGTGCGGCGACGAGCCGGCACGCGTCCTGGAGACCGAGCACGCCGGCCACGTGGGCGGCGGCGAACTCGCCGACGGAGTGACCGGCCAGCAGGTCGGGCCGGACGCCGAACGACTCGAGCAGCCGGTACAGGGCGACCTCGAAGGCGAAGAGGGCCGGCTGGGTGTACTCGGTGCGTTCGAGCAGTTCCGCGGAGTCGAGCACATCGGCCAGGGGCCGGTCAAGGAGCGGGTTCAGGTGCGCGCTCACCTCTTCGTAGGCGTCCGCGAAGGCCGGGAACGCGGCGGCGAGTCCGGCGCCCATTCCGGGCGTCTGGGAGCCCTGGCCGGAGAAGAGCAGGGCGAGCTTGCCGTCGGTGGCCGTGCCGGTCGCGCCCGAGGGCGGTGTGCGGCCCTGCGACAGGGTGCGCAGTCCCTCGGTCAGGGTCTCCCGGGTGTGTCCCACTACGGCGGCGCGGTGCGCGAGTGCCGTGCGGGAGTGGAAGAGGGCACCGGCGACCTCTCGTGCGTCGGAGTCCGGTGCGTCGGTGAGGTGGTCCAGCAGCCGGGCGGCCTGGGCGCGCAGCGCCTGTTCCGTGTGCCCGGAGAGCAGCCAGGGCACGGCGGCCGTCGGGTGGGGCGCGGGTGTCCGCGGGTGCGCCGTCGGTTCGGCCGGGGCGGCTTCGAGGATGACGTGGGCGTTGGTCCCGGAAATGCCGAAGGAGGAGATGCCCGCACGGCGCGGCCGTCCCGCGTCGGGCCACGGCTGGGACTCGGTCAGCAGACGTACGTGGCCCTCCTCCCACTCCACGTGACGGGAGGGCGTGTCGATTCCGAGGCTGGCGGGCAGCGTCTCGTTGCGGATCGCCTGCACCATCTTGATGACTCCGGCCACTCCGGCGGCGGCCTGGGTGTGGCCCAGATTGGACTTGACCGACCCCAGCCACAGCGGGCGTTCGTCGGAGTGCTCCGCGCCGTAGGTGGCGATCAGTGCCTGTGCCTCGATGGGGTCGCCGAGGGTCGTGCCGGTGCCGTGCGCCTCCACGACGTCGACGTCCGCCGCGTTGACACCGGCGGTCTCCAGGGCGCGGCGGATGACGCGTTGCTGGGCGGGGCCGTTGGGCGCCGTGATGCCGTTCGAGGCGCCGTCCTGGTTGACCGCGGTGCCGCGCAGGACGGCCAGAATCGTACGGCCGTTGCGCCGTGCGTCGCCGAGCCGCTCCAGCAGCAGGACGCCGGCGCCCTCGCCGAAGCCCGTGCCGTCGGCGGCGTCCGCGAAGGGCCTGCAGCGGCCGTCGCGGGACAGACCCCGCTGCCTGCTGAACTCCACGAAGGTGCCCGGAGTGGCCATCACGGACACTCCCCCTGCCAGGGCGAGGGAGCAGTCGCCCTGGCGCAGCGCCTGTGCTGCCAGGTGCAGCGCCACCAGTGACGAGGAGCAGGCGGTGTCGACGGACAGGGTCGGTCCCTCCAGACCGAGGGTGTAGGCGACCCGGCCGGACACGACGCTGCCGGAGCCGAAGCTGGCGAAGTAGTCGTGATACATGACGCCGGCGAAGACGCCGGTGTCGGACCCGCGCAGGGAGGCGGGGTCGATCGACGCCCGTTCCAGGGCCTCCCAGGAGGTCTCCAGCAGCAGGCGCTGCTGGGGATCGGTCACCAGCGCCTCCTCCTCGTCCATGCCGAAGAAGGCGGGATCGAAGTCGGCGGCGTTGTGCAGGAAGGCACCGTGCCGGGTGTAGGTGGTACCGGGTCGGTCCAGGGTCGGGTCGTGGAGCGTGTCGATGTCCCAGCCGCGGTCGGTGGGGAAGTCACCGAAGGCGTCGCGGCCTTCGGCGACCAACCGCCACAACTGCTCCGGGGAGGCGATGTCGCCGGGGAAGCGGCAGGCCATGCCGACGATGGCGATGGGTTCGTCGGTCGCGCTGCGGGCCGTGGCCACCGGTGCGGGGCGGTCGAGGGTGCCGGTCAGCTCGTCGAGCAGGTAGCGGGCGAGTTCGGCCGGGGTCGGGTGGTCGAAGACCAGCGTGGCGGGCAGCCTCAGCCCGGTCGCGGCGGCCAGGCCGTTCCGCAGCTCGACCGCTGCCAGTGAATCGAATCCCAGTTCCCGGAAGGCCAGGTTGCGGCCGACGTCCTGGGCCGAACGGTAGCCGAGGAGGGTGGCGACGCGGCCCCGCACCAGGTCGGTGAGGAACGGCTCGCGTTCCTGCTCCAGAAGTCCGGCGAGCCGGTCCCGAAGCGAGTCCTTGCCCGCGGTCGCTGCGCCCGCGGCGGTCGCCCGGCGGACGGGCACCAGACCGCGGAACAGCGGGGCCATCATGTCCGTGCCGGCACGCAGCGCTGCGGTGTCGAGTCGCAGCGGCAGGACGACGGGCTCGTCTTCGCGCAGAGCCGCGTCGAACAGGGCAAGCCCTTCCCCGGTTTCGAGCGGAGCGACACCGCCGCGGGCGATGCGCGCCCGGTCGGTGTCGTCGAGGGAGCCGGTCATGCCGCCCGAACGGTCCCACAGGCCCCAGGCCAGGGAGTGGGCCGGCAGGCCGAGGCTCCTGCGGTGCGCGGCGAGTGCGTCGAGGTAGGCGTTGGCGGCCGCGTAGTTGCCCTGGCCGGGCGAGCCGAGGGCCGCCGCGGAGGAGGAGAACAGGACGAACGCCGACAGGCCGAGGTCCGCGGTGAGTTCGTGCAGGTACCAGGCCGCGTCGGCCTTCGGACGGAAGACCGTGTCGACGCGTTCGGCAGTGAGGGAGTCGAGCACTCCGTCGGCCAGGACACCGGCCGCGTGGAGCACGGCGGTCAGCGGCCGCTGTGCGGGTATCGCCGTCAGGGCCGCGGCGAGCGCTTCCCGGTCGGAGACGTCGCAGGCGACGCTGGTGACCTCGGTGCCGAGTCCGGTCAGCTCGGCGACCAGTTCGTCGGAGGCACCGCTCCGGCTCAGCAGCATGAGATGGCGGACGCCCCGCTCGCCGGCGAGGTGCCGCGCGACAACACCGCCGAGGGCGCCGGTCGCGCCGGTCAGCAGGACGGTGCCCGTCCCCAGCTCGGGAGCGGGCGCGGCGGGCCGGTCCGGCACCGGCTCGGGGGCCGCCATACGGGCCAGGCGCGGCACGTACCAGCCGCCCACGCGCAGGGCGAGGTGTGGTTCGCCCGTGGCGAGTGCCTCCGCGAGGCGGTCGGGGTCGGGTGTCGTACCGGGCTCGGTCTCGATCAGGACGACGCGGTCGGGGTTCTCCGACTGGGCCGAGCGGACCAGACCGCCGACCGCGGCGCCGGCCGGGTCGGTGCCTGTGATGACGACGAGCGGGTGGTCGGCGTCCCGCTCGTCGGTGAGCCGAGCACGCAGATCGTCCAGGACGGTGCCGACGGCCGCTCGCGCCTCGGCGGCGGTGACACCCGTCGGCGCACGGAGCACCTGCACGCTCCCCGAGCCTTGGGCGGTGTCCGGTGCCGACGCCGGCACCCAGTCGATTCGGTGCAGCGCACCGGCGCCGGCCGGCCGTGCGGCGGCGTCCAGCACGTCGGTGCGCAGTGGACGCAGGGTGAGGGAGTCGACCGTGGCGACCGGGGCTCCCGTGGGATCGGCGAGGGTGAGTGAGACCGTGCCCTGGCCGGTGGTCCGGATCCGCACCCGCAGCGCGGTGGCGCCGGTGGCGTGCAGCCGTACTCCGGACCAGGCGAAGGGCAGCAGTGCCTGGTCGGCGGTCGGGTCGGCGAGGCCGACGGTGTGCAGAGCGGCGTCGGAGAGGGCGGGGTGCAGGTCGAAGCCGTCGACGGGGGCCGGGGTGGCGACCTCGGCGTAGACGCCGTCCTCCGCCCGCCAGGCGGCCCGCAGGCCCTGGAACGAGGGGCCGTAGTCGAGACCGAGGCCGCCGAGTTCCTCGTAAAGCCCGTCGAGGGCGATGGGCTCGGCGCCCTGCGGAGGCCAAGGGGTGAGCGGTTCGACGACGGTTGCCGAGAGGCTGCCGGTGGGGGCGAGCAGACCGTCCGCGTGCCGGGTCCACGGCAGTTCCTGGTCGGCGCTCTCGACTCGGGACCAGATGGTGAGCGAGCGGGTCGTCTCCCCGGGCGGGCCGACGACCGCCTGAACCTGGACGGCACCGTGATCGGGCACGACCAGCGGTGCGTGCAGCGTCAGTTCGCCCACGTCGCCGTGGCCGACCTCGGAGCCGGCTCGCAGCGCGAGTTCCAGGTGCCCGGTGCCCGGGAAGAGCAGCCGGCCGCCGACCCGGTGGTCGGTCAGCCAGGCATGGGTTCCCGCCGAGAGCCGGCCGGTGAGTACCGCCTCACCGCTGTCGGCCCGCACCATCGCGGCGCCGAGCAGGGAGTGGTCGGTGGCCGCGAGACCGGCGGACGTGACGTCGGCGCCGGTGGCCGTGCTGTCGAGCCAGTACCACTCGCGTTGGAAGGCGTAGGACGGCAGGGGGACTTGACGCGTTCGGCGGCCTTCGGCGACGGCGGACCAGTCCGGTTCGGCGCCGTGGACCGCGGCCTCACCCAGGGCGACGAGCATCCGGTCGCGGCCGCCCTCGTCCCGGCGCAGCGAGCCGACCGCGGCCACCGCGTCGTAGGTCTCCTGGATGCCGACGGTCAGTACGGGATGGGGGCTGGACTCCACGAAGAGGGTGTGGCCGTCGGCGACGGCCGCCCGCACCGCCTGCTCGAAGAGAACCGTGCCGCGCAGGTTGGTGTACCAGTAGTCGGCACCGAGGTCGGAGGTGTCGATCAGGGTGCCGGTGACGGTGGAGTAGAACGGCACCTCGACGCGGCGTGGTGCGATGCCTTCCAGGACCTCGGCGAGCCGATCGCGGAGCGACTCGACGTGGGCACTGTGGGAGGCGTAGTCCACCGGCAGCCGCTTGGCGCGGACCTTCTCGTCGCGCAGCAGGGCGCGCAGTTCGTCGAGGGCGTCGGAGTCGCCGGAGACGACGGTGGAGGCGGTGCCGTTGACGGCGGCGACCGACAGTCGGCCGTCCCACGCGGCGATCCGCTCGCGGACCGCTTCGGCGCCCTCGCCGACGGACATCATGCCGCCGGAGCCGGAGAGGAGTTCGGCGATGGCCTGGGATCGCAGCGCGACCACCCGGGCGCCGTCCTGCAAGGACAGCGCGCCCACTGCGCACGCCGCGGCGATCTCCCCCTGGGAGTGGCCGATGACGGCGGCCGGACCGATACCGTAGCTGCTCCACGTGTGGGCGAGCGACACCATGACCGCCCACAGGAGCGGTTGGACGACGTCTACCCGGTCGAGTGCGCCACTCAGCTCCGTGTGGAAGTCCCAGTCGGTGTGTGGTTCCAGGGCAGCGGCGCACTCGGCCATACGGGCCGCGAACACCGGTGACTGGTCCAGCAGTTCGGTGGCCATGCCGGACCACTGGGTGCCCTGGCCGGGGAAGACCAGGACGGGCCGGGCACTGCGGGTGGCACTGCCCTCAGTGAGATTACGGGCTGTGCCACCGATGACCAACTGATGCAAGGCGTGGCGGAGTTCGGCGGGGTCGTCGCCGGTGAGGGCGGCCCGGTGGGGGAAGCGGGCGCGGGTGGTCGCGAGCGACCAGCCGACGTCGGACGGGTCGATGCCGGGATGGGTGTCGAGATGGTCGAGCAGCGCGGCGGCCTGACCGGCCAGGGCGGCGGGCGACTTCGCCGTCAGCAGCCACGGTACGACCAGGCCCTGGGACGTGTCGGGCTCGGACCCGGACTCGGACCCGGCGGGGCCGGACGGAGCCTGTTCGAGGATGACGTGGGCGTTGGTGCCGCTGATCCCGAACGAGGACACCCCGGCCCGGTGCGGCCGCCCCGTGTCCGGCCAGGGGCGTTCCTCCGTCAGCAGGCGCACCTGTCCGGCGTCCCAGTCCACCTTGGTGGACGGCAGGTCGACGTGCAGCGTCCTCGGCAGGGTTTCGTGGCGCATCGACATGACCATCTTGATGACGCCGGCGACACCGGCCGCGGCCTGGGTGTGCCCGATGTTGGACTTCACCGAGCCCAGCCACAGCGGGGCGTCCTCGGGCCGGTCCTGCCCGTAGGTGGCGAGCAGGGCCTGTGCCTCGATCGGATCCCCGAGCGTGGTGCCGGTACCGTGCGCCTCCACCACGTCGACGTCGGCGGTGGTGAGGCGGGCGTTCTCCAGAGCCTGGCGGATGACGCGTTCCTGCGAGGGGCCGTGCGGCGCGGTCAGACCGTTGGAAGCGCCGTCCTGGTTGACGGCGGTGCCGCGCACGACGGCGAGGACGGGATGACCGTTGCGGCGGGCGTCGGCGAGGCGCTCGACCACCAGGACGCCCACGCCCTCGCCCCACACCGTGCCGCCGGCGGCGTCCGCGAAGGCGCGGGTGCGGGCGTCGGGGGCGAGCGCGCCCTGGCGGCTGAATTCGACGAAGGTCTCCGGAGTGGCCATGACGGCGACGCCGCCGACGAGCGCGAGGGAGGACTCGCCCTGGCGCAGCGACTGTGCGGCCAGGTGCAGCGCCACCAGCGAGGAGGAGCAGGCAGTGTCGACGGACAGTGAGGGCCCTTCCAGGCCGAGGGTGTAGGCGACGCGGCCGGAGATGATGCTGCCGGAGCCGAAACTGCCGAAGTAGTCGTGGTACTGGACTCCCGCGAACACACCGGTCGGGCTGCCCTTGAGGGTGAGGGGATCGATTCCCGCGTTCTCCAGGGCCTCCCAGGAAGTCTCCAGCAGCAGCCGCTGTTGGGGGTCGGTCACCAGCGCCTCCTTGGGGCTGATGCCGAAGAACGCGGCGTCGAACTCGCCCGCCTCGTAGAGGAATCCGCCCTCGCCCACGTACGACGTGTCGGGCCGCTGCCCCGAGGGGTCGACGACACGGTCCACGTCCCAGCCTCGGTTGGCGGGGAACGGGGCGATCGCGTCGGTGCCGTCGGCGACCACGCGCCACAGGTCCCCCGGCGAGCGGACGCCGCCCGGATAGCGGCAGGCCATGCCCACGATCGCCAGCGGCTCGTCGGTGCGGCTTGGAGCTGTACCGCGGGTCCGGCGCGCCGCGGTCCCGGAACCGGAACCGGCGATCAGGGTGCCGAGGTACGTGGCGAGCGCGGTGGGCGAGGGGTGGTCGAAGACCAGGGTGGCGGGGAGGCGCCGGCCCGTCTCGGCGGACAGGGAGTTGCGCAGTTCGATCGCGGCGAGCGAGTCGAAGCCGAGTTCCTTGAAGGCCCGGTCGCTGTCCACGGTGTCCGGTCCGGTGTGTCCGAGGACGACGGCCACGTGGGTGCGGACGGTGTGCAGCAGGGCCTCGGCCCGCTCCCTTTCGCCGAGGGTGGCCATGCGGTCGGCGAAAGTGGATCCCGCCTCCTGGGTGGCCGCCTCGCGGCGGGTGGTGTGGCCTCCGACCAGGGTGCGCAGGATCGGGGCGAGGCCGGTGCCCTGCGCGCGCAGCGCGGAGGTGTTCAGCCGTACCGGTGCCAGTGAGGGACGCCCGGCGCGGAGCGCTCGGTCGAACAGCGCGGTGCCCTCGTCGGGTGCGAGGGGCGTCATGCCGCCGCGGGACATGCGGGCGAGGTCGGCGTCGTCGAGGGCGCCGGTCATGCCGCCGGCCGGGATCCACGGCCCCCAGGCGAGGGCCAGGGAGGGCGAACCGTGTACGTGGCGGTGGGTGGCGAGGGCGTCCAGGAGCGCGTTGGCGGCGGCGTAGTTGCCCTGGCCCGGGGCGCCGACGGTACCGGCGACGGACGAGAACAGGACGAATGCCGACAGGTCGTGTTCGCGGGTCAGCTCATGCAGGTGAAGTGCGCCGAGCGCCTTCGGGGCGAGTACGGCGTCCATCCGCTCCGGCGTGAGCGAGGAGACCACGCCGTCGTCGAGGACACCGGCGGCGTGCACGACCGCGGTGAGTGGACGTTGCCGCGCGACTGCCTCGACGACAGCGGAGAGGGCGGCTCGGTCGGCGACATCGCAGGCGTGCGCGGTCACGGTCGCGCCGAGCGCGGCGAGTTCGGCGACCAGTTCGTCGGAGGCGCCGCCGCGGCTGACCAGCGCCAGGTGGCGCACCCCGTGCGTGGTGATGAGGTGCCGGGCGAGTACGGGGCCGAGTCCCCCGGTGGCGCCGGTCAGCAGCACGGTGCCGTCGCGGTCGAGGGAGAGCGCTGTCGCGTCGTCGGGAAGGCCGGCGCGCGTCAGCCGGGCCGCGTGCGCGGTGCCGGAACGGACCGCGACCTGGGGTTCGCCGGTGGCCAGGACGGCGGCCAGGGCCTTGTCGCCGTGCGGGTCGGTCTCGTCGAGGTCGACGAGCACACAGCGGCCGGGGTTCTCCGACTGTGCGGTGCGCACCAGGCCCCACACCGCCGCACCGGCCAGGTCCGGCACGTCCTCCCCCGCGACGGAGACGGCGCCGCCGGTGACGACGGCCAGCGGACGGGGGTCGTCGTCCTGGAGGGCGGCGAGCGCCGTGTGCAGCGCCGCGCGCACGGTGTCGCCGTTGTCGCCGGGCTCGATCCGCAACAGTCGGTGGCCGACGTCGGGGGCGTCGGTCTCCAGCACCAGCGGCTGCCAGTCGACGGCGAACAGTGCATCGGTGGTCGCGTCGTGCTCGCGCCGCAGCCCGGTCAGTGGCCGGGAGGCCAGCGAGGTGACGGTGGCGACGGGTGCGCCGGAGGCGTCGGCCAGGTCGACGGCGAAGGTGTGGTCGTCGGTGGCCGTCATGCGGGCCCGCAGGACCGAGGCGCCCACGGCGTGCAGCGTGACTCCCGCGAACATGAACGGCAGCCGGGCGGTGTCGTCGCCGGAGCCGTCGCCGAGCAGGGCCAGCGCGTGCAGGACCGCGTCGAACGCGGCGGGATGCAGGCCGAACCGCGGCGCGTCGGTGGCCTGGCGCTCCGGCAGGCGCACCTCGGCGAAGAGGTCGTCGCCGTCCCGCCAGGCTCCGGTCAGTGCGCGGAAGGCGGGCCCGTAGGCGAGTCCCGCGACCGCGTGCCGCTCGTACAGGCCGGTGAGATCCAGTTCCTCCGCCTGGGGCGGCGGCCATTCCTCCAGCCGGGCGCCGGAGGCCGCCGGGCCATCGGCGAGCAGGCCCGAGGCGTGCAGGGTCCACGCCGCGTCGGCCCCGGCCCCTTCGGCGCGCGCGTAGATCTGGACCGTGCGGACTCCTGCCGCGTCGAACGCGCCGACGGCGACCTGGACGCGGACACCCTCGTCGGGTGGCAGCACCAGCGGGATCTCCAGAGCCAGTTCCTCCAGCCGGCTGCAGCCGACCTGGTCGCCGGCTCGTACCGCGATCTCCACCATGGCGGTGCCGGGCACCACCACCGCGCCGCCGACGACGTGGTCGGCCAGCCAAGGGTGGGTGCGCACGGACAGACGCCCGGTGAGTACCGCTCCTTCCGATCCGGCAAGCACCGTGGCGGCGCCCAGCAGCGGGTGGTCGGCGGAGTCCAGCCCGGCCGAACCGACATCCCCGACGAGCGCCGCTGTTTCGGGCCAGAAGCGTTCGCGCTGGAAGGCCGTCAAGGGCAGGTCGACCACGCCGGCGCCGGTGAACAGCGTTTCCCAGCGCGGGCCCGCGCCACCCACCCACAGCTGGGCCAGGGCGGTGAGCAGGGTTTCGGATTCGTCCCGGTCCCGGCGGGTGGCGGCCGTGAGGACAAGGTCCCGACCGCTGTCCTCGTCGGCGCTCAGACATTCGCGGGCCATGGCGGTCAGCACCGCGTCGGGGCCGATCTCCAGGAAGCGGGTGACCCCTTCCCGGGAGAGGGTGCGGATACCGTCGTGGAATCGGACGGCCTCGCGCACATGCCGCACCCAGTAGTCGGGGCCCGCGATGTCCTGGCCGGCGAGCGCGCCGGTGACATGGGAGACCACTGGGATGGCGGCCGGGTTAAATGCCAGGGACCGGGCCACGGCGCGGAACTCGTCCAGCATGGGTTCCATCAGCGGCGAGTGGAAGGCGTGCGACACCTTCAGCCGGCGGGACTTGGTGAAGCGGGCGGCGATGCTCTCGGCCTCGGCGGCGTCACCGGAGATCACCACGGAGTGCGGCCCGTTGACGGCGGCGATGCCGACACGGTCGGTGAGCAGGGGCCGGACCTCGTCCTCGGTGGCACGCAGGGCGATCATGGCACCGCCTTCGGGCAGCGCCTGCATGAGGCGTCCACGCGCGGAGACCAGGGTGCAGGCGTCCGTCAGGTCGAGCACGCCCGCCACGTGTGCCGCGGCGATCTCGCCGATGGAGTGTCCCGTGAGGTAGTCGGGGGTGAGGCCCCAGGACTCCACCAGCCGGTAGAGGGCGACCTCGAAGGCGAACAGCGCGCTCTGGGTGCGCTCTGTCCGGTTGAGCGGTTCGGGGTCGTCGCCGAGGACCAGTCCCCGCAGGTCGTCGCCGAACAGGTCGCAGATCCGGTCGAACTCGCGGGTGAACACCGGGAAGTGCTCGTACAGCCCGCGGCCCATGCCGGGGCGCTGGGAGCCCTGGCCGGTGAAGAGGAAGGCGGTCTGGCCCCTTCGTACACGGCCCAGCGCGGTCGCTCGTCCGTCGTCGGCGACCCGTGTCACGGCGGCGAGCAGCGCGTCGCGGTCGGCGCCGAGGACGACGGCACGGTAGGCGTGGGCGGCGCGGGAGATCGCGAGGGAGTGGGCCACGTCCACCGGGTCCGCGTCCGCGGCGGCCGATACCAGGCGGGCGGCCTGCTCGCGCAGGGCCTCTTCCGTTCGGCCGGAAAGCACCCAGGGCACCAGGGGCGGCGCCGTGCGCGGCGCGGGATCCTCCAGGGGCGCGTCCTCGGTCGGAGGCTCTTCGAGGATGGTGTGCGCGTTGGTCCCGCTGGCGCCGAAGGAGGAGACCGCGGCACGACGCGGGCGTCCGTGGTCGGGCCAGGGACGGTTCTCGGTGAGCAGGCGGACCTGGCCGCGGCTCCAGTCGATCTTCGTCGACGGATCGTCGGCGTGCAGCGTCCGCGGCAGGACGCCGTGCCGCATGGCCATGACGGCCTTGATGATCCCCGCGACTCCCGCGGCGGCCTGCGTGTGCCCGATGTTGGACTTCACCGACCCCAGCCACAGCGGGGCGTCCTCGGGCCGGTCCTGACCGTAGGTCGCCAGCAGGGCCTGTGCCTCGATCGGATCCCCGAGCGTCGTGCCGGTGCCGTGCGCCTCCAGCAGGTCGACGTCGGCCGGGGCGAGGCGTGCGCCGGCCAGCGCGGCCCGGACGACCCGCTGCTGGGAGGGCCCGTTGGGTGCCGTCAGACCGTTGGAGGCGCCGTCCTGGTTGACGGCGGAGCCCCGGACGACGGCGAGCACCTCGTGACCGTTGCGACGTGCGTCGCTCAACCGCTCCAGGAGCAGCATGCCCGCGCCCTCGCTCCAGCCGGTGCCGTCGGCGGAGTCCGCGAAGGACTTGCAGCGGCCGTCCCGGGCGAGGCCGCGTTGGCGGCTGAAGGCGACGAAGGAGTTGGGGGTGGCCATGACCGTGGCGCCGCCCGCCAGGGCGAGGGTGCACTCCCTGCCTCGCAGGGCCTGTACGGCCAGGTGGACGGCGACGAGCGCGGAGGAGCAGGCGGTGTCGACGGTGACCGCCGGACCCTCGAGACCGAGGGTGTAGGAGATCCGGCCGGAGATCACGGCGGCCAGGGCGCCCGTTCCGAGGGCGGCCTCGCTGTCCTGTTCCATCCTGGCCAGCAGGTCCCGGTAGTCCTGTCCATTGGTGCCGGCGAACACCCCGACCCGGTCGCCGTGCACCGAGTCGGGGGCGATACGGGCGTGTTCCAGCGCCTCCCACGACACTTCCAGCAGCAGGCGCTGCTGGGGGTCCATCGCGACGGCCTCCCGCGGGCTGATGCCGAAGAAGTCGGGTTCGAATCCCGCCGCGTCGCGCAGGAAGCCGCCTCGGGTGGAGTACGTCCTGCCGGTGGCGTCCGGGTCGGGGTCGTACAGCGCGTCGATGTCCCAGCCGCGGTCGTCGGGGAAGTCCCCGATCGCGTCGGTGCCGTCGTGGACGAGCCGCCAGAACTCCTCGGGGCTGGTGACACCGCCGGGGAAGCGGCAGCTCATTCCGACGATGGCGATGGGTTCCTGGTCCTGGCTTTCCACCTCGCGCAGCCTCTGGCGGGTCTGGTGCAGATCGGCGGAGACCCGCTTGAGGTAGGAGAGCAGCTTTTCGTCGTTGGTCATCGGATGTCGCCACTCCTGTGCGAAGAGGTGGACTGCGGGTGGGCCCAGGTGTCGCGGGAGTGCGGGGTCACGCCGAGCCGAGTTCGTTGTCGATGAAGGCGAAGACGTCGTCGGCGGAGGCTTCCTGGAGGCGTCCGGTGACGAGGTCGGCGTCTTGGCCGACGGTCTTGTTCAGGTCGTTGAGCAGGTTCTGGAGCCGGGTGGTGACCCGGCCCTGCTCGATGTCGTCTGCGGTCAGGCCGGCCAAGCGGGTGGCGAAGCGGTCCAGTTCGGCGGAGAGGGCGTCCACGGTGAGGTCCCCTCCGGCGAGTTCGGTACCGAGGTGTTTGGCGAGGGCCGCGGGTGTGGCGTAGTCGAAGATGAGCGTGGCGGGCAGCGGCACCTCGGCGGCACTGCTGAGCCGGTTGCGCAGGTCGACCGAGGTGAGCGAGTCGAAGCCGAGGTCGCGGAAGGCGGTGGTCGGCTCGACGGCTGAAGCGTCGGCGTAGCCGAGGACACCGGCGGCCTGCCCGCAGACCAGGTCCAGCAGTGCGCGCTCGCGCTCTCCACCGGTCAGACCGGCGATCTTCTGAGTGAATCCGTGGGCGGCGTTCGCCGCTTCCGGCCCACTTGTGTTGCGCGTCGCCTCGGGCAGTGTGGTCAGCAGGGCACTGCGGCGACTGGCGGCGAAGGCCGGCGCGAAGACGGACCAGTCGACGTCTGCGACGGTGACGGTGGTGTCACCGCCGTCCAGCGCCCTGCGCAGCGCCGTCAGCGCGAGGACCGGATCGAGGAGCGTCATGCCCATCGCACGGGCCGCCGAGCGCACCGTGCCGTGTGCGGCCATGCCGTCGCCACCCCATGGCCCCCAGGCCACCGAGGTGGCGGGCAGGCCCGCCGCGTGCCGGTGCTCGGCCAGAGCGTCCAGGTAGGCGTTGGCGGCCGCGTAGTTGGCCTGCCCGGCCCCGCCGACGGTCGCGGTGAGGGACGAGAACAGCACGAAGGCGGAGAGGTCGTGGTCCTTGGTCAACTCGTGCAGGTGGTGGGCGGCTTCGGCCTTGGGCGCCAGGACGTGGGCGAACCGGTCGGGGGTGAGGGCGTCCAGGACGCCGTCGTCGAGGACCCCCGCGAGGTGGACGACCGCGGTCAGGGGGTGCTCCGCCGGTACGGAGTCGAGCAGTTCGGCCAGCGCGGAGCGGTCGGCGACGTCGCAGGCGGCCAGGGTGACGGCGGTGCCGGTGCCGGTGATGTCGCGAGCCAGTTCCACGGCTCCGGGGGCCTCGGTGCCCCGGCGTGAGGTGAGCAGGAGGTGGTCGGCGCCCTCGGCGGCGAGCCAGCGGGCGACGGCCCCGCCGACGGCGCCGGTGGCCCCGGTGACCAGCACGGTGCCGGACGGCTTCCACGGCGCACCCGCCCGGGCCGGGGCGTGCTCCAGCCGCCGTCCGTGGGCGCCTGACTCGCGGACCACGATCTGGTCCTCGCCCCCGGCGTCCGCGAGCAGTTCGGCCAGCCGGGCCGCCGTGCGCGGACCGATATCGGCGGGCAGGTCGATCAGTCCGCCCCAGCGGTCGGGATGCTCCAGAGCGGCGACCCGGCCGAGGCCCCACACACCCGCCTGGGCGTAACCGGTGACCTCGTCGGCCGTCTCCCGGGACACGGCGTCGCGGGTGGCGCACCACAGGGGGGCGTCAGCGCCGACATCTCCGAGTGCCTGTACCAGGGCGGCGGTCGTCGTCAGTGGTGTCGCGGGAGCCAGCAGGGAGAGCACACCGTCGACGCCGGTGCGGCCGGTGAGCGCGCCGGCCAACTCGGCGCGATCGGCGGTGTCCGGCACCGTCAGTGTGTCGATGCTCAGACCGTGGTCGGCGAGAGCGCCGACGACCTGGCCGGTCCAGGGATCGGTAGCGGTGGATTGGGGGACGATGACGAGCCAGCTGCCGCCGAGTGCCGGGGTGGCGGCGGGCGCGAGCGGTTCCCAGGTGACGCGGTGGCGCAGTGCGTCCGCGGCGGCGTGTGCCCGGCGCCGGCCGTGCCAGGCCGCGAGGGCGGGGACGACGGCTGCCACGGAGTTCTCGTCGTCCAGGTCGAGGGTGGCGGCGACGGCGGACACGTCCTGTTCGCGCACCAGGTCCCAGAAGGGGTCACCGGCGTCGCCGTCCGCGCGGGCTGCCGCCGAGCGCTCGGCCTGAAGGATGGGTGCGTCCTCCCAGTGCCGGTCGCGGCGGAAGGGGTAGGTGGGCAGGTCGACGGACCTGCCACCGGCGAAGACGGTCCTCCAGTCGGGGCCGCTGCCGCTCAGGTGGAGCCGGCACAGGGCATCGACGAGTGCGGTGTCCTCCGGGCGGTCGCGCCGCTGGGTACCGATGGCCTCGGCGGCGACGTCCTGCGCCATGTTGCTGAGTACCGAATCGGGGCCGACCTCCAGGAAGCGGGTGGCGCCCTCGGCGGCGAGGGTGAGCAGCCCGTCGTGGAAGCGGACGGCCTCGCGCACGTGCCGCACCCAGTAGTCCACCGAGGTGAGGTCGTCGGCGACGCGTCCGGTGACGTTGGAGACCACCGGCAGCGCGGGTTCGTGGAAGGTGAGACCCTCCAGCACCTCGCGGAAGGGCGCGAGCATCGGGTCCATGCGTCCCGAGTGGAAGGCGTGCGAGACCTTCAGCCGCGTGCTCTTGTGGACCTTCGCGGCGACGGCCAGGACCGCCTCCTCGTCGCCGGACACCACTACCGAGCGTTCACCGTTGACGGCGGCGATGTCGACGCCGTCGGTGAGGAGTCCGGTGACCTCGGCCTCGGTGGCCAGCAGGGACACCATGGCGCCGCCGGGCGGCAGGTCCTGCATGAGCCGGCCCCGGGCGGCGACCAGGGCGACCGCGTCCTTGAGGTCCAGTACACCGGCGACGTGAGCGGCGACGATCTCGCCGATGGAGTGCCCGCTGAGCAGATCGGCGCGCACCCCCCAGTGTTCCAGCAGCCGGTAGAGGGCGGTCTCGAAGGTGAACAGGGCCGCCTGGGTGTACATGGTCCGGTGCAGTGGCGCGGCCGCGTCCCCGGCGTCCTCGTGCCCGGTTTCCTCGTGCCCGGCGTCCTCGTCGAGCATCACGTCGCGCAGCGGCCGGTCGAGATGGTGGTCGAACGCGGCGCACGTCTCGTCGAAGGCGGCGGCGAACACCGGGAAGTTGTCACGCAGGACGCGGCCCATGCCGGGGCGTTGCGAGCCCTGTCCGGAGAAGAGCACGGCGAGGCGTCCGGGTTCGGGAGCGACGACCGGCGCGCGGGTGCCGTCGGCGACTTCGCGCAGGGCGGCCAGCAGTTCGTCGCGGTCGCGTCCGGTGACGGCTGCGCGGTGGGTGAACTGGGAGCGGGTGGTGGTCAGGGAGTATCCGACGTCGTACGGGTCGAGGCCGTCGGCGACGGCGAGCAGTCGCCGCGCCTGCCGCTGTACCGCGTCGGCGCCCTTGCCCGAGAGCAGCCACGGCACGACGGGGAGGGCGGCCCGGGACTGCGCACCGTCGTCTGCCTCGGCGGGCGGCGGCGCCTCCTCGATGATGGTGTGCGCGTTGGTGCCCGAGATGCCGAACGAGGAGACGCCGGCACGGCGGGGGCGCCCGTCGCCGCCCCAGGGGCGCGGCTCGGTGAGCAGTTCGACGTCGCCGGCCGCCCAGTCGACGGCGGTGGTGGCAGTCTTGGCGTGCAGCGTTCTGGGCAGGGTTCCGTGGCGCAGGGCCATGACCATCTTGATGACGGCGCCGACTCCGGCGGCGGCCTGGGCATGGCCCATGTTGGACTTGATCGATCCCAGCAGCAACGGTCGTCCCTCGGTACGGTCCTGTCCGTAGGCGGCGATGACGGCCTGGGCCTCGATGGGGTCGCCGAGGGTGGTGCCGGTGCCGTGCGCCTCCACCGCGTCGATGTGGTGCGGGGCCAGTTGCGCGTCGGCGAGGGCCTGACGTATGACACGGATCTGGGCCGGTCCGCTGGGGGCGGTGAGCCCGTTCGAGGCACCGTCCTGATTGATGGCACTGCCGCGGACCACGGCGAGCACCTGGTGCCCGTTGCGGCGCGCGTCCGACAGCCGCTCCACCAGCAGCATGCCCGCTCCCTCGGCCCAGGCGGCGCCGGCGGCGTCGTCGGAGAAGGAGTGGCAGCGGCCGTCGGGCGACAGGGCCCGGCGCTCGCTGAACTCGATGAACATCTCGGGGCTGGCCATGACGGCGGCACCGCCCGCCAGCGCCAGGGAGCACTCGCCCCTGCGCAGGGACTGGACCGCCGCGTGCAGCGCGACCAGGGAGGAGGAGCACGCGGTGTCCATGGTGATGGCGGGACCCTCCAGACCGAGGGTGTAGGCGATGCGGCCCGACAGGATGCTTCCGGAGATGGTGCCGCCGACGTAGTCGTGGTGCATCAGGCCCGCGAAGACACCGGTCGGGGTGCCTCGCATCGCGGTGGGATCGATGCCGGCCCGTTCGAAGGCCTCCCAGCTGACCTCCAGCAGCAGTCGCTGCTGCGGGTCCGTGCCGGGCGCGTCCTTGGGGCTGATGCCGAAGAAGGCGGGGTCGCACTCGGCGGCGTCGTACAGGAAGCCGCCGTGGCGGACGTAGGTCCGGCCCGGGGCTCCGGGCTCGGGGTCGTAGATGGCGTCGATGTCCCAGCCCCGGTCGGTGGGGAAGTCGGAGACGACGTCGACGCCCTCGTCGACGACGCGCCACAGGTCTTCGGGTGTCCGTATCCCACCGGGGTAGCGGCAGCCCATGCCGATGATCGCGACGGGCTCGTGGTCGCGCTCCTCGAGCTCCCGCACGCGGCGGCGAGTGCGCTCCAGCTCCGTAGTGGCTCGCTTGAGGTAGTCACGGAGCTTCTCAGCCGTGGCCGGGGCTTCCATCACAGGGCTCCCAGTTCGTTGTCGATCCTCGCGAAGAGTTCTTCGTCGCTGGCCTTCTCGACGTCCTGCGGGTCCTCGGGCGCGATGGCGCGGCCCGAGTCGTCCTGCCAGCCGCGTAGGAGTGCCTCCAGGCGTGCCCTGACGCGGGTGTGGCTGCCGTCCAGGTCGGGAAGGACGAGCAGCGTTTTCTCCAGTCGGTCCACGTCGGCCAGGACGGACCGGGCGAGGTCGGCCGGTCCGGGCACGAGTTCGGACTTGAGATGGGCGGCGAGTGTGCGGGGTGAGGGTTGGTCGAAGACGAGCGTCGCCGGCAGGGTGAGGCCGGTGGCGCCCGCGAGGAGGTTGCGCAGTTCGACGGCGGCGAGCGAGTCGAAGCCCATCTCGTGGAAGGCGCGCCCGGGGTCCACGGCCTGCGGCGTCGGATGGCCGAGCACGGCTGCGGTGTGGGTGCGGATCAACTCCAGCAGGGCACGGTCCCGTTCGGTGTCGGACAGCGCCGCCAGCCGCTCACGCCAGGAGCTGCCCGAAGTACCGCCGGGCGTCGCGGCACCGTCCCTGCGGACGGCGGGGCGGACCAGGCCGCACAGCAGCGCGGGTACGCCGTCCGGCCGCGCCCGGACCGCGGCGGCGTCCAGCCGGACGGGGACCACGACGGCGTCCTCACCGCCGACGCCGGCGTCGAACATGCGCAGCCCCTGGGCGGGGGTCAGCGGCGGCAGACCGAGCCTGCGCAGTCGCTCCAGGTCGGCGGCGTCGACGGCGCCGCTCATGCCCGCCCCGGACGACCACAGGCCGTACGCCAGGGAGACCGCGGGCAGGCCGAGGGCGTGGCGGTGGGCGGCGAGACCGTCCAGGAAGGTGTTGGCCGCCGCGTAGTTGGCCTGTCCGCCGCCGACGAGCAGTCCTGCGGTGGAGGACAGCAGGACGAACGCCGACAGGTCTGTCTCGCGGGTCAGGTCGTGCAGGTGCCAGGCCGCGTCCACCTTCGGCCGCAGGACCCGTGCGACCTTGCCGGCGTCGAGGCCGGCCAGGACACCGTTGTCGACGACACCGGCGGCGTGCACCACGGCCCGCACCGTGTGCCGGTCGAGCAATGCGGCGAGATCGGCGCGGTCGGCGACGTCGCATCGGTCCAGGACCACGTCGGCACCGCGTGCGGTGAGGTCGTCGCGCAGCTCGGTGGCGCCGGGGGCGTCCGCGCCGCGGCGTCCGACCAGGAGCAGGCGGCGAACGCCGTGCTCGGTGACCAGGTGACGAGCGATCAGCGCACCCAGTCCGCCCGTCCCCCCGGTGATCAGAACGGTGCCCTCCGGGTCCCAGGTGGGGGGCTCGGCGGACTCGACTCGCGTCAGGCGCGGTACCCGCACCTCGCCGTCGCGCACGGCCATCTCCGGTTCTTCCGAGACGAGGGCGGCCGCGAGGGCGGCGTCCGGAGATACGCTGCCGTCGCTGCCGATCAGCAGAAAGCGGCCGGGGTTCTCGGCCGCCGCGGCACGCACCAGGCCGAACAGCGGGGCGTGGGCGAGATGATCGCGGCGCAGCAGTACGGCGAGCCGGTGACCGGCCCACCGCTCGTCGGCCAGCCACGCGCGCAGGGAATCCAGGGTGGCGCCGACCAGGTCCCGTGCCTGGTCCGGCAGCCCCGGGCCGGTGCCGGGCGCGGGCGGTACGGCCAGCAGGACCGGGTCCGTCACGACACCCGCGTCGGCGAGCGCGGCGAGATCGGGGTAGTGCGGGGCGTCGAGACCGGTGTCGGCGCCGCACACGGCCACGTCGGGGTCGGGCGGGTTCGCCGGCCCGGGGGCCGGGACGAGGTCGACCCTGTACAGCGGGTCCGCGTCGTCGGCGGCGAGTTGATCGGCCGAGACGGGCCTCGCGACGAGAGCGCGGACCGTGGCGACCGGTAGGCCGTCACCGTCCGCCAGGTCGAGGCGTACCGCGTCGGTACCGGCCGGTGACAGCCGCAGGCGCAGGCGGTCGGCGCCCAACCGGTGCAGGGTGACACCGCTCCAGGCGAACGGCAGGACGGCCTGTCCGTCCGGCAGGTTCAGCAGGTTCACGTGCAGGACGGCGTCGAGGAGCGCCGGATGGACGCCGAAGGCACCGGCGGTGGCACGTGCCCCGTCCGGCAGGGCCGCCTCGGCATACACCTCGTCGCCGCGGCGCCACATGGCACGCAACCCCTGGAAGGTCTCGCCGTATCCGTATCCCGTGCCGGCGAGTTCCGTGTAGACGCCCGCCAGGTCTACGGCCTCGGCGTCGGGGGGAGGCCAAGGGTCGGACTGCTCGACGGCAGGCGCCCCGTCGTCGGCGGCGAGGGTCAGGAAGCCGTCGGCGTTGCGGGTCCACGGGGCGTCGGGGGCGTCGGTGCGACGGGAGAAGACGGTCAGCGCGCGGACCCCGTCCTGTTCGCCGTCGACGGTGACCTGTACGGCTACGGCGCCGTCCTCGGGGAGGGTGAGGGGAGCGTGCAGTGTCAGTTCTCCGACCGAGGCGCAGCCGGTCCGTTCCGCGGCCTGCAGAGCCATTTCGACGAAGGCGGTGCCGGGCAGGAGAACGGTGCCGTGGACGCTGTGGTCGCGGAGCCAGGGCTGGGAGGTCGAGGACAGCCGCCCCGTGAGGACCGCGCCCCCGTTCCCGGGCAGTTCGGTCGCGGCGGAGAGCAGCGGATGGCCGGTGGCGCTCTGCCCGAACCGTTCGGCGTCACCGGTGCCCGCGGGTGTCGCCTCCAGCCACAGTCGGGTCCGCTGGAAGGCGTACGTGGGCAGATCGGTGGGCCGGGCGCCGTGTGGAGCGTAGAACGCACCCCAGTCGACGGGGGCACCGGCCGTGTGCAGTCGGGCCACCGAGGCGACGAGGTCACGCGGTTCGTCGCCGTCGCGGCGCAGACCGGCGACGCAGACCGTGTCCGGGGGAAGGCACTTCCCTGCCAAGGAGGTCAACGCCCTGTCCGGTCCCACTTCGAAAAACCTTCGCACACCCAGGTCGTGCAAGGTGGCGAGGGCGCGGTCGAAGCGGACGGGGCTGCGGACGTGGTCCACCCAGTAGCCGGGAGTGGCGAGGTGGTCCGGGTCGGCGAGGGCTCCGGTGAGACTGGAGACGATCGGGATGCGCGGCGGGTGGAGCACGCACTGGGCGGCGACCTCGCCGAAGGCCTCCAGCATGGGGTCCATCAGCGGTGAGTGGAAGGCGTGGGACACTTTCAGCCGCTTGCTCCGGTCGAAGCGGGCGGCGAGCGCGTCGACGGCTTCCCCGGTCCCCGAAATCACCACCGAGCGCGGCCCGTTGACGGCGGCGAGGGCGACCTTGTCGTCCAGATACGGGGCGACGTCCTCCTCGGTAGCCCGCAGCGCGGCCATGGCTCCACCCTCGGGCAACTCGGCCATCAGGCCACCGCGGGCCAGGACCAGAGCCACGGCATCGGACAGGGACAGCACCCCGGCGACATGCGCTGCGGCCAGTTCACCGACCGAGTGGCCGGCCAGATAGTCGGGGACGGCCCCCCAGGACTCCAGCAGACGGTACAGGGACACCTCGGTGGCGAAGATGGCGATCTGCGCGTAGTCGGTCCGCGTCAGCAGTCCGGCCTCACGGTCGATCACCTCGCTGAGGGGCAACTCCACCTTGGGATCGACCAGTTCGCACACCGCGTCGAAGGCCTCCGCGAAGGCCGGGTAAGCGTGGTAGAGACCGAGGCCCATGCCGGGACGCTGCGATCCCTGGCCCGTGAACAGGAAGCCGGTCCCGCCTCCGACGGCGGTGACCGGGTTCGAGGTCACGAGCGCGTCCAGCAGTTCGCCCACGCTGTGGCCCACGGCGACGGCTCGGTGCTCGAAGGAGGAGCGGGTGGTGGCCAAGGACAGTCCGATGTCGGCCGGGCCCGCGTCCTCGCGTCCGGCGAGGTGGTCGCGCAGCCGCGTGATCTGTCCTGCCACTGCCTCCGGTGTGCGGCCCGCGACGATCCAGGGCACGGGTGTGACGGTGGAGACGCCGGCCGGGGGCTCGCTCTCTTTCGCGCCCTGCGAGGGTGAGGCCTGCGCGGTGGTGTTCGCCTCCGGTCGCGCCTCGACGGGCGCCTGTTCCAGTACGACATGGGCGTTGGTACCGCTGATGCCGAAGGAGGAGACGGCGGCGCGGCGGGGGCGTCCGGTTCCTGGCCACTCGCCGCGCTTCAGGACCAGTTCGACGGCTCCTGTGTCCCAGTCCACCTGGTCCGTGGGAGCGTCGACGTGCAGTGTGGGGGGCACCTCTCCGTGGCGCATGGCCATCGCCATCTTGATGACCCCGGCGACGCCCGCGGCGGCCTGGGTGTGCCCCAGGTTGGACTTGACCGACCCCAGGAGCAGCGGCCGTCCGGCGGGGCGTTCGCGTCCGTAGGTCGCCAGCAGCGCCTGCGCCTCGATCGGGTCGCCGAGGGACGTACCGGTGCCGTGGGCCTCGACCACGTCAACGTCCGCCGGGGAGAGTCCGGCACCGGCCAGGGCCTGGCGGATGACCCGCTGTTGCGAGGGCCCGTTGGGCGCGGTGAGCCGACTGCTGGCGCCGTCGGAGTTGACGGCGCTGCCGCGGACGACGGCGAGCACCGGATGGCCGTTTCGTTGTGCGTCGGCCAAGCGCTCCACCAGGAGCATGCCTACGCCCTCTCCCCAGCCCGTGCCGTCCGCGGAGGCGGCGAAGGCCTTGCAGCGGCCGTCGGGGGCGAGGCCACGCTGGCGGCTGAAGTCGACGAAGGTCTCGGGGGTGGACATCACGGTGACCCCGCCGGCCAGGGCGAGCGAGCATTCGTCAGACTGCAGGGCGCGCACCGCCCAGTGCAGGGCCACCAAGGAGGAGGAGCACGCCGTGTCGACGGTGACGGCCGGGCCCTCGAGGCCGAAGGTGTAGGCGACGCGCCCGGACGCGATGCTCGCCGCGCTGCCGTTGGCGAGGTAGCCGTCCAGATCCTCGGGGACGGTGTCGAGGCGGGCGGCGTAGTCGTTGTACATGATCCCGGTGAAGACACCGGTACGGCTGCCGCGCAGCGAGGCCGGCACGATGCCGGCGCGCTCGAACGCCTCGAAGGAGCACTCGAGCAGCAGCCGCTGCTGCGGGTCCATGGCAAGAGCCTCGCGCGGGCTGATGCCGAAGAAGTCGTAGTCGAAGTCGGCGGCGTCGTACAGGAAGCCGCCGGTGCGGGCATAGGTGGTTCCCGGTCGTGCCGGGTCGGGGTCGTACAGTGCGTCCACGTCCCAGCCCCGGTCGTCGGGGAAGTCCGAGACCGCGTCGGTACCCGTCGCCACCAGGTCCCACAGCTCCTCGGGTGAGGTCACGCCGCCCGGATAGCGGCAGCCGACGCCGACGATGGCGACGGGAGCGTGCGCGCGCTGTTCGTTCTCGCGCAGGCGACGTCGCGTCTCCCGCAGGTCCGCCGTCGTCCGCCTGAGGTAGCCGAGTAGCTGCTCTTCGTTGTTCACCAAGCCGTCCGATCGGGATCGAAAGTGGGCCTCGGTCACGCGGACTGTCTCCGGACGGGATCCCGGTCCGCTTCCCTCTCCGTTCACGGAGGCTAGGCAGCGTGCGACAGGGCCTGGTACCCCTACGGCCCCCAGGAGGCGGGGTGGGGGCGGGACAAACCATGTGGGGGGCCACGGCACGCCCGAACGGGCATCGGAAGCGGGATATGTGACCGGATTCACGCCGGGTGCGGTCCGTTCTCATTCTTTACTTGCCAGTAAATTCTCCGACCACGGCTCCCGGCCGCCCGATCGAGACGATCTTCACTTTGTGGCAACCTTAAAGCCCCACCTGCCTGCTACGATTCATTCAATTCACAATTTCCGACCGAACGCGAACAGAATTACGCTGCGCCCATTCGGCGAAAGTCAACGCGTCGCAAAAGAATAGTAAACGGGGGGACCCGAGTCGGTCCCGAACGGCAAAAGAAGCCACCCAGACCGGTGCATACCTGTGGGCGTCATTGGACACAAGGGGAAATTACCACCATGCGCCTTTTCGACCGTTCCAAAGAATTGCTTACACTTAACGAAGCCTATACCGAGTGCGCTCGCGGAAACGGCCGGCTGGTGATCATCACAGGCGGACCCGGCGCGGGGAAGACGCAACTCCTGCACGAATTCCTGGCCGGCTCGGCCATAGTGGGAGCACGCGTACTGCAGGGCACGGCACTCCAGACCGAGCGGGACCGGCCGATGAGTCTGGTGCGACAGCTGTCGCACAACGGCGAGGCGCTCCGTACGACACCCGACACCGGGCAACAGAAGGTGGGAGCGCGGGAGACGACAGAAGCGCTCCTGCCGTTCGTCGAGGACGAGCGCCCCCTGGTACTGGCCGTGGACGACGCCCAGTTCATGGACACGGACTCGTTGCAGGCCGTCGTCGCCCTCCTCCGGGCGAGCCGCTTCCGACCGGTGCTCGTGGTGTGCGCCACATGCGGCCAGCTCGACACCGCACGCTCGGCCGCCTACACCGAGTTGATTCGCCAGCCGCACTACCGGGCCCGCCTCGCTCCACTGTCGGAGCGAGGCGTGGGTGAACTGATCGCCGCTCAGACGAACGCTCCCGGTTCGGCCGAGGTCTGTCGAGCCTTCCACCGGGCGAGCGGGGGCAGCCCTCTGTTGCTCCACGCCCTGCTGGACGACAGCACGCGCCTCAGCTCGGAGATCGACCGTCCGGCCGGCAGCGTCGGCTACCGGCAGGCGGTGCTCTCCCTCGTTCGCCGCGGCGAGCCGAGTCAGGTGCGTGTGATCCGTACCCTCGCCGCTCTCTCGGTCCACGCGTCGATCGTCCAGATCGCCGAACTCGCCGACACTACGCCCATTGGTGCGGAGCAGGCCGTGGAAGCCCTCAACTCGGTCGGATTGCTGAACGGTCACGCCTTCCGGCACCCGACCGCCGTGACCGCGGTGATCGAGGACATGGACCCCGACGCGCGGGCAGAGCTGCACGGCCGCATCGCCGACCTGCTGTACCGCGGCGGCGCCCCCGCCGACGACATCGGCCGTCACGTGCGCGCATCGGGGCGGATCCCTCGCCCATGGGGGCCGGACGTCCTACGAGCCGCCGCCGAGCAGGCACTGGCGGCGGACGACGTGGAGTTGTGCAGCGGTTATCTGCACCTGCTGCTGCACGACTGCACCGACGAGGGTCAGCGCAACGCACTGTCGGCCACGCTCGCCAGGGCGCAGTGGCGCACCAACCCGGCCGCGGCCGGGGCCCATCTGGAACCGCTGCGCCAAGCGGCGCTGGACGGTGAACTGAGCATGCGCGACACCGCCACCGTGTTACGGCACATGCTCTGGAAGGGCGACACCGAACTGGCCGCGGAGGCCGTGGCGACGCTGGTCCCCGCACGCTCCCCGGGTGACACCCGCCTCCTCACCGAAGTCGAGTTCGTACGGCAGTGGTTCTACGGCATCGCGCTGCCCGCCAGAAGCGCGCAGTCGGCCGGCACGGATCCGCGTCGGCTCACTTCCACGGACGGGCGCGGCGCGCTCGCCGCCCACCTGGCCGTCCTGGTCGGCGGCACCGCCACGGACGAGTCCGCCGCGGCGGTCGCCCAAGCCCTCCAGGGCCATCAACTCGACCATCTCAACCTGGAGCTGGTCGCGATGGCCCTGCTCGCGATCGCTCACGCCGACCGGCCCGCGACCGCCGCCGCGGCCTGCGACACGCTGTTGAAGCGCGCGGTGGAACGCCGGGCCACGACGTGGCAGGCGCTGCTCGGCAGCGTGCGGGCGGAGATCGCGCTGCTCCGGGGTGACATGGCCACGGCAGCCGAGGCGGCCAGCTCGGCACTCGGCAGCCTGCACGAACGGAGCTGGGGGGTACTCGTCGGGCTCCCGCTGTCCACAGCGATCTTCGCGCACACCGCCATGGGCTCCCACCACGAGGTCGATACGCTGCTCAACCGGGACGTTCCGGAGCGCATGTTCGGCACGGTCTTCGGCATCCAGTACCTGCGGGCCCGAGGACACTACTACCTCGTCGCCGACCAGCCCTTCGCCGCCCTGAACGATTTCGAGACATGCAGCCGGCTGATGCGGAGCGGCAACTCCAGCCTGCAGAAGGGCATTCCCTGGCGGTCCGACCTCGCGTTGGCCAACCTGCGGATCGGCAAGACCCGGACGGCCCGGGAGTGGGCCGAGGAGCAGCTGCGCCTGCCGGGCGGGCACAGTTCCCGGGCCAGGGCGATGGCGTTGTGCCGGCTGGCTGCCACCAGCAAGCCGCACCGCAGGGCCTCACTGCTGCGTGAGGCGGTCGACCTCCTCACGCGCTGCGGCGACCACCACACGCTGGCCCAGGCCTACGCCGACCTGTCCGCCGCCTACTTCGAACTGGGGCAGTACTCCCGCGCCCGGCTCATCGCCCGCCAGGCGGCCGAGGAGGCGCGGACGTGCCACGTCGAGTCACCGGTGGACGCACACCTGCTGGAGGATCCCGCGCAGTCCGAGGGATCCGAGGACGGGAGCGGTCCCGCCATCCTCAGCGACGCGGAGTGCCGGGTCGCCGGGCTGGCGGCCCTGGGCTACACGAACCGGGAGATCAGCGGCCGGCTGCACGTCACGATCAGCACGGTGGAACAGCACCTCACCCGGGTCTACCGCAAGCTCAACGTGGCGAGCCGGTCCGACCTGCCGTCGAAGGTGCTCGAACAGCGCATTCCCAAGCTGTCCGACCACTGGGCCGCCACACACTCCACGGCGGGCTGAACCCCACGACGAACGCCGCCCGGCGTCCAGTGCTCTCGCCGGGCGGCGTTCCTACGGCGGACTCAGTCGAAAGTGCCCAGTTCGCCGTCGAGGATGCCGAACAGCTCATCGGCCGTGGCCGATTCCAGCCCCTTGTCGCCGGCGGCATGCTTCTCGTCGGTCTGCCACTGCGCCGAGCCGTCCCAGCGGGCGTTGAGGACCCGCAGACGGGCCGCGACCCGGGCATGCCGCTCCTCGTCGAGCCCAGCGGACTCCAGGGCGGCGCTCAGTATCTCCTCCAGACGCACCACCTCGGCCTCGATGTCCACGAGGTCCTCGTCGACAGCGCCTCCTCCCAGTTCGTCGAACAGGTGCTGCGCGAGGGCGTCGGAGGTGGGGTAGTCGAAGGTGAGCGTGCTCGACAGCCGAAGCCCGGTCTCGTCGGCGAGCCGGTTGCGCAGCTCCAGAGCGGCGAGCGAGTCCACGCCGAGGTCCCCGAGGGAGCGTTCGGCGTCGATGACGGTGCCGGATCCGTGCCCGAGGACATCGGCCACGTGGCGGCACACCGTGGCCACCAGCAGCTGTCGGCCGTCGGCGGCTCCGATCCGGGACAGCCGACGAAGCAGCGACTCCTCGGTCTTGGGCGAGGGACCGGCGGCGCCCGCCACACGACGGGCCGGTGCGCCTGCAAGGGCCCGGACCAGTGCGGGAGCTTCGTCGGTGACCTGCACGCGTACCGGAAGCAGGAGCGGACCGTCCGTGTTCATCGCCCGGTCGAACAAGGACAGTGCGCGGTCGACGGACAGCGGAAGGATGCCGTCACGGGCCAGCCGGCGCATCCCGGTCTCGTCGAGGCCGGCCGCCATGCCCTCGCCGGTGTCCCACAGGCCCCAGCCCAGTGACAGGGCGGGCAGGCCCTCGGTCGTCCGCAGCTCCGCGAGAGCGTCCATGAAGGCGTTGCCCGCCGCGTAGTTGGCCTGCCCGGCCGCCCCCAGGGTGGCAGCGGCGGAGGAGAAGAGCACGAAGGCGTCCAGGCGCTGGTCACGGGTCAGTTCGTGCAGATTCCACGCCGCGTCGGTCTTCGGGCGCATCACGTCCCCCGTGCGGGCCGCGGTGAGGTCGGTGAGCAGCCCGTCGTCCAGGACACCGGCCGCGTGCACGACGGCGGTGAGCGGATGCGCCTTCGGGACGGTGGCCAGGAGTTCGGCCAACGCGGCCCGGTCCGTGGTGTCGCAGGCGGCGATCGTCACCTGGGCGCCGGGAGCGATGGAGTCGTCGTCCCGCTCCGGTTCCCGGGTCCGTCCGGTGCGTCCGACCAGGAGCAGGTGGCGGGCGCCGTGGCGTTCGGCCAGGTGCCGGGCGAGTCGGCGGCCGAGGCTGCCGGTGCCGCCGGTGATGAGGACGGTGCCATCCGGGTCGAACGGGATCCCGGACGCGTTGCCCGATCCGTCGGTCCGCGCGAGTTCCGGGGTGTGGACCACGCCGCCGCGCAGAGCCAGCTCCGGTGCGCCGGTCGCGACGGCGGCGGGCAGGAGAGCTGCGGAGGCGGGATCGTCGTCGGTGTCGGCCAGGACGAAGCGGCCGGGGTGCTCGACCGCGGCGGATCGCACCAGCCCCCAGATCACGGCCTGGGCCGGATCCGGCGGCCCGTCGGCTCCGACGGTGACCGCGGATCGGGTGACGATCACCAACGGAGCCGCGTCGGGCGGGCCGGCGAGGTGCTTCTGCAGCTCGGTGAGAGCCCGCACGGCCGTCTGACGCGCGCGTACGGGCAGATCCTCCGCCGGATCGCTCTCCATCGTCAGGGTGTGAATCTCGTGCACTGGGCCGTCCGCGGACACGGGCAGGGGCTTCCAGCGCAGCGCGAACAGGTCGCCGGGTTCGGACGAGGCGGCGTTCAGCTGCTCGGCCGAGACCTGGCGCAGGCGCAGCGACGCGGCCTGGGCGACCGGTGCGCCGGTGGCGTCGTGCAGGCTCACGGTCATGTGGTCGGCGCCCTGCGGAGCCAGTCGCAGCCGCACGGTCGTGGCCCCGGTGGCGTACAGGGTGACGCCCTCCCAGGCGAAGGGGAGTGTCATGACCGTCGGATCCTGGCCGTCGAGCAGGGTGATGGTGTGCAGGGCCGAGTCGAGCAACGCGGGGTGCAGTCCGTACCCGTCGGCCGCGTCCTCGCGCGGCAGTACGAGTTCGGCGCAGACCTGGTCGCCGACGCGCCATGCGGCGGTCAGGCAGCGGAACAACGGACCGTAGTCGTAGCCCTGTGCCGCGAGGTCGTCGTAGGTGCCGCTCACGTCGACGGGGACGGCGCCGGCCGGTGGCCAGGCCGTCAGCGGTGCCGGTTCGAGCGGGGTCCGCGGTGCGAGGACGCCGGCCGCGTGCTGTGTCCACGCGTCCGTGCCCTCGACGCGGGCATGCAGCGTCAGCCGCCTGCGCCCGGCGGGATCGGGCCCCGCGACAGCCACCTGGAGCTGGACGAAGCCGTGGCGGGGCAGCACCAGGGGCCGCTCCAGGGTGAGTTCCTCGACGTGCGGGCACTGGGCGTGGGTCCCGGCCTCCAGGGCGAGTTCCACGAAGGCACTGCCGGGGACCAGGACGACTCCCGCGACGGCGTGGTCGGCGAGCCACGGGTGGGTGGCCAGGGAGAGCCGGCCCGTGAGCGCGACGGTGTCCGCACCCGCCAGCCCGAGGGCGGCGCCGAGCAGGGGGTGCCGGACCGGTGACTGGCCCAGCGCGCCGGCGTCGGTGGCCGCGCCCGGGCCGTCCGTCAGCCACAGTCGTTGCCGCTGGAACGGGTAGGTCGGCAGGTCGACGCGGCTCACGCCGGTGCCGACGATGAGCCGGCCGAAGTCGACGCTCAGGCCGCGGACATGGGCGGTGCCGAGGAGGGCGGCGAAGGTCACCTGCTCGTCGCGGCCCCGGCGCAGCACCGGTACGAACGCCGACCGCTCCGAGTCGGTGACGGCGTGTGCGCCCATGGCGGTCAGGACCGCGTCGGGACCCAGTTCGAGGAAGGTGCGCACGCCGTCCGTCTCCAGGGTCCGGACCGCGTCGCCGAACCGGACCGTCTCGCGGACGTGCCGCACCCAGTACTCGGGCGAGCACAGGTCGTCCTCCGTGGCGTGCGTGCCGGTGACGTTGGAGATCACGGAGAGGGTGGGCGGGCTGTACCGCAGTTCGCGGGCCGTCTTCTCGAACTCGGCCAGCATGGGGTCCATCAGCGGCGAGTGGAAGGCGTGGCTGACCCGCAGGGCCTTGCGTCGACGTCCTGGGAAGGCCGCGGCGACGGCGTCCACCGCGGCCCCTGCGCCGGAGACGACCACGGCCGTCGGGCCGTTGACGGCTGCCAGGGACACGTCGGGCCCGAGGTGAGGCAGCACCTCGTCCTCCGTCGCGTCCAGCGCGAGCATGGCCCCTCCGGCGGGCAGGCCCCGCATGAGACGGCCGCGGGCGGTCACCAGGCGGGCCGCGTCGGCGAGGTCCCAGACGCCGGCCACGTGGGCTGCCGTGAGCTCTCCGACGGAGTGCCCGGCGAGCCGGTCCGGGCGGAGGCCGCAGGCGGTCAGCAGCCGGTACAGAGCGGTCTCGACGGCGAAGAGGGCGCTCTGCGTGTAGAGGGTGTCGTCGAGCGACTTCGCGTCGTCGGTGCCGGGCTGCGCCCACATCACCTCGCGCAGCGGGCGGTCGAGGTGGGCGTCCAGCGCCGCGCACACCTCGTCCATGGCATGCCGGAAAACGGGATGGGCGTCGTACAGGCCGCGCCCCATCCCGGGGAGCTGAGCGCCCTGCCCGCTGAACAGGAACGCAGTGCGGCCGGCTACCGGCCGGCCCCGTACGACGCTCTCGGCGGTGCCGCCTTCGGACAGCGTGGACAGCGCGGCGAGGAGTTCGTCCTGGTCGCGGGCGACGACGGCGGCCCGGTGAGTGAGGGCGGCGCGCCCGGTGAGCAGGGAGTGGGCGAGGTCGGTGATCCGCCGGTCGGCCACCGTACGCAGCCGCTCGGCCTGGGCGGCCAGCGCCTGCGGGGTGGCTGCGGAGAGGACGAGGGGCAGCACAGGACCTGAATCATCTGGTCCGTGCTGAGGGTCGGTGTCGATGTCGTCGGCCGGTGCCTCCTCCAGAATCACGTGCGCGTTCGTCCCACTGATCCCGAACGACGACACCCCCGCCCGACGCACCCGCTCACCCCGCACCCACGACCGCCCCTGAGACAACAACTCCACCCGCCCCACACCCCAGTCCACCTTCCGCGACCCCACCCCCACATGCAACGTCCGCGGCAACCACCCCTCCCCCAACGCCAACACCATCTTCATCACACCCGCCACACCCGCAGCCGCCTGCGTATGCCCCACATTCGACTTCACCGACCCCAACCACAACGGCACCCCACGCCCCTGCCCATACACCCCCAACAACGCCTGCGCCTCAATCGGATCACCCAACGCCGTCCCCGTACCATGCCCCTCCACCACATCCACCTCAGACGCCAACACCCCCGCAGCCGCCAACGCCTGACCAATCACCCGCCGCTGCGACGGACCATTCGGCGCCGTCAACCCATTCGACGCACCATCCTGATTCACCGCCGAACCCCGCACCACCGCCAACACCCGATGCCCCAACCGACGCGCATCCGACAACCGCTCCAACACCAGCATTCCGGCGCCCTCCGACAGCGCCGTGCCGTCCGCCCCGTCCGCGAAGGACTTGGCGCGGCCGTCCGCGGCGAGATTGCGCTGCCTGCTGAAGTCCACGAAGGTGTCGGGGGTCGACATGACGGACACTCCGCCCGCCAGCGCGAGCGTGCACTCCCCCTGACGCAGCGCCTGCGCGGCGAGGTGCAGGGCCACCAGGGACGACGAGCACGCCGTGTCCACGCTGAGCGTGGGCCCTTCCAGCCCCAGGGTGTAGGCGACCCGGCCCGAGGCGACGCTGCCCAGGCTTCCGTTCCCGAGGTAGTCACGGACGGCCTCGGGGACGTCGCGCAGCCGGCTGCCGTAGTCGTGGTACATGATGCCGGCGAAGACTCCCGCGCGGGTGCCGCGTACGGCGTGCGGGTCGATTCCGGCGCGTTCCAGCGCCTCCCAGGAGATCTCCAGCAGCAGCCGCTGCTGCGGGTCCATGGCGAGGGCTTCGCGGGGACCGATACCGAAGAAGTCGTGGTCGAAGTCGGCGGCGTCGTAGAGGAATCCGCCCGCGCGGGTACTGCAGTGGCCGGGCTTGCCGGGTTCGGGGTCGTAGAGGCCGTCGAGGTCCCAGCCCCGGTCGTCGGGGAAGTCGCCGATGCCCTCGCGGCCGTCGGCGAGCAGGCGCCAGAAGTCCTCGGGCGTGCGGACACCGCCCGGGTAGCGGCACGCCATGCCGACGATGGCCACGGGCTCGTCCGTCTGCTGGACGACCGTGGACGTCGTCGCCGCGGCTGTCGCGGTCTCCTCGGCGTCCGGTCCGAAGAGCTCCGCCCGCAGGTACCTCACCAGGGCGTCGGCGTCCGGATGGTCGAAGACGAGGGTCGCGGGAAGGCGCAGGCCCACGGCGGTGCCGAGACGATTGCGCAGTTCGACGGCCGTCAACGAGTCGAAGCCGGCCTCGCGGAAGGAGCGACGCGGGTCCAGCGTCATGTCGGCGTCGTGTCCGAGGACGGCCGCGACGTTCGTGCGCACCAGCTCCATCAGGGCGGTGTCCCGTTCACCGGGGTTCAGGGCGGCCAGCCGGTCGGTGACGGAGGAGACGGTGGCGCGGGTCGCGGCCGTGCGCCGGGCGGGCGTGGGCACGAGGCCGCGCAGGACCGGGGGAAGGCCGTCGCTGCCTCGCAGGGCCCGCCGGTCCAGGCCGACGGGCAGCAGGAACGACGCGTCGGTGGCGAGTGCGGCGTCCAGCAGACGCAGCGCCTCCACTGTGGGCAGCGGACGGACACCGGCGCGTGCCATGCGCTCCACCTCGGCGTCCGTGAGGTGCGCGGTCATGCCGGTGCGCTGTTCCCAGAAGCCCCAGGCGAGGGAGAGCGCCGGCAGGCCCTGTGCGGCACGGTGACCGGCCAGGGCGTCGAGGAATGCGTTGGCGGCGGCGTACCCGGACTGGCCCGCGCCGTCGACGGTGCCCGCGGCCGACGAGAAGAGCACGAAGGCCGCGAGCTCGAGGCCGCCGGTCAGTTCGTGCAGGTTCCACGCGGCGTCCGCCTTGGGACGCAGGACGGCGTCCAGGCGCTCGGGTGTCTGGTCGGTGACCAGACCGTCGTCCAGGACCCCGGCGAGATGGATGACCGCGGTCAGGGGGTGTGCGTCGGGTGTCTGCGCCAGCAGCGCGGCCAGGTCCTCGCGATCGGCGGCGTCGCAGCGGGCGACGACCACCTCCGTACCCTGCGCCCGGAGGTCGTCGAAGTCGTCCGCCGCGACACCGCTGCGCCCGGCGAGGACCAGGCGGCCCACGCCGTGCTCGGTGGCCAGGTGCCGGGCGACCACGGCACCGAGCACACCGGTGCCGCCGGTGATCAGCACCGTGCCGTCGGGGTCGAACGAGGCGGCCGTTCCCCTGGCCGATGCGTGCGTCAGGCGGGGCGTGTGGACGGCGCCGTCGCGCAGGGCCAGTTCCGGTTCGCCGCTGCCCGCGGCGGCTCGCACCGCGGCGGCGATCCGGTCGGTGTCCGCTCCGTCCGGGGCGGCGTCCACGAGGACGAAGCGCCCGGGGTGCTCGCGCTGGGCTGCGCGGACCAGACCCCAGACGGCTCCGCCCGGCAGGTCGGTGACATCCTCCCCGTCGGTGGCGATCGCGCCCTGGGTGAGCACGACCAGCCGCGCCTCTTCCGTACGGTCGTCCGCCAGCCACTCCTGAACGACGGCCAGCACCCGCTCGGTCTGCGCGCGCACCCCGCGCAGCGGATCGTCGCCCCCCGTGATGGGCAGAACCACCCAGGCCGGGACTGTGTCCAGAGTGTGCACGCCCCGTTCGTCCAGTACGGCGTGCTCGGGAGTGGAGCTCTCCGGGACGGGCAGCACCGGCCAGTCCAAGCGGTACAGGTCCTCTCCCCCACCCCGCGAGCCCAGTGTGCCCGGGTCGACGGGCCGGGAGACCAGGGCCTGGACGGCCGCCACCGGAGTGCCGGTGGGATCGGCCAGCTCCAGCGACAGTGTGTCGCCTCCTCGGATGCGCACGCGCAGGGCGGTGGCCCCGGCCGCGTACAGCGACACACCCGTGAAGACGAACGGCAGCCGAGCCGTGGACTCGCCGTCCGCCACCAGGCCGTCGGCGTGCAGGGCGGCGTCGAACAGCGCCGGATGGAGGGCGAAGTCTTCTGCTTCGGCCGGCAGTTCCACCTCGGCGTACGTCTCGTCTCCGCGCCGCCAGGCCGCGCGCAGGCCCTGGAAGACGGGCCCGTAGTCGTAGCCGAGGCCGGACAGTTCGGCGTAGGCCTCGTCCGTCGGGACGGGCTCGGCTCCCCGCGGCGGCCAGGCCGCGAGGTCGAAGTCGGGGACGGTGGTCTGCGGGGCGAGCAGCCCCGAAGCGTGCAATGTCCAGCTGTCGTCGTCCGCGCCTTCGGAGCGGGAGTGAACGGTCACCGCACGGTGCCCGGCCTCGTCGGTGGCGGCCACGAGCAGTTGGAGCTGAATGGCACCCCGCTCGGGCACCACCACAGGCGCGTGCAGGGTGAGTTCACCGACGTGCCCGCAACCGAGTCCGTGACCGGCGCTCAGCGCCAGCTCCACCAGCGCGGTGCCGGGCAGCAGGGTGGTGCCGGAGACGGCGTGGTCGAGGAGCCAGGGCGTGGTGGTCGTGGAGAGACGGCCCGTGAACAGGGTGCCGCCCTCCGCGACCGGCACGGCCGCACCCAGCAAGGGGTGACCCGCACTCTCCAGGCCCGCGGCGGTCAGGTCACCGGTGGCGGCGGACCGGCCGAGCCAGTAGCGCTCCCGTTGGAAGGGGTACGTGGGCAGGTCGGCGGCCCGGACCGGTATCCCCGAGAAGGCCTCCGACCAGTCGACCGGGAGGCCCGCCACGAACGCCTCGCCCAACGAGGTGAGCAGCCGGTCGGCGCCTCCGTCGTCCCGGCGCAGGGAGCCCACGCCGGTGATGGTCGTGTCGGCCGCCTCGGCGGTCTCCTCGACGCTGTTCAGCAGCACCGGATGAGGGCTGCATTCGACGAACACGCCGTAGCCGGCGTTCAACAGGGACCGGGTGGCAGGCTCGAAGAGCACGCTCTGCCGCAGGTTGGTGTACCAGTAGCCGGCGTCCAGCGTGGTGGTGTCCAGCAGGCCGCCGGTGACGGTGGAGTAGAATGGCACGTCGGCCGCGCGGGCGCGTACGTCCTTGAGGTCCGCGTGCAGGCGCTCACGCAGCGACTCGACGTGGGCGCTGTGCGAGGCGTAGTCCACCGGCAGCCGCTTGGCGCGTCCGCCGTCGGCCACGACGGTTTCGCGCAGGGCGTCGAGGGCGTCGGCGTCCCCGGAGAGCACGACCGAGGACGTGCCGTTGACCGCGGCCACGGCGACCCGTCCGTCGTAGGCGGTGGCGAGTTCGCGTGCCCGGGACTCCGGCAGCGCCACCGACATCATGCCGCCGCGGCCGGACAGGCCCTCGGCGATGGCCCGACTGCGCAGGGCCACCACGCGGGCTCCGTCGGACAGGGTCAGCGCACCCGCCACGCAGGCTGCGGCGATCTCCCCCTGGGAGTGGCCGATGACGGCGGCAGGGTGCACACCGTGTGCGCGCCATACCGCCGCCAGGGACACCATGATGGCCCACAGGGCGGGCTGGACGACGTCCACCCGCTCCAGTGGTCGGCGGGCCCGGAGGGTGTCGACCAGGTCCCAGTCGGTGAAGGGAGCGAGAGCCTCGGCGCAGTCGGCCATGGTGGCGGCGAACACCGGTGAGCTGTCGAGCAGGTCGGCCGCCATGCCGGCCCACTGGGAGCCCTGGCCGGGGAAGACGAACGCCACCCGGGACTCCGCGGCCGGTGCGCCGTGGGTCAGGAGGGCGGCCGGGCCGCCCTCGGCCAGAGCGGTGAGGTGGGCGGTGAGTGCGGGCAGGTCGGAGGCGACGGCGACGGCCCGGCGGTCCAGGGCAGCGCGGGTGGTGGCCAGCGTGTGGGCGACGTCGGGCCCGGGCTCGGTGCCGGATTCCAGAAGTTCCGCGTGTTCCAGGTGTTCCAGGATGCGGCGGGCCTGTGCGGACAGTGCGGCGTCGTCGCGGGCGGACAGCACCAGCGGCAGCGGCCGGTCCCAGACCGGGGCGTCGGTGCGCGCCTCGGGGTCGGGTGCCGCCTCCTCCATGATGACGTGGGCGTTCGTGCCGCTGATGCCGAAGGAGGACACGGCGGCTCGGCGGGGCTCGTCGGTGGCGGGCCAGTCGCGCGGCTCGCCGAGCAGTTCGACGGCACCGGACTCCCAGTCGACCTGAGTGGTGGGCCGTTCGGCGTGCAGGGTCATGGGGAGCCGGCCGTGTCGCATGGCCATCACCATCTTGATGACGCCTGCGACACCGGCGGCGGCCTGGGTATGCCCGATGTTGGACTTCACCGAGCCCAGCCACAGGGGCTCCCCGCGGTCTTGGCCATAGGCGGCCAGCAGCGCCTGGGCTTCGATCGGGTCGCCGAGCGGGGTGCCGGTGCCGTGGGCCTCCACGGCCTGCACCTGCCTGGGCTCCAGGCCGGCGTCGGCGAGCGCGGCGTGGATGACGCGCTGTTGGGAGGGCCCGTTGGGGGCGGTCAAACCGTTGGACGCGCCGTCCTGGTTCACGGCGGTACCGCGCACGACGGCCAGCACGCGGTGACCGTTGCGGCGGGCGTCGCTCAGCCGTTCAAGGAGCAGGAGGCCGGCGCCCTCGCCCCAGCCCGTTCCGTCCGCGCCCTCCGCGAAGGATTTGCAGCGACCGTCCTGGGCGAGACCCCGCTGCCGGGAGAAGTCGATGAAGGTGTCAGGGGTGGACATCACGGTCACCCCGCCGGCCAGGGCGAGGGTGCACTCACCGGTGCGCAGGGCCTGCACGGCCAGGTGGAGGGCGACCAACGAGGAGGAGCAGGCGGTGTCGATGGTGACGGCGGGCCCCTCCAGGCCGAGCGTGTAGGAGACGCGGCCGGAGGCGACGCTGCCGAGGTTGCCGTTGCCCAGGTAGCCCTCGACGCCCTCCGGCACCTCGGTGAGCCAGCTGCCGTAGTCGTGATACATGACACCCGCGTAGATGCCGGTGCGGCTGCCGCGCAGGGTGTGCGGGTCGATGCCCGCCCGCTCGCACGCCTCCCACGCGGTCTCCAGCAGCAGACGCTGCTGCGGGTCCATGGCGACGGCCTCACGCGGGCTGATACCGAAGAAGCCCGGATCGAACTGCGGGGCGTCGTAGAGGAACCCGCCCTCGCGTACGTGTGTGCGGCCGGGAGCGTCGGGGTCGGGGTCGTAGATGGCGTCGGTGTCCCAGTCACGGTCCTCGGGGAAGTCGCCCACGGCGTCCACGCCGGCGTCGACGAGGTGCCAGAGCTGTTCGGGCGTGCTGACGCCGCCGGGATAGCGGCAGCTCATGGCGACGACGGCGACGGGTTCGTGCGCCGCCTCGGTGATCCGGTCGTTGTGCCGGCGCAGCCGCTCGTTCTCGAGCAATGCCTCGCGCAGCGCCTCGACGATCTGCTCGACGGATGTGTCCACGGTCGGTGTCGCTCCCTGCTGACTCGGCGGCGCTGATGAGGTGATGGGGGTGCCCCGGTAGTGGCGGCGGACGGTGCCGGACGCGACTCGTCGTCCGGCACCGGGCGAGGTCATTCGGGACTGCTGCGGTTCATGGCCGCCCGCACGAGGTCGGCGACGGCCATGGATTTGATGTCCATGACCTGCTCGGAGGCTGTCGTGGCGGACACGGGCTCGGTCAGTTTGAGCAGTTCGTCGAGGATCCCGGCGTCGCGGATCCGGGCGACGGGGATTCTGGAGATGAGGGCGCTCACCTCGTCGTCGGCCGACGCGTCGACGATGTCCGGACCTGTGGCGGGTGCGAGCCGTTCGAGCAGGTGGCCCGCGAGGGCCATGGGCGTGGCGTAGTCGAAGACGAGGGTGGACGGGAGGCGCAGGCCGCTGATCGCGTTCAGCCGGTTGCGCAGTTCCACGGCCGCGAGTGAGTCGAAGCCCAGTTCGGTGAAGGCGCGACGAGGCTCGACGGCCGAGGGGCCGTCATGGCCCAGGACGGTGGCCACCTCGGTGCGCACCGCGGTGAGTACGGTGTGCTCGTGGTCGGCCGCGGGCAGCCCGGCCAGCTGCTCGCCGAGGGTGCGGGTGTGGTGGTTCTGGCCGCCTCCGGCGGTGATACCCGCCAGGGTGCGCAGTACCGTCGGCACGTCTTCACCGCGGCGGCGCAGCGCGGTGGTGTCCAGCCGGACAGGGACCAGGGCGGGGTGGTCGGAGACCAGCGCGGCGTCGAAGAGTTCCAGTCCCTCGTCCGGGTCGAATGCTCCGATGCCGGAGCGGGCGACGCGGCGCACGTCGCCGTCGTCGAGGCCCGCGCCCATGCCCGCGCCGTCCCACAGGCCCCAGGCGAGGGAGGTGGCCGGCAGGCCGCGGGCGTGACGGTGGGCGGCCAGGGCGTCCAGGAAGACGTTGGCTGCGGCGTAGTTTCCCTGGCCGGAGGCGTCGATGGTGCCTGCGGCGGAGGAGAACAGCACGAAGTGGGACAGCTCGCGTGCGAGGGTGAGCTGATGGAGGTGCCAGGCGGCGTCCGCCTTGGGCCGCAGCACGGTGTCGACGCGCTCGGGGTTGAGCGAGGCAACCGTGCCGTCGTCCAGGACGCCCGCTGTGTGCACGACACTGTCGACGGGGTGGGCGGCGAGCAGTTCGGCGAGCGCCGCACGGTCCGCGACGTCGCAGGCGACGATGTCGGCGTGGGCGCCCAGAGCGGCCAGGTCCCGGCCCAGTTCCGGGGCACCGGGCGCGTCGGGGCCGCGGCGCCCGGCGAGGACCAGGCGGGTGACGCCGTGCCGTGTGACGAGGTGCCGGGCGAGCAGGGAGCCGAGTTCGCCGGTGCCGCCGGTGATGAGGACGGTTCCCCAGGGGCGGCCGGCGTCCGGGAGCGTCGCCTCACCGGCGCGTACCAGGCGTAGGGCATGGGCCCGGCCGTCCCGCCACAGGACCTCCGGCTCCCCGGAGTCGAGAACGGCCGCGAGTGCGGCGCGATCGGGCACCGCGGCCTTTGCTCCGTTCGGTCGCACGAGCACGATGCGGCCGGGATCCTCGGCCTGGGCGGCCCGCACCAGGCCGTGCACGGCGGAGTGGGCGAGGGTGTCTCCAGTGAGCACCACCAGCGTCGACCCGGCCCAGCGCTCGTCACGGAGCCATTCCTGGACGGTTGCCAGGGTCGTGTTGACCGCGGCACGCACGGTGGCGAGCACCTGATCGTCATCGGTGCGGGGGGCGTTCACCGGGAGGATGACGACGTCGGGCTCCGGGTGGGTGATCGCGGTGAGGTCGGGGTAGGCGCGCGCTCGGAGCCCGAGGTCCTCGGGGCCGAGCACGGCCCAGGTGAGGCGGTCGGGGCGCCCGGCCGCCTCCGGGAGCGGTTCGCTGTCGACCACGTACAGGGAGCGCCGCCGTCCGGTGAGCCGGTCGGCGGCGACGGGCCGGGTGACGTAGGACTCGACGGTGGCGAGAGGCCTGCCGTCGGTGTCGGTCAGGTCGAGGCGGGTGCCCTCCTCCCCCCGGGTGACCCGCACCCGGGCGGTCAGGGAGGCCGGCGCGTGCACGGCGACCGCGGACCAGGAGAACGGCAGGTCGACGGTGCCCGTCGCGCCGTCCTCGCCGGGCTCGCCGTCGGCCAGTGACGTGGCGTGCAGGGCTGAGTCCAGCAACGCGGGATGCAGGGTGTGGCGGGCGACGTCCTGCCGGGCGTCGGCGGGCAGTTCGAGCTCGGCGAGGACGGTGTCGCCGTGCTGCCAGGCGGCCCGTACGCCGCGGTGGAGGGGACCATAGTCGTAGCCCTGGTCGTGGAGCCGAGGATAGAGAGCGCCGATGTCGAGTGGCTTGGAACCCGGCGGCGGCCAGGTGCCTGCCGGGGCGGGCGCAGCGATGACGGAGGCGGTGAGCGTCCCGATGGCGTTCCGGGTCCAGCTCTCGTCCTCGGGGGCGTCCTCGGTCTTGGAGTGGATCTCCACCGTGCCGTCGGGCCGGGCGAGGACCTGGAGGCGTACGGCGCGGTCCTCGGGTATGGCCAGGGGGGCTTGGAGAGTGAGTTCCTCCAGGGCCGGGCGGCCGGTCAGCCGGCCTGCGTACAGGGCCAGGTCGACCAGGGCGGCCCCCGGCAAGAGCACCGTGCCGAACACGGCGTGCTGGGTGAGCACCGGGTGCGTCGCGGTGGAGATCCGTCCGGTGAGCAGGTGCCCCGCGTCGCCCGGGAGATCCAGACGCGCGCTGACGATCGGATGGTCGAGGGTCGCGAGACCGTGGCCTGCGGCATCGCCCCTCGGGGCCGCCGTGGGCAGCCAGTAGCGGCGGTGTTCGAAGGCGTAGGTGGGCAGGTCGGTGGGTCGGCCGGCGTAACTGCCGTAGCACACCGACCAGTCGACGTCCGAGCCGCGGGTGTGCACGGCGGCCAGCGCGGTGAGCAGGCCCGGGATCTGCGCGGTGTCCTTGCGGCCCGTGGGGATGAAGGCGGCCCCCTCCGCGTCGGGCAGGCAGTCGGGTCCCATGGCCGTCAGCGCGGGCGTGGCGCCCAGTTCGAGGAAGGTGTCCACTCCCTGCGCGGCCAGCGTCTCGACCGCGTCGGCGAAGCGGACCGTCCCGCGGACGTGCCGCACCCAGTAGTCGGCGGAGCCGAGTTCGGACGCCGTCGCCTGCACGCCGGTGAGGGTGGAGACGATCGGCAGGGCCGGTTCCGCGGTCTCGACGTCCGCCATGATCTGGTGGAACTCGTCGAGCATCGGCTCCATGCGCGGTGAGTGGAAGGCGTGCGAGACGTTCAGGCGCCGGGTGGTGGTGAAGTGCGCGGCGACGGCGGCGACGGCGTCCTCGTCGCCGGAGACGACCACGGCGCGCGGCCCGTTGACGGCGGCGATGCCGCACCGCTCGTCCAGCAGCGGTGCGACCTCCTCCTCCGTAGCCTGTACGGCGATCATCGCGCCGCCCGACGGCAGGGCCTGCATGAGCCGGCCTCGCGCCGCCACGGCTGTGACGGCGTCGGCCAGTGACCACACGCCGGCGACGTGTGCGGCGGCGAACTCGCCGACGGAGTGACCGGCGAGCCACGCCGGCCTGAGCCCGAAGGACTCCAGCAGCCGGTAGAGGGCGACCTGGGTGGTGAAGAGCGCTGCCTGGGTGTAGGCGGTGCGCTCCAGCACGTCTGGGTGGTCGCCGAGGACCACTTCGGCGAGCGGTCGTTCCAGGTGCTTGTCGAAGAGGCCGGCGACGCGGTCGAAGTGCTCCGCGTAGACGGGGTAGGTGTCGTACCAGTCACGGCCCATGCCGGGGCGCTGGGCGCCCTGCCCGGAGAACAGGTAGGCGAGGGTGCCGTCGGTAGCCTCTCCTGTGATGACGAGCCCTGGGGCCTCGTGGCCGCGGGCGAGGGCGTCCAGCGCTGCGTCGGCCCGCTGCGCGTCGGCGGCGAGGACGACGGCGCGGTGCGGATGGGCGCCACGGGTGGTGGCCAGGGCGAAGCCGAGATCCTGGGGCGTTGCGCCGGACAGTTCTCGCAGGCGGGTCGCCTGCCCGCGCAGTGCCTCGGGCGAGCGGGCGGAGACCGGCAGAGCGAACAGGGGCGGAGCACCCGCCGGATCCGGCGTTCCGGTCTCCGGCTCGGCCTGCGCGAACTCCTCCAGGATGACGTGGGCGTTGGTGCCGCTGATACCGAATGAGGAAACGCCGGCGCGGCGTGGACGGTCCGGAGCCGCCGGCCAGGTGCGCTCGTCGGCGAGGAGCCGGACCGCGCCCGCCGTCCAGTCGACCTGATGCGAGGGCGCGTCGACGTGCAGGGTGCGCGGCAGCCGGCCGTGCCGCATCGCCATCACCATCTTGATGACACCGGCGACACCGGCCGCGGCCTGCGTGTGTCCCATGTTCGACTTGATCGAGCCGAGCCACAGCGGTTCGTCGTCGGGCTGCCGCTGCCCGTAGGTGGCCAGCAGGGCCTGGGCCTCGATCGGGTCGCCGAGCGTGGTTCCGGTGCCATGTGCCTCGACGGCGTCGACGTCGGCGGTGGTGAGCCCGGCGGCGGCCAGGGCGGCGTGGATGACGCGTTGCTGGGAGGGGCCGTTCGGGGCGGTCAGGCCGTTGGAGGCGCCGTCGGAGTTGACTGCCGAGCCGCGTACGGTGGCGAGGACCCGGTGCCCGGCCCGCAGAGCATCGGAGAGACGTTCGACCACCAGCATGCCGACGCCCTCGCCCCAGCCCGTGCCGTCGGCTGCGGCGGCGAAGGACTTGCAGCGGCCGTCGGCTGCCAGTCCGCGTTGCCGGGCGAAGTCGACGAAGGTGTCCGGGGTCGACATGACGGTGACGCCGCCGACCAGGGCGAGGTCGCACTCGCGCTGCCGGAGTGCCTGAGCGGCCAGGTGCAGGGTGACCAGCGAGGAGGAGCAGGCGGTGTCGACGGTGACGGCCGGCCCCTCCAGCCCCAGGGCGTAGGCGACGCGGCCGGAGACGACGCTGCCGAGGCTGCCGTTGCCGAGATAGGCGGCGAGCTCGTCGGGAACGTCGGTCAGCCAGGTGCCGTAGTCGTGGTACATGACGCCCGCGAAGACACCGGTGCGCGAGCCGCGTAGCGCGGCCGGGTCGATGGCGGAGCGCTCCAGTGCCTCCCAGGAGACCTCCAGGAGCAGGCGCTGCTGCGGGTCCATGGCGGTGGCCTCGCGCGGTCCGATGCCGAAGAAGCCGGCGTCGAAGTCAGCCGCCTCGTAGAGGAAGGCTCCCTCTCGGGTGTAGGTGCGGCCGGGTGTGCCGGGCTCGGGGTCGTAGAGGTGCTCGGTGTCCCAGCCCCGGTCGGAGGGGAAGTCGCCGACCGCGTCGACGCCCTCCGCGACCAGGCGCCACAGGTCCTCGGGGGAGCGTACGCCGCCGGGGTAGCGGCAGCCCATGCCGACGATGACGATCGGATCGTCCTCGTCGGCCGGGCGGACCGGCGCCGGTTCGGCGGTCGGCTCCGCGGATCCGAAGAGACCCGCGCGTATGTGGTCGGCGAGGGCGCGCGAGGTGGGGTGGTCGAAGACGAGTGTGGCGGGCAGTCGCAGCCCGGTGGCCGTGTTGAGGCGGTTGCGCAGTTCCACGGCGGCCAGGGAGTCGAAGCCGAGTTCGGTGAACGCACGCGTCGGGTCGATGGCGGACGGGGTGTCGTGCCGCAGTACTGCGGCCACCTCGCTCCTCACCAACTCCAGCAGAGCGCGTTCCCGGTCGGCGACGGCGAGGCCCGACCATCCCGCGTCCTGCTGGGACAAAGCGTTGGACGCGGCAGAGGTGGCGGTGCGGCGGGTGACCGGGCGGACGAGGGCTTGGAGCAGTGGCGGAATGCCGTCGGACCGGCGGCGCACGGCGGTGGCGTCGATCTCGACCGGCACAAGGTGAGGTGCGGCCGAGCGGACGGCCGCGTCGAAGAGGCGCAGAGAGTGGTCGGCGGAGAGCCCCGGTATGCCGGCCGCGGCCACACGTTCCCGTGCGGCGGCGTCCAGCGCGGCGCCCATGCCGGTACCGGTGTCCCACAGACTCCAGGCGAGGGCGGTGGCGGGCAGTCCCAGGGCGGCGCGGTGCGCCGCGAGGGCGTCCAGGTAGGCGTTGGCCGCGGCGTAGTTTCCCTGGCCGGGGCCGTCGAGGACGGCGGCGAGCGAGGAGAACATTACGAAGTGGGACAGCTCGCGTCCAAGGGTCAGTTCGTGCAGGTTCCAGGCGCCCGTCGCCTTGGCGTGGAAGACCTCGTCCACCATGTCGTCGGTGAGGCTCTCCACGATGCCGTCGCGTACCGTGCCCCCGGCGTGCACGACGGAGTCGACGGGGTGCCGGGCCAGGAGAGTGCGCAGCGCCTCCCGGTCGCCGATGTCGCGGGCCTCGACGGTGACCTCGGCGCCCAGCGCGGTCAGTTCGGCGTCCAGTTCGGGCGCGTGACCGCGGCGGCCGACGAGCACCAGTCGGCGTACGCCGTGGGCGCGCACCAGATGGCGGGCGAGCAGGGCACCGATCCCACCGGTGCCCCCGGTGATCAGGACGGTTCCCCAGTCGGCGGCGGACCGGGGTTCGGCCTGCGGCTCGGCCATCAACCGGGGCACACTGAACCGGCCCTCGTCCAGGGAGAGTTCCGGCTCTCCCGTGGTGAGCACCTGGCGCAGTTCCGCCTCGGTGGGCAGAGTGTCGTGCTCGACGAGTACGTAACGGCCCGGGTTCTCCGCCTGGGCCGAGCGGACGAGCCCACGCACGGCCGCACCGGCGGGGTCGGCGGGCGCGGTGACGACGACGAGAGGGGTCCCGGCCGACCGTTCGTCGGACTGCCAGATGTGCAGCAGACGCAGGACCTGCAGGACGCGCGCCCGCGCGTCGTCGGCGTCCGCGCTCGGGGAGCCTGGCGGGCGGTGCATCACGGCATCGGGGGCACGTCCGTCGAACAGCGCGTCCACGGCATGTGCCAGGGCGTCGCCGGCCGGGCCGTCGGGCAAGTTGTCGGTCGAGGCGTCGGTCGAGGCGTCGACCCCGGCGTCCAGAACGGCGGTGCGCAGCGGTGCGGTGGCCGTCGGCCGGGGATACGGCGACCACCGCACCGCGTACAGGACATCGCCGTCCGGTACGGGCACGGACGTCATGGCGTCGATGTCGGCGACCGGCGTTCCGGTGACGTCGGCGAGATGCAGGGCGAGAGTGTCACCGCCGGTACGGCTGATCCGTACTCGCAGGGCGGAAGCGCCGGTGGCGTGCAGGCGGACACCGGTCCAGGCGAAGGGCAGCAGAACCTCGGAGCGCGGCGGGGCGCCGATGTCGGCGGCGTGCAGCGCGGCGTCCAGCAGCGCCGGGTGGAGTCCGAAGCGCCCGGCGTCGGCGGCGGTGTCCTCGGGCAGCGCCACCTCGGCGTAGACGTGGTCGCGGTCGCGCCAGGCGGCGCGCAGACCTTGGAACACGGGGCCGTAGGCATATCCCTGGTCGGCGAGGTCCGCGTAGGCCCGCGACACGTCCAGCGGCTCGGCGTCCGGCGGCGGCCAGGCCCCCGGCCCGTCGGCGATCGCGGAGGCGGGGACGTCGGCGAGCACTCCGGCCGCGTGCTGCGTCCAGGGAGCGTCGTCGGCGACACGGGAGTGGACGGTGACGCTGCGGCGGTTGGCGTCGTCGGGCTCCCCCACGGCGACCTGGACGGCGGTGTCCTCGTCCGGTGCGAGCACCAGCGGGACGCCGAGGGTGAGTTCCTCCAGGACGGTGGTGCCGACGTGGTCGCCGGCTCGCAGGGCGAGTTCGACGAAGGCGGTACCGGGCACCATGACCCGGCCCGAGATGACGTGGTCGGCGAGCCACGGGTGGGTGCGGGTGGAGAGGCGGCCGGTGAGGACGACGCCCTCGGCGCCGACCGCCACCACGGCCGCCAGCAGGGGGTGTCCGGCGGCGACCTGGCCCAGAGCGGTCGCGTCGGTGGGGGTGCCCGGCTCCAGCCAGAAGCGGCGGCGCTGGAACGGGTAGCCGGGCAGCTCGACCCGGCGGGTGTCCACACCGGCGAAGTGGCGTGACCAGTCGACGGGGACGCCGCGCGCGTGCGCCGTCGCGAGTGCGGCGGCGGCCTCGCGTGGCTCGGGACGCTCGCGCCGCAGTGTCGGCACGAAGGCGGCGCCGGGCGCGTCTGTGCAGTCCGGGCCCATCGCCGCCAGCACCGCGTCGGGGCCGAGCTCCACGAAGGTGCGCGCCCCGATGTCGGCCAGCCGGCGGACCGCGTCGTGGAAGCGGACAGGGGCCCGGACGTGTTCGACCCAGTACTCGGGGTCGCACAGTTCACGGCCGACGAGGTCGCCGGTGACGGTGGAGACCACGGGCAGCGTGGGCTCCGCGTAGTCCAGCACCCGCGCGACCCTGCGGAACTCGACCAGCATCGGGTCCATCAGAGGTGAGTGGAAGGCGTGGCTGACCCGCAGGTGCTTGGTGTCGTGTCCGCGCGCGGCCAGTTGCCCGGCGATGCGCTCGACCTCGTCGCGGTCGCCGGAGACCACGACGGAGGCGGGGCCGTTGACCGCCGCGATGCCGGTCAGCGGGGTGAGCAGCGCGGCGACCTCGTCCTCGGCCGCGCGGACGGCGATCATGGCGCCGCCCTCGGGAAGTCGCTGCATGAGGCGACCGCGTGCGGCGACGAGGATCGTGGCGTCCTGCAGGGTGAGAACACCGGCGACGTGGGCGGCGGCGATCTCCCCGACGGAGTGTCCCGCGAGGTGGTCGGGTGTCATGCCCCAGCTGTTCAGGAGCCGGTGGAGGGCGACTTCGACGGCGAACAGCGCGGGCTGCGCGTATTCGGTGTGATGCAGCAGCTCCGCCTCGGGGGTGCCCGGCTCGGCGAAGAGGACGCTCTTGAGGGGCCGGGGCAGCTGGAGGTCGAAGTGGGCGCAGATCTCGTCGAGAGCGGTGGCGAACGCAGGTTCGGCGGCGGCGAGTTCCCGGCCCATCCGGGCGCGCTGGCTGCCCTGCCCCGTGAAGAGGTAACCGAGTTCGCCTCCCGCCGGCCCGGTCACGGGGGTGGCCCCCGAGGCCACGGCGGTGAGGGCGTCGCGCAGCTCGGCACGGTCGGCGGCGACGAGCACGGCCCGGTGCGGGAGGGTGGCGCGGGTGGTGGCCAGGGAGTGCGCGAGGTCCGCGGGTTCCGTGGTGTCCACGAGCGGCAGCAGATCGGCGGCGCGTGCCCGCAGGGCGGCGTCACCGCGTGCGGTGAGCGGGAAGAGGAGCGGGGCGGGCGGGGCCGGGGCGGGGGACGCGGGAACGTCGGCGGTGGGCGTGAGGGCGTCCGGACGCTCGGCGTGGTCCTCGGGGTCGGGCTGTTCGAGGATGATGTGCGCGTTGGTGCCGCTCACGCCGAACGACGACACCCCGGCCCGGCGCGGGCGTCCGGTGTCGGGCCACGGCCTGGGCTCGGTGACCAGTTCGACGGTTCGCGAGGACCAGTCGACGTGCGGCGTGGGCGTGTCGACGTGCAGGGTCGCGGGCACGTGGCCGTGCCGCATGGCGAGGACCGACTTGATCACGCCGGCCACGCCCGCGGCCGCCTGGGTGTGCCCCAGGTTGGACTTGACCGAACCCAGCAGCAGGGGCTGGGCCGGATCGCGGCCCTGCCCGTAGGTGGCCAGCAGCGCGGTCGCCTCGATGGGGTCTCCGAGACGGGTTCCCGTGCCGTGCGCCTCGATCACGTCTATGTCGGCGGCGGTGAGCGCGGCCTCGGCCAGTGCCCGGCGTATCAGGCGTTGCTGAGAGGCGCCGTTGGGGGCGGTGAGGCCGTTGGAGGCGCCGTCCTGATTGACCGCGGATGCCCGCACCAGGGCCAGCACCCGGTGGCCGTTGCGGCGGGCCTCCGAGAGCCGCTCCAGGACGAGAACGCCGACGCCCTCGGCGAAGCCCGTACCGTCGGCGGACGCGGCGAACGCCTTGCAGCGGCCGTCCGGCGACAGACCGCGCTGCCTGCTGAACGCGGTGAAGACACCGGGACCGCCCATGACCGCCACCCCGCCGGCCAGCGCCAGTGACGACTCACCCTGCCGCAGCGAGCGGCACGCCAGGTGGACCGCGACCAGCGACGCGGAACACGCCGTGTCCACGGTGACCGCCGGCCCCTCGGTGCCCAGGACGTAGGCGACGCGACCGGATATGACACTGGCGGCGTTGCCCGCCAGCAGATGGGCGTCGAGTCCGTCCGGCGCGTCGTGCAACCGCGGCCCGTACTCCTGTACCTCGGCCCCGAAGTACATGCCGGTCTGGGTACGACGCAGAGCCGTGGGGTCGATGCCCGCGTCCTCCAGCGCCAGCCACGAGGTCTCCAGTACCAGCCGCTGCTGCGGGTCCATGGCGAGTGCCTCGCGCGGGCTGATACCGAAGAAGTCGGCGTCGAATTCGGTGGCCGTGTCAAGGAAGCCGCCGGCGCGGGCGTAGCTGCTGCCCGGTACCTCGGGGTCTTCGTGAAAGAGTCCCTTCAGGTCCCAGCCCCGGTCCCGGGGAAAGCCCGACAGCACCTCGCCGCCGTCGGTGAGCAGCTGCCACAGGTCGTCCGGTGTCCCGATCCCCCCGGGGAAGCGGCAGCCGATGCCGACGATCGCCACGGGGTCGTCGTCCGGGCCGTCACCCGCCGGCCCGGACGGAACGTCGTCGCCGGCGGTCGCTCCTCCGCCCAGCAACCGGTCGGTCAGGGCGTGCACGGTGGGGCAGTCGTACGCGAGGCCGACCGGAAGGTCGAGTCCGGTGCGCGCGGTCAGACGACGGTGCAGGTCCACCGCCGCGAGTGAGTCCAGCCCTTGTTCGGCCAGTGGTACAGAAGGGTCCAGTGTGTGGGTGGTGCCGGGGCGGGCCGCCTCGATCGCCTCCGCGACGGCGGTGCGCACCAGCTCCGTCACCAGTCTGCGCGCTTGCGACGGCACGGCCGTGGCAAGCAGTCGCGCCAGGGCTGTTTCGGATCCGGGCCCGTTCATCCACGCCTCTCCACTTTCGACCGACACCGTTTGCCACTTTTTACTCACCGTATTGACACCCCTCGACGAGTCACACCCGTACGCACCCCTAGGGGCGTTCCAGCGGCTCCCCCGCCGCCGAGGAGGCGTGACCGTCGTAGTACCGCCTCACATAGGAAAGAGAGTTGAGAAGCTCTGCCGATGTGACAGTGCGTACCGGGCGCACTTCGGCGACCTGGTTGAGCGGCATCTTCCCGACGTCGGCCCAGCACAGTCGGCCGTCCGCTGCGATATAGCTTCTGGTCAGTCCGGCATTGTCCGGATGCAGGCAGTAGGGAACGTCCAGCCTGCCCTCGGCGAACGCCGCCAGCAGCGCGGCACCGAGGTCCTCGTCCAAGTTCAGTACGGCGTCGACCAGCGTGTATGCCTCCGCGTAGACCTCCGTCGCGCTTCCCTCCAGCGGGTACCGTTCGGTGCGCGCGGCGATCTTGGCCGCGTGTTCCAGCGCGGCGACGTTCTCCGCGACCGTCGGAATGCGCCGGGATTCCGCGACGGTTTTCACGATCAGGCGCTCCGAGTCGCTGGCGACGGCCAGTTCGGCGGCCTGTGCGAGCAGAAAAGAGGCGCCGTCCTCGGTCTCCGGGAACAATCCCATATAGGCGTAGACGACTACGTGCCATTCGATACCGGCGAGGAATTGCGCGCACAGACTGCGCAACGCCGCGATTGCTTCCCTGTCCTGACGCGCGTTGGTCTGCTGGGCATAGCTCACGGAGATACTTCGTATCCCGTGCCGTCGGAAGAAGATCGCCTCGAGGACGCTGACCGCCACGAGCAGTCCGGGCGGGCAAAGCTGGCCGAGCACGCATCCGCCGAAGGTCTCCAGGTGCGGCTCCGAGCCGGCGTCGCACAGCTCGGCGAACAGCTCGCAGGACTGGGCCCAGTGGGCGACGGAGTCGCGCAGAGAGACCCTGCCGTAGGGGAGACAGTAGGAGACGGGCCCGCCCTCGGACGCGTCGAGCCCCACGGCGGCGAGGGACCGGAAGATGTGCTGCGGTGCCGCCGAGCCGTGCCGGACCTGCACCGGGAAGCCGGGATCGTGGATGCCTTCGAGGACCCTGCGGGTCGTGGCCGGCTCATGGCTCGCCAGCGGGTAGCCGTTCAGGTCGGCGCCCTCCAGGACGGCGAGTTGAGCGGACTCCAGATCTCCGACCCGGGTGTAGCTGTCCAGGGTGAGGGTGCCCACGGTCGTCGCGTCGGCTGCCCGGGTGGCCAGCAGCCCGGCCCGCATACGGTCCGGGTGGCTCATTCCCATCCGTGGCTGGACGACCAGGCGACCGGCGTCGTGGGCGCGGCGCACGAAGGCGCCGAACCCCGCACCGGTCACACCAGGGTCCGCTGGGGCAGGGAGTCGAGCAGGAGCCGGAAGGTGGCGATGCCCTCGCTGGTGTCGTCGAACACCGCGTCGTAGCCGGCCGCGCGCAGGGCGGCCGCCTCCTGGTCGTCGCAGGGTCCGGCGATACCGAGTTTGCCGCCGATGACGGCGGGCACCGCGGTGAGCCCGGGCTGCTCGCGCAGCCGCGTGATGCTGCGCATGCCGTCGTGGTAGCCGTGCCCGTTGACACTGCTGACCACGATCAGTACGGGGTCCTGTGTCAGGGCCTGCTCGATGAGCAGGTCCTCGGGCACGCAGGGGCCGAGGTTGATCACGCGGCGGCCGTGCTCCTCGATCAGGAGCTGGAGGTAGACGAGGTTCCAGGTGTGGGAGTCGGAGATGCCGCCGGCCACGATGACGGGCTGCTCGGCGGAGCCGGGGGCGCGGAAGGGGGTGTCACTCATCGCGGGGCCTGTCCGTGTTCGTAGGTTCGCAGGTGCTGGATGCGGGAGGCGGAGACGACGTCGTCGCCGCGGACGACGATCTCCGTCGGGGCGGGCCTGCCCAGGAACATCAGGAGACTGGCGGTGGGGCCGTAGGCCCCGGCGTTGGGGACGGTCAGCAGGTCTCCCGGTGTCGGGTCGGCCAGTGGCACGTTGCGTCCCAGCAGGTCTCCCGGGGTGCAAAGGGGTCCGGCGAGGTGGGTCGGGGCGCCGTCCGACGCCAGGGACTCCTGGGGCTCGACGGAGACCGGCATGATGCGGCCGAGGCCGGACATGCCGCCGAAGGTGTTGATGCCGGCGTCGAGGACGACGTAGCGGGTGCCACGGCTGTCCTTGACGTTGACGACGCGGGTGAGGAGCACACCGCTGTCGGCGACCAGGTAGCGGCCCGACTCGCAGGCGATGCGCGGGGCTCCGTCGCGCCAGCCGGGGAAGTGCTCGTCGAGCGACGTGGCCAGGGCGTCGCGCAGTGTGCCGTAGACGGGACGTTCTCCCCGTACCGCGTACGGTGCGGCGAAGCCGCCGCCGAGGTCGATGAAGCGGAACGTCACACCGAGCGTCTGCTGGAGCGCGGCGGCGGTGGCGATGGTGTGCCGGAACTCGGCGATGAGGCTCGCTTCGTCCTTGGCGTTGCTCAGCGGGAAGAAGTGCAGTCCGGCCAGGACGGTGCCGGGCACCTCGCGCAGATCGGCCGCGTGTTCCGACAGGGTCTCGGCATCGAATCCGAACTGGGAGGGCACGCCGGTCATCCGAATGCTGGTCGCTGCCGCTCCCGTGGCGTTGTTGACGCGAAGCAGACATTCGGCGGTGACGCCGAGCAGCATTGCCGTCTCGCCGACGCGTCGCAGGTCACCGGGTGATTCCACGGAGAAGGTCCGTACGCCGCTGGACATTGCCTCGGTCAGTTCCTCGGTGGTCTTCCCGGGACCGGTGTAGAGCACATCGGTGCCCTCGTAGCCGGCCTGGAACACGGCGTCGAGTTCACCTACGGAGCTGATCTCGGCGCCGCAGACGCGGCCGGTGCCGGTACGCATCTGGCGCAGGATCTCCGGGTGCGGGTTGGCCTTCGCGGCGTAGAACACGGCCACTTCGTCGGGCAGGGCGGCGAACAGGTCGTCCCGCGCCGTCGCGATCCTGTCCAGGTCGTAGACGTAGGAGGGCGTGCCGAAGCGTTCGGCGAGTTCGGCGGTGCCGGTCACGGCGTCGTTCCTTCCAGGATGCGGATGAGCTGCTTGCGGTCGTGCTTGCCGTGTGCGGTCAGGGGGAGCTCGTCCAGGACGCGGCAGACGCCGGGTACTTTGGCGGGCTCCAGTCGCAGGGACAGTTCCCTGAGCAGTGCGTGCGGGTCGATGTCGCCCACCGCGAACACCGTGAGGTCCCGGCCGTCGGCGGGCGGCAGCACGGCCGCCGCCTTGACGCCGGGAACGTCGGCGGCGGCGGCCTCGATCTCGGTGGTGCTCATGCGTACGCCCTTGTGCTTGAACATGTCGTCCCGGCGGCCCTCGTAGTACAGGAAGCCGTCCTCGTCGACGTGCCCGAAGTCACCGGTGTGCAGGCGGAGTCCGCCGAAGGGGGTGAGCCGGAAGACACGTGCGGTCTCCTGCGGTGCGCGCCAGTATCCCGGCATCACATGCGGTCCCTCGACGACGATCTCGCCGGTCTGCCAGGGCGGCAGCCGATGCCCGGTGTCATCGACGGCGAAGGCCCGGGTGCCGGGGAGCGGGCGGCCGACCGAGTCGGGCCGGGCGTCCTGGTGGGCGGGGGGCAGTACGGAGACGCGCTTGCACTCCGTCTGTCCGAACTGGATGACCACGTCCGCCCCGGGGAACGCGGCGCGCAGTGCGTCCGCGGTGACTTTCGGCAGGGCGGCGCCGGTATTGGTGAACATGCGCACGCTCGAGCCGGCCCGCGGTTCGCGTTCGGCGAGCGCGCAGATCATGGCGGCCAGGGACGGCACGATGGGCACGATGGTGGCACCGGTCTCGCGGATGCGGCGCAGCAGTACGAGGTCGGACTCACCGTCGGCGAGGACGAGCTTGCTGCGGCCGACCGCGGTCAGGAGGACTTTGTAGAGGCCGTAGTCCCAGGAGATGGGGAAACGGCAGAACACCACGTCGTCGGAGCGGTAACCGAGTTCGAGGTTGATCGCCTCGGTCGCGAAGACCATACGGCCGTGAGGGCACACTACGGCTTTGGGCGCCGCGGTGGAGCCCGAGGTGTACACGAGGACGGCGATGTCGTCGTACTCCACGGCATGCCCGTCTCCGCGGGCGTCCTTCTCGCGCAGCTCGGCGACACCCCGCCAGGCCTCGCTCAGACCCAGTACGGGCACCGCCGGCGCCACCGAGGAGACGCGGGCCGCGGCGGGATCGGTGACGATGATCAACGAGGGTTCGCAGTTCTCGACGACCGCGCGCAGGTGATAGTCCTTCATGCCGGTGTTGACCGGGACGAGGACCGCACCGCGGCGGGCGGTGCCGTACAGCAGTGCCACCAGTTCACGATCGCTGGGCACTTGCACGAGGAGCCGGTCGCCGTGTCCGACACCCTGTGCCTGGAGCCAGGCGTCCACGGCGTGGCTCCACCGCGTGAGCTCCAGATAGGTCCAGCTTCCGGTCGCGTCGGCGACCGCCGTCCCGTGGGGGTGGTCGGCGGTGGCCTCGTCGAGCAGGTCGTGCACCAGTGCCTCGGTGCGGGCCTGCGCCTTCGGTCCAGCGGTCACGACGACTCCTGCCGTCCTTCGGTCCCGTTCCCGGACCCAGCGGGCTGCTGCTTCAGGGTGGTGGCACGGGAGGTGAGATTCCTGCGGTCGGTCTTGCGATTGGGATTGAGCGGAAGCGCGTCCAGATGGTGGTAGGCGCGGGGAACTACGGCGGCGGGCAGCAACTCGCGCAGATGGCGGGCGAGCCGGACGGGCGTAACGGGGTCGCCGGTGTGGAAGACGGCGAGTTCCACCGTGCCGTCGACGGGCACCGCCACCGTCACCGCGTTCTCGACGCCCGGGCAGGTGCGCACCGCGGCGTCGACCTCGGCCAGTTCCACGCGCACGCCGTGCACCTGGACCTGGGCGTCCTGCCGGCCGAGATAGAGCAGGCCGTCCTCGTCGGTGTGGCGGACCCGGTCACCGGTGCGGTAGAAGCGCTGTCCGTCCCGGTCGAGGAACCGTCCCGCGTCGTCGGCCGGGTCGAGGTAGCCGGATGTCAGCTGGGGCCCGGCGACGCACAGTTCGCCCTCTCCGGTCGTGCTCGGCGCGCCGTCCTGGTCCACCAGCAGTGTGGCGTGTCCGGCGTGCACGGTGCCGATCGGCACCATGTCGTGCAGGTGGCGCCGACCGGGCCGCCATCGGTACGCCGAGACCGTGATGGTCAGTTCGGTCGGTCCGTACAGGTTCTCCAGCGTCGTGCCCGGAGCGGAGGCCGCCCAGTCCTCGGCATCCGGGCAGCTGAGCGCCTCCCCCGCGAAGAAGCTCCAGCGCAGGGTCGGCATCGCCGCCCGACGCAGTCCACCGGTACGCCGTACCAGGGTGATGGCGCTGGGCGTGGAGAACCACACGGTCAGGCCCTGCTCGGCCACGAACCGAGGGAGGTGCGCGTAGGCGTGCGCCGGCACGGGCACCAGCGTCGCCCCGGCACCCCAGGCGCAGAAGAGGTCGAAGAACGCGCAGTCGAAGTTGAGGTCGAAGGTCTGTGAGAACACGTCCCGCGGGCCGAAGTCGTAACGCTCGTCGAGCAGGGCGAAGTAGTGCGCGGTGTTGGCGTGGGTGACGGGCACGCCCTTGGGACGGCCGGTGGAGCCGGAGGTGAACAGCACGTACGCGACGTCCGCCGGGCGCGCGGGCATGGGTGCCTTCAGCGCCCGGTCCGCGTCGACGGGCACTGACGGATGTGGCTGTTCTCCCGCGGCGTACAGCGTGGGCAGCGTGACGCCCTGTTCGTGCAGAGCGGTGAGGGCGGGCAGTGTCTCGTCGGCGGCGAGCAGGGCGCCCACACCGGCCGCCTCGATCATCTGCCGGGTTCGGGCGGCGGGAAACGCCGGTTGCAGGGGGACGACGGTGGCACCGCTGTAGAGACCGGCCAACAGCGCCGTGTACGCCGATGGCCCCTTGCCCCCGAGCACGCCCACGGCGGGCGGCGGGCCGGGGAAGTGGGCCAGCAGCGAGCCGGCGAGCACGAGCGCGCGCTCGTGCAACTCGCGGTAGGTGAGAGCGACGCCTGCGGCCCGCAGGGCGGTCCGGTCGGGTGACCGGGCCAGGCCGCGCAGGAACCGTCCGGACAGCGTGCCGTCGACGGTGGGGTCCACGGTGTCCGTCCCGTCAGCTCGCGCTGCGCTGGAGCATGCTCTCGACGGTCTTCCACAGCACGCCCGCGGTGCGGAAGGTGTCCATGGTCAGAGCGCTGTCCCGGAAACGGATCTGATACGTCTCCTCCAGCGTCCCGAGCAACTGGACGGTGCCCAGGGAGTCCAGGCCGAGGTCCTTCAGCTCCTCGTCGGCGGCAAGCGGCTCCTGGGGCGGCAGGAACGGCAGGAAGGTGCGGAGTATCTCTTCGAACTGGTCGTCCCACATGGGTGTGCCTCCTGCGGATCGGCGGGTCAGACGGGGCGCGCGTCGCGCCGTGGTGTCAACGCCAGGCGGGGATGCGCGGTGATGACCTGGAAGGTGCGGACGGTGCGAGGTACTCGGCCGAAGAGACTGTCGGGCCCGGCGACACACAGACGTCCGACGCCCGCGTCCTCCAGAGCCGTGGTGACGCTCGGCCAGTTCATGGGGTGGTCGAAGCTGTCGAGGAGCATGGTGCGCAGCTCCTCGCCCGTGTGCAGCAGCCTGCCGTCCTGATCGGCGACGACCGGCAGCGCCGGGTCGGAGAAGGTGTAGCGGGAGACGACCTCGCGCTCCGCCATGGCGCGCAGCGGTGCGAACAGGGACGCGTGCATGGGAGGACGCATGCTGTAGAGGGGCAGGCTGCCGATCCCGCGCAGTCGCTCCAGCAGCCACTCCACACGCCGCTCGGCCAGGGACACCATCCAGAAGCCGTCGTCGATGTAGCAGGAGATCTCGTACCACTCCCCCGCCTCGTCGAGTTCGGACAGGATCGGATCCAGCTCCTCGCGCGGCGCGCGGACGAAGGAGAGCGTGACGATGTCCTGGTGAGAGGAGGCGAAGTAGGTCTCCAGGCAGCGCGCGATCTCAGCTGTGAGACGGACGGCGTCAGGCAGGCCGAGGGCGCCGGTGTAGGCGATGGCCGCCTTCTCCCCGAAGCTCGGCCCGGCCACGATGTCCGGGGACACGTCGAGATGCTCGCGTGCCCAGTAGGCGCTGGCCAGGCAGTTCACGAGGAAGGCGACCTGGGCGGCTTCCGAGTAGTCACCCTCGGCAGTGCGGAAGGCGTCCACGAGGGAGTAGCCGAGGGCTTCGTCGGCGATGGCGACCAGTTCCCGGGCGTGCGGGTTGGCGACCATGAACCGGCCGACCTCGGAGAACGGGACGGGTCCCATGCCGGGGAAGACCAGAGCGGTGGCGTACGCCATGGCGGTGTCCCGCCTCCTTTCGGTTGGTACGTCACAGGCCGGTGAGGAAGTCGGTCATGACCTCGAAGAACCGTTCGGGTTCCTCGAGATGGGGCAGGTGGCTGGAGTTCTCGAAGATCTCCCAGCGGGCTCCGGGTATGCGTTCGTAGTAGGGCCGTACGACGGTGGGGGTGGCCTCGTCGTGACGGCCACTGAGGACGAGTGTGGGTGTGCGCACGGTGTCGAGTTCCTCGACGATCGACCACTCCTTCAACGAACCGATCACATGGAACTCGTTGGGGCCGTTCATGGCGTAGTAGACCGTCGGGTCGTTGTAGATCTCCATGAAGGAGGAGAGGAAGTCACGGGGCCAGGGGGTGAGCCGGCACACGTGGCGGTCGTAGAAGACCTTCATGGCCGCCAGGTAGTCATCGGTGTCGTAGGTACCGGCGGCCTCGTGCCGCAGCAGGGTCTCCTGCACATCCGGCGGCAGTTCCGCTCGCAGCCGGGCCATCTCCTCCAGCCACACGGGGTAGGAGGCAGGTGCGTTGGCGACGACCAGACCGCGCAGCCCGGGTGGACGTCGCATGGCGTGCCGTGCGCACAGCGGGCCGCCCCAGGACTGCCCGAACAGGACGTAGTCGTGGCTGACACCCAGTTCCGCGAGAAGGTTGTCGAGCTCGTCGAGGAAGAGGTCGACGGTCCAGAACTCCGCCCCTTTTGCGGGGAGATGGGTGGAGCCTCCATTGCCCAGCTGGTCGTAGTGGAGGACGGGCCAGCCGTCCTCGGCGAGGCGGGTGAGCGGCAGCAGATAGTCGTGCGTGCTACCGGGGCCGCCGTGCACGACGACGATCACCGGACGTGGTCCGCCTGTCTCACCGGTCAGCCGGTACCAGGTCCGGTGGTCCCCGAAGGGTACGGTGCCCTTGACACTCGGGACGAGACCCGGCGTGCTGGGTTCCGGGCACACGTTGATCACCTCTCCTGGGGCTGGGGAAGACGGCGGCGTCCGGAGAGGACCGCCGGCCGGAGCTGGGGGCGTGAGACGTCGGGCGCACCGTGCCCCCCGCTGTGCTCCGCAGCCGACGCTAGCCTCCGCCTCGACCACACCAGCCCCCTAACCGCCCCTAGTGGGGGCAGACGTGACGGCCGCCACGCCCGGCGCCGATGCTCAGGCTTCTAGGGGCGGTTAGGGGTGGGCGTCCATGACGGCCGCTGCCTAGCGTGCGGAGCAACGCCGGCCTCGACCTACGGGCGCGGAGCTGGTGGCCCTTCTCCGGCGTCGGCGTCCCGTTTCCGACCGTGCGAACAGGACTTTCATGAGTGCACCTGCCGAAGCGGCCCATGAGGACGCTCTGCCGGAGTTCCCGATGCGACGAGCCTGCCCCTACAGCCCTCCTGCCGACTACGCCGAGCTGCGCAAGGCCGAACCTGTCTCTCAGGCCCGTCTGCGGGTGAACGGCAAACGGACTTGGCTGATCACCCGGCACGACCTGTACAAGAAGCTGCTGGGCGACTCACGAGTGAGCGCGAACCTGAAGCTGCCGGGCTATCCGCTCCAGGTGCCGGTACCCGAGGAGACCCTCCAGTCGGTGCCGCTCACCTTCCTCTCCATGGACCCGCCGGACCATACCGTGCAGCGTCGCATGCTGGCTCCGGAGTTCAGTGTGCGACGGATGCGGGAGCTGCGTGCCCGGGTCCAGGAGATCGTGGACCAACAGATCGACGTCATGCTCGCCAAGGGCGGTTCGACGCCGGTGGACCTTGTCACGGCCCTCGCGTTGCCGGTGCCCTCCTTGGTCATCTGCGAATTGCTCGGCGTCCCCTACGAGGATCACCCGCGCTTCGAGAAGTGGGCCTGGGCCATCATGAACCACGACGTGAGCGACGAGGAAAGGGGCCTGGCCCACTACGAGCTCGACAGCTACGTCGACGGGTTGGTCACCGAGAAGGAGAGCGATCCCGGCGACGACATGATCAGCCGGCTGATCGCGTTCAACCGGGAGACTCCGGCGGTAGAGCACTCGGACATCGTCAGCATGTCCAAGCTGATGCTGGTGACCGGTCATGAGACCACCGCGAACATGATCGCGCTGGGCGTCATGGCTCTGCTCGAGCATCCCGAACAGCTCGACGCCGTGCGTGCGGAGCCGGAGCTCATGCAGGGGGCCGTGGAGGAGCTGCTGCGCCTCTTCTCCATTTCCGACGCCGGCACGGCCCGCGTGGCCATGGAGGACATCGAGCTGGCCGACGTCACCATCCGGGCCGGCGACGGCATCCTGCCGCTGAACAACGCCGCCAACCACGACGAGCGGGTCTTCCCCGACGCCGACCGGTTCGACATCCGCCGCGAGGCCCGCAGCCACGTGGCCTTCGGCTACGGCGTCCACCAGTGCATCGGCCAGAACCTGGCACGTATGGAACTCGACGTCGTCTACTCGACACTGCTGCGGCGCATACCGACGCTGCGACTGGCCGCGCCCGCCGACGAACTGCGTTTCAAGGACGACGCCATCGTCTACGGCCTGTACGAGCTGCCCGTCACATGGTGAAGTCCCCCCTGGTCGGGCGCCCTTCGTTCACCGAACCCTTCGAGAGGCACTCATGACCCAGCCCGCCGACGCGGCGCCCGAAAACCCGACGCAGCTTCCCCAATTCCCCATGCGGCGCACCTGCCCGTTCAGTGAGCCGAGCGAGTACGCCAGGATGCGCGAGGAGAGTCCCGTCTCCCGCGCCGCGCTGAAGGTGAACGGCAAACCGACATGGCTGGTCACACGGCACGAAGACGTCCGTCAGGTGCTCGGTGACCCGCGGGTGAGTTCCAACCTCAAGCGCCCTGGCTACCCGCACCAGTTCCACATCTCCGACGAGATGCTGGCCCACGCCCGGCTGATGATGCTGTCCATGGATCCGCCGGACCACACCGCACAACGGCGCATGCTCATTCCGGAATTCACCGCCCGCCGGGTGAAGGAGATGCGTCCGCGCATCCAGGAGATCGTCGACGAGCGCATCGACGCCATGCTGGCCTCGGGCGACACGGCGGACCTGGTCGCCGCGCTCGCCCTGCCGGTGCCGTCCCTGACGATCTGCGAGCTGCTCGGCGTCCCGTACGAGGATCACGCCGAGTTCGAGGGCTGGTCGGCGGCGATGATGAACCACGACCTCAGCCCCGAGGAGTACGGCGCTGCCGTGCAGTCGCTGGACATGTACCTCGACAAGCTCGTCACCCAGAAGGAGAGTGAGCCGGGAGACGACCTGATCAGCCGCTTCCTGGAGAAGAACGCCGCAGAGCAGGTCGCCGACCACGCGGATGTGGTGACCATGGCGAGGATGATGCTGGTCGGCGGTCACGAGACCACCGCCAACATGATCGCACTCGGCGTACTGGCACTGCTGGAACATCCGGACCATATGGCCGAGTTGCGGTCCGACCCGACGCTGCTGCCCAACGCCGTCGAGGAGCTGCTGAGGGTCTTCTCCATCTCGGACTCCGGCACCGCCCGGGTCTCGGTGGAGGACATCGAGGTGGGCGGAGTCACCATCCACGCCGGCGAGGGCATCCTCGCGCTGAACAACGCCGCCAACCACGACGAGCGGATCTTCTCCGACCCCGGCACACTGGACTTCCACCGCAAGGAGGCACGCAGTCACCTCGCGTTCGGTTACGGGATCCACCAGTGCATCGGGGCAAACCTGGCCCGCGCGGAGCTGGAGATCGTGTACGGCACGCTGCTTCGCCGCATCCCCGGTCTCCGGCTGGCCGTGCCCGCGGACAGCCTCCGTTTCAAGGACGACGCCATGGTCTACGGCGTCTACGAGTTGCCCGTCACCTGGTGACGGCCGAGCTGAATCGGATATCCACCATGCGTGTCAACGCGGTTAACGACCGGTGCGTGGGCTCCGGTCAGTGCGCGATGCTCAGCCCCGACGTCTTCGATCAGGACGACGACGGGCTGGTGATCGTCCTTCAGGATGAACCGCCGGCCGAACTGCGTGAAGAGGTACATCGGGCGGCCGACCTGTGCCCGTCACGCTCCATCGAGGTTCTCGACTGACTTGTCGTGCGCGACGCACGAAGGGGCCGGGGCTGGGTCGCTCCGGCCCCCGGCAGTAGGGTCAACGCCTCTTCGTCGACCCAGCTCATGAGCTTGCGCAGTTCCTTGCCGGTGGTCTCCAGCAGGTGCTCGGAGTCCTGCTGCTTGTACTCGTTGTACTTCTTCGGCCGTTCTGCCCACGCTGCACGGATGCGTCAGCCTGGGAACCGTCATCAGAGGCCTGGCCGGCACGGCGGCCACCGCCGCGTCGTTCCCCGCCCACTGGCACCTGGCGGCAGTCGCCGTGGTGGCGACCGCGATCTTCACGTACGCCATCGGTGCCGTCCCCGCCCGGACCGGAATCCGCGCCGCACCGCCCGCCTCCAACGGGCGCAGCGCTCGAGGCTGCAGGTGTGACGGGACCGTAGCCATGGTCGACGGCCACCACGGGCTCGACGCCGCAGTCCGCTCACTCGTCTACGTGGGGTTGGCCGCAGCAATGACCCGGGGATGCTTCAGCGGCACGTTCTTCCTCGACGGCTACGGCCGCGCGGCTGTCGTGCGGGCCGGCGCGATCTCCGGCGGTCGCCCTGACCTGCGACGCGGTGTCGGGCCGGGCGACGTTCGCGTTGGGCACCATGTTCGGTCTCGCGGCGCTGGTGGTCGTCTTCGGCAGCGGCGCCGTACGTCCCGTCGCGCCCCGATGGTCGTATCGCTGCGCGATTATCGTGCTGGTCGCGCTGCTGGTGGCTCTGGCGACCACGGCCAGTCAGGCGGCCGGGCTGTTCATCGGGATCGTCGCCGGGGCCTGGTGGCTCACAAAACGACGCGCCACCGCATACGTCCTCGGCGGCGCGCCGCTCGCCGTCGTCGAACTGACCTCGCGGCTCTTCCCTCTTCGGGCCAGAGCGCGTCAACGTACGCCAGAACGGGAGGCTCGAAGTCGTACCGGACGGCAGTCACAGGGAGTCCTCGGCGCTCCCCGAGTGCGCCTACCTCGCGCGCTGCTGGAACCGCCAGGCCGACCTCGAACGCAATTTCGTCCTCTACGACGGCACGCGCACGGCACGCAGTTACCGCAGGTAGCTCGATCGATGGGTGGTCCACTACGTCGTCCTGCCGTCGGGCAGACTGGACTCGGCGGGCAGACAGGAGGCGGAACTGACCCGGCACGGGCTGCCCTGCCCAAGCCCCGCCACCATCACTCGCGGGGCACATGCTTCCACGTCGCCGGATTACGGCTGCGTGCCCACATGTTCGGTGTCCTAAATCTGTTCCTTGAGACAGCCCTGGTGTTGACGTGCCCGCCGCTGCCCTCTTCGGACCGTGCCTCCGTGAACTTGCGGCCCTGGCTGATGGTGACGTGGTCGCGGGCGTGGCTCCCGTGCTGCAGGGCCACTCGACTCCGCACGTCTCGAAACCACCCCACACGCCTACCGGTAGTTCACTCGGGAACCGGCTCTTCGGCGCAGGAGGCTTCCAGCCCCGCCACAAACGTGCGAAGTTCAACATCAGGAGCGCTCCACCCTGGGCCTCATGATCAACGGGCGCTGCTCATGGCTCTCCCGGACGACGTTCCAACGTGGCGCGGCCAAGCTTTTCCTGCCTAGGGCCGGCGGCGACCAGGTCGGTTTCGGACCCGCCTTCGCGCCGCCCCGGAACCCACCAGCAAAGTTCCGTTTCCTTCGCGACGAAGAAGTGAGGCATGGAATGGTCCCCACCGTGCAACTGGACACCCGCCGGTCGAAGCAGGGAAAAGGTGCGTCCGTCCGACGCCTCTGGGTGTGCCAATGTCTGGCCGTCGCGGCAGCAGCGCTCGTGCTGACCGTTCCACCGGAAGCCGGTCACGCATCGGACGGCCCCTTCCTCTCCTCGGCCGCCGTCCAGAATCGAGGCGCCGGCGCCATCGTCCAGAGCCCCGTGCCTCAGATGGTCGTGGACCAGTACCAGCTGGACACACGTTGGTATGCGAAATACGTGCAGGGGCCCAAAGACCAGGCAAGCGGCATGTCCATCGCGGTACTGGGTTCCGCCTTGATCGATGACGCGACCTTGCTCAAGGCAGCACGACAACTGGAGACGCTCACTCGCACCTACCCCTACTTTCCGGTGAACGAGCTCCGCAGACGGAACGTACGGATCGTACTGACCGCGCGCTCCGAGAGAATGAGTTCGATCCCGGAGGTCAGGGCCAGGTACGGGACCTCACTCGACGATCGGTACTGGGCCGGCATGGGGGCCACGGACGCCCTGCCACTGTCGGTGGGCACGGAGGCGAATCTCCTGGACAACCAGGGGCGGGAGAACAACTTCGTGCACGAGTTCGGCCACTCGGTGGCGGACATGGCGTTGCGCCACATCGACAGTACTTTCGCCGGCGACCTTCAGCGGGCCTACGACCAGGCCAGGGCAACGGGCCGTTGGAGCCACACCTATGCGATCACCAACGTCTCCGAGTACTGGGCTGAAGGCATACAGAGCTACTTCGGCGTCAACTACGAGGGGCGACCGGGCGGAGACGGGGTTCACAACGACATCAACACCCGCTCGGAACTGCAACGATACGACGCTCCGCTGTTCAGTCTCCTGGACCGCGTCTATCGCGGAGCCGTCCTTCCTTCGTGAGAGGCAGGGCAGGGGGAGCCACCTGTGCAGCACTGTAGCGCCGGCGACTCGGGCCGATCTCATCGGAGCGCCTACGTGACCGAGGCGGAACTGAAGCATGACCGGCGATCAAGTCGAGTAAACCTGGCGGTTGTTGATTGTTCCTGAGTGATTCCGTTGAACTATGTTTCATGCTACGTTCCCCGCACCTCGGCTCTGGCCTCTTGCCCGGGCCGGGGTGCGGGTGTCTCTGACCCGCGTCCGCACCACTCACCCGCTCGCCACGCACGGACTCCCGCACACTGCACCAGCCGTCGGCCACGCGGCGGGCGGGACTCCTCGCGCCGTCCTGCCCAGGAGGAGTTTGATGCGTCGCATCATCGCCTGTCTGGCGGTCGTGTTGGCGATGGCCGGAGGCCTGCTCTTCACCGGCACCGCCTCCGCCGCCGTCACACCCAAGACACCGCCACTGACCACCCCGTGGACCGACCAGGTGTCCACCACCAACCCCCTGCCCGAGTACCCGAGACCGCAGATGACGCGGGGTGACTGGCAGTCGCTCAACGGCGAGTGGCAGTTCCTCAACCCGCCGACCGACGGCTCGGGCAACGTCAACCGCAACGCGGCACCGCCGATCGGCCAGACCCTGCCCGAGCGCATCCTCGTGCCCTACCCGGTGGAGTCGGCGCTGTCCGGCATCATGCGCAACGACAACCGGGACCTGATGTTCTACAAGCGCACCTTCACCGTGCCACAGAGCTGGAACGGCCAGCGGGTGCAACTGCACTTCGGCGCCGTGGACTACGAGGCCACGGTCTGGGTCAACGGCACCCAGGTCACCACGCACAAGGGCGGCTACGACCGCTTCGAGGTCGACATCACACCGCAGCTCAACGGCGGTACGAACGAGCTGATCGTGCGCGTCTACGACCCGACCGACGGGCGAGGCGAGAAGCAGCCGGTCGGCAAGCAGGTGAACAACCCCAGCGGCATCTTCTACACACCGTCGTCCGGCATCTGGCAGACCGTGTGGATGGAGCCCACCCCCGCGTCCTCGATCTACTCCGTAGACATCAGGCCGGACCTGTCGACCAACACCGCCCGGGTCCGCGTCTTCACCCGCGGCAACGTCAGCGGCCACACCGTCCTGGCCGAGGCGAGGTCCGGCAGCCAGGTGGTGGGCCGCGCCACCGGCGGCTTCACCGAGTTCTCCGTCCCGGTGCCCGACGCCCGCCGCTGGTCACCCGACGACCCGTTCCTGTACGACATGAGGGTCACCCTCCGCAACGCTTCCGGCGCCGCCGTCGACGGCGTCACGAGCTACTTCGGCATGCGCGAGGTCGGCAAGAAGATGCTCAACGGGGTCATGCGCCCCACCCTGAACGGAGAGTTCGTCTTCCAGATCGGCACCCTCGACCAGGGCTTCTGGCCGGACGGCCTCTACACCGCACCCACCGACGCGGCCCTCGCCTTCGACCTGCAGAAGCACAAGGACCTCGGCTTCAACATGGTGCGCAAGCACATCAAGGTCGAACCGGCACGCTGGTACTACCACGCCGACCGGCTCGGACTGCTGGTCTGGCAGGACATACCTTCCACCCCGGCGTTCGACCACAACCGCACCCCTCAGCAGATCGCGCAGCTGGAGACCGAGGCCCGAGAGATCATCGACGAACACCGGTTCTCCCCGGCCGTCGTCACCTACGTACCGTTCAACGAGGGCTGGGGCGAGTGGGATCTCGCCGCCACCCGGCGCATCACCACGGAGCTGGAGAACTACGACCCGGCCCGCCTGATGAACCCGCACAGCGGATACAACTGCTGCGACTCCCGAGGTGACCCGGGCACCGGCGACATGATCGACTGGCACGTCTACACCGGCCCCGACGCCCCACGCCCCTCGGACACCCGCATCTCCGTCCTGGGCGAGTTCGGCGGCATCGGCCTGCGCACACCCGGCCACGAGTACAGCCCGAACGGCCAGTTCTTCGCCTACGAGCAGGTGCACAGCCGCGAGCAGCTCAACGACCGCTACACGGGCATGGTCCGTGACGTGCAGCAGCTCATGACCACCAAGGGCCTGTCCGCCTACGTCTACACCGAGATCACCGACGTCGAGGGCGAGTACAACGGCCTTCTCACCTACGACCGGCGTGTGCAGAAGGTCGACACGGGCCAGCTGCGCCAGGCGCACGGCGCGCTCATCGCCGCGTCGCGCAATCTCAACGCCGCCTCGGGCCTCAGCCTCGGGCACGTCCGGTCGTTCAAGGTGACCACCGCCGGCCACACCGACCGCTACCTGCGGCACGCCGACTCGATGGCCCGCACCGACGTGCTGAGCACCGCCTCCGGCGACGGCGCCCGTCAGGACGCCTCGTTCCGCACCGTGACCGGGCTGGCCGACCCTCGCTGCTACTCGTTCGAGTCGGTCAACTCCCCCGGCCGCTACCTTCGCCACGCCGACAGCCGGGTGCGCATCGACGCGGACACCGGCGGCTCGTTCGCTGCGGACGCCACCTGGTGCAGCCGCCCGGGCCTCGCCGACGGCGGCACCTCGTTCGAATCGCTCAACTACCCGGGCAACTACCTGCGTCACTACGCGGACAGCGTGTACCTGGCCCGCAGTGGCGGCCCGAACGCATGGGACACAGCCGCCTCCTTCGCCGCCGACGCCACCTGGAACACCGGCGAGCCGGCTCTGTGGCGCAGTTCCGTGCTGCTGCCCACCGATGTGCGGCGGTCGTTGCGGGTGACCACCTGGGGCCACACCAACCGGTACCTGCGACACGCCGACAGCCTCGCCCGTACCGAGATCGTCGACGCGGGGAGCAGCGCACTGCTCAAGCAGGACGCGACGTACACCGTGCGGCGCGGGCTCGCCGACTCGTCCTGCTACTCGTTCGAGTCGGTGAACTACCCGGGGCAGTTCCTGCGGCACGCCGACAGCCGGGTGCGCAACTCGCCCGACGACGGCTCGGCGCTCTTCCGCCAGGACGCCACGTTCTGCGCCCGCCCGGGAGTCGGCGGCACGGGTGTCACGTTCGAGTCGATCAACGTCCCCGGCTCGTTCCTGCGGCATTACGCCTCGCAGGTGCACATCGCCTCTGGCAATGGCACCGGTGATGTCTTCGACCGTCCGCAGGCCCTCACCGCCGACAGCAGCTGGGTCCTGGAGGCACCCTGGGCGCCCTGATTCCTCAAGTGGTCGGTCCGCCCTGAACGGGTGTCTCGGCCAGTACGGCTCCGCACCGCCGTGCCTGTTCCCGATCGGGGCAGGCACGGCGGTCTGTCGTCAGGGGCCTCGTTCGTCCGTCGACAGCGATGTGACCAGCTCACGCAGGGTGTCGACGAGCAGCTCGGGATCTTGCAAGGGCACCACATGGCCGCTGCGCGATGCCTCCAGCAGGCGACCGTTCGGCACGGTGGGCAGCCAGGTCTCGTAGGCCGCCCGTATCGAGGCTCGTGCCTTCCTCTCCGCCCAGCCGACAGCCTGCGTGCCGACCACCGCGATCACCGAGACATCAGGCCTCGCCGTCGGCAGGGAGCGCAGCGACGAGGGTACGCAACGCAGCTCGTACGCGGACTGATGCCATATCGCCGGAGAACTCAGCTCGTCCAGCAGATCATCGCGCAGGGCCGTCGGCAGTGCGCTCAGCGCGCGGCCGAGTTCGCCCCGCCCCGCTTCGAGTGACCTGCGCAGCGCGCCCGTGCGTGCCTTTCGCGCCCGCGCCTTGGCGGCGATCCGGCTCAACAGGATGAAGGCGCCACTGCGCATGATTCTCATGCCCTCGTGGGTCGCGTCGACCAGTACCAGAGCGGCGACGCGGTCCGGGTGACGGGCGGTGAACAGGCGCATGAGTACACCGCCCCAACTGTGGCCGACCAGGACGAGCGGCCCCTTGGCGCCTGACTGCTCGAGTACGGCTTCCAGGTCGAGCAGGGCGTCTTCGACGGTCGTGTCCCGGGGCTTTCCGGTGCCGTATCCGACGCGGTCGTAGGTGACGACTCTGGTGAAGGTGGCCACAGGGTCCCTGATGAGGCTCCATACGCTGCTGGAGGCGGCGATCCCCGCCTCCAGGACAATGGTGTGTTCGCCGCTGCCTGTGGTCGTCCAGTGCAGACGGCGACCGTCGCGTGTCGCCCATCCTTCTTCTCGCGGACCCGGGCGACCGCTCAGCGTGTCCGTCATCTGCCGTTCTCCCTCGCTGCGGTGCCTTGCTCGAGCGCGGCGTGCGCGACGTCGATGGCGGTCCAGGCCATCCCGGTCGCTCCGTCCAGTACGGCCCGGTCGGCCGTGGCGGTGACGCAGGCGGCGGTGAACTCGGGCTGGTGGTTGACGGCCGGACCGCAGTCCAGGCCGAGCATCGGATGGATGGTGGGAACGATGTGCGACACATTGCCCATGTCCGTGGCCGCGCCCACAACGCTGCTCGGGAGGTCCGGGAAGGAGCGCCCGAGCGCCTTGGCGTTGGCCACCCACAGTGCCAGCAGTTCCTGGTCGGGACGCAGGTCGGCGTAGTCGGGACCCACCGGTGTGGTGGACAGTTCGCAGCCGGTGGCCAGGGCACCGGCCTCGAAGCAGCGGTGCACGCGCTCAGCCAGGGGATTCAGGGTGCTGAGGCTGTCCGTGCGTACCATCCAGCGGCCGCGGCTGACGTCCGGAATGATGTTCGGGGCGACGCCGGCCTCGGTGCTGATCCCGTGAATCCGGTCGGAGGCGGTGGTCTGCTGACGCAGCGGTCCGATACCGACCTGGGCGAGGGTCATGGCGTCGGCGGCGTTGACGCCGAGCTCGGGGTAGGCGCCCGCGTGGGCCGGTTTGCCGCGGTAGGTCACGTCGAACTGGGTGACCGCCAGCCCGGGCATCGCCGCCATCTCGACCGCGGCCGGGTGAACCATCATGGCGGCGCGCAGCCCGTCGAAAGCGCCCTGTTCGAGCATGAGGACCTTGCCGCCACCCCCTTCCTCGGCCGGAGTGCCCAGGACGCGCACGGTCAGTCCGAGCTCGTCGACCAGCGGGGCGAGTGCGATGCCGGCGCCGACGGCCGCGGCGGCGATCACGTTGTGGCCGCAGGCGTGTCCGACGTCCGGCAGGGCGTCGTACTCCGCGCACACCGCGATGTGCGTCGGCCCGCTGCCGATGGTCGCCTCGACCGCCGTGGGCAGGCCGTAGCAGCCGTGCCGGACGTCGAACCCGGCTTCGCCGAGGGCGTCCGCGACCCACCGGCTGGCCCGGTGCTCCTCGAAGGCCAGTTCGGGGTGGGCGTGGATGCGGTGCGAGAGGTCGACCAGTTGGTCGCCGACCGCGCGGACGCGCCGCTGCGCGGCGTCCTTCACGGTGCTCATCGGTTAGCCGCCGGGGCGGTGGGGGCGATGTGGACGGCGGCGGGCCGGGTGGCGGCGTCGTAGGCGGCGCGTGCTCCGGTGGCTCCCATGCCGCTGTCGCGGGCGGGCTCGTACAGCCGTTCCGGGCCGCCGCCCTGCCACTGGTTGACCCAGACGACACCTGCGGGCAGCCGCGTGGCTGCCGCGATGTGGTCCGGGTCGCCGGTGTAGACGGTGGCGGCGAGGCCGTAGCGGGACTCGGCTGCCCGCGCCAGCCCTTCCTCGAAGGTGCGCACGACGACGACGGGTGCGACGGGCCCGAACGTCTCCTCGGTCATGACGAGCATGGTGTCGTCGACGTCGGTGAGCACGGTCGCCGGATAGAAGTATCCGGGCCGCTGCGGCACCACTCCCCCGGTTCGGAGGGTGGCGCCCTTCTGTACCGCGTCGTCGACGTGCCGTCGTACGATGTCGCGCTGCCGCTCGTCGACGAGCGGGCCGAGCACCGTGGCGGGTTCAAGGCCGTCGCCGAGGGTGAAGGTCTGCGCCGCGGCGACCAGTGCCTCGACGAACTCGGTCGCGATCTGTTCGTGGACGTAGATCCGCTCCATGGAGGTGCAGATCTGGCCGGTGTTGACGAAGGCGCCGAACGCCACGGCCTGCGCGGTCGCCACCGGATCGACTCCGGCGTCGATCACCACGGGGTCCTTGCCGCCCAGTTCGAGCACGGAGCGGTGCAGCCGGCCGCCGGCCGCGGCGCCAACGCGCCGGCCGGTGCCCACCGAGCCGGTGAAATGCACGAGCTGTACGTCCTCGTGCTCCGCGAGCGCTCCTCCGGCGCGTCCGTCACCCAGTACCAGGTTCAACACGCCCGGCGGCATACCGACGGCCTCTGCCAGCTCGAAGAGACGCACGGTCGATACGGGGGAACGCTCGGACGGTTTGACGACGACGGCGTTGCCGGCGGCGAGCAGCGGGCCGAGGGCGATCAGGACCATGGTGACGGGGAAGTTCCACGGCGTGATCACCGCGGTGGCGCCCAGCGGGTGCCGGACGATGTCGGTCCGCGCACCGTCCGGGCCGGTCACCGTCTCGGCGAACGGATAGGTGAGGGCCTGTGCTGCGGCTGCTTTCAGCCCGGCCACGGATCCGTCGATGAAGGAACGGCCGACCGCGACCGGCTTGCCCATCTCCCGGCATTCCAGTTCAGCCAGCTCGGCAGCGTGTTCGGCGATCGTCTCGGCCCAGGCGTTGATGCGGTCCACGCGTTCCGCCACGGAGAGCGCGGCCCACCGGGGTTGTGCCTCGACCGCGGCCGTGACGGCCCGGTCGACGTCGTGTGCGGATGCCGCGCCGAAGCGCGCGAAGGCGTCCTCGGTGGCGGGATTGATCACGGTGAGGATGTCACCGTCGGCGGGCTCCACCCATCGGCCACCGATGAAGTGCTGCAGGCTTTTCATGTTCGCTGCCGTTTCTGTTCCGTACTGGTCTGTACTGGTCCGTACTGGGGCGAGTTCAGTGGTCGAGCCGGTCGGCCATGAGTTCGCCGGCCATGATGGTGGCGAGGTTGGTGTTGGCCCGGGGTACCGAGGGGAAGACCGAGGAGTCCACGACGCGCAGCCCCTGGACGCCCAGCACCCGGCACGCGGGGTCGACGACCGTCTCCGCGGCGTCGGGGGCGCCCATCCTGCAGGTACTCGTGCCGTGCTGGGTGTCGATGACCGTGGCCAGGAGGTGGTCGTCGAGGTCGCTGTCGTTCACGAGGGCCTCGAACAGAGGTCGGTTCGCCTCCTTGAGCGGTTCCGCGAGGATCGGGGCGGTCTCAGCGCTGCTGCCCAGCTCGACGAGGGCACGCACGCCCTCTCTCATGCGAGCGAGATCCCGTTCGTCGGAGAGCATCCGCTCCACGACGTAGGGGTGGACCAAGGGGTCGGTCGAGACCAGGGTGAGTTCACCGCGCGAGTGTGTCCGGTTGAGCCAGACGCCGAAGGCACCGGCGTGTGTCTCGGTGTCGGCGGCGGCCATCGCCAGGACGTTCTGGTTCAGCGAGGTGAAGAGCAGGTCGTTCGAATGTGTGCCGGACTCGCTGGACCAGCGGACGCAGACGTTCGTGTGCCGGTCGTGCGGGGACTTGATCCTCGCTTCGGGTCGTAGCGGCGTCGAGAGCAGCGCCATCGGGTGGTCCTGCATGCCGAGTCCGACCGGGAGGTCCTGGCGGACGTCGATTCCCAGGGCCCGCAGCTGGGCGGCGGGGCCGATGCCCGAGCGCAGCAGAATCGCCGGCGAGTGGATCACGCCCGCGCTGAGGATCACCTCGTCCGCGTACTCGGTGACGACCGCTCCGTCGGCCACCACGCGCACACCGACCGCACGTTCTCCTTCGAAGACGACGGTGTCCACCAGGGCGTCGCCGCGGATGGAGAGGCCGTCCAGAGCCCGAGCGGGTTCCAGGTAGGCGTCGTTGACGCCGACGCGGCGCGCGTCGCGGGAGTTGATGGGGTACGGCGACACCCCGGTGGCGCCGGGGGCGTTGACGTCGGCGGCCCATTCGAAGCCGGCGGCGAGGGCGGATTCGGCCAGCGCACGGTCGACGTTGCCCCAGGCGTCCTTGGGGGTCCGGTAGATGGGGGTGGGGCCGCCGCGGCCGTGATAGGGCTGGTCGCCGAAGTCCTCGTCGTCCTCCAGCTTGGTGAAGTACGGCAGAACGTCCTGCGGGGCCCACCCGTCGCAGCCGAGCCGGGCCCAGTCCTCGAAGTCCTCCATCGGCGGCCGGATCGCGATCTGGCCGTTGATCGACGAGCTTCCGCCCATACCCCGGCCCCGCCAGTACGGAATCTGCGCCTGCTTCTCGGTACGCGAGGAGTTCAGACCGGTCCAGACCAGATCCGCCGCGGCCGCCGGATCCATCAGCGCCACCACCGGGTTCGGCGAGCGCCACACCTCCGGCATCTCGGCCGACCGGTAGTCGGGGCCTGCCTCCAGCAGCAGTACGCGCCTCCCCCGGGCGGCCGCGCGGGCGGCGAGCACCGCCCCTGCCGACCCCGCGCCTACCACGATAAGATCCCAGCTGCGCTTTGCCATATCTTCACCCCTGGATGCGGGAGCGTCACACGACGGCGAGTCCGGCGCGAATGTCTGTTAATCTGACGGACTCGGTAAGTTCAGTCAAGAGTGAACGTTCAATTTTTTCCGTACGGGAGAGGGTCGATGCCGCAAGCCCCCCACGACAGCGAAGCCGCTGACAACAGTCAGCTGATCGAGGACTTCGGCCTGCGGATCGGCAGGGCGATGGGGTGGCCGCCCATGGCCGGACGCCTGGTGGGCATATTGATGCTCAGTCCGGACCCCATGACCCTCTCGGAGCTGCAGCAGGCACTGGGCGCCAGCAAGGGGTCGGCCTCGGAGATGACCCGCCTGCTCATGACCAACGGCACCGTCGACCGGGTCAAGCTTCCAGGTGTGCGCCAAGCCGTGTACGAGTGGCGCGCCGACGCGTGGGTCGGCTGTCTCCAACACCAACTTGACCAGACGAAGCAGCTGCTGGAGCTCGCGGAGGCCGCACAGGAGCGCGGCAGGTATCTGCCGCCCGCACAGCAGACGCGGCTGCTCGACATGCGGACCTACTACGCGTTCATGGTGGAGCAGCTGCAGCGGCTTCTCGAGGACTACAGAAGTCAACTGCGCCATGACGGGTAGTGATCTCCGCCAGTGATCAGCTGCTGTGCCGGGCACGCCCGAGATGTGCTCGCATCGCTGCCATGGCGGCTGAGGGACGCTCCACGGCGAGATGTCCCGCGGCCACCGTCAGCAACGTGGCATCCGCGATTCCGTCCACCAGTTGGTGTGCGTGATCCAGCGGCGTCGCAGTATCGCGCCTTCCTCCGATGACCAGGGTTGGCGCGGTGATCCGGTGCAGGTCCCCGCGCATGTCGAAATCGGCGAGGGCGTCGCAGCACGCCGCATAGCCTGCCGGGTCGGCCTCGGCCTCGGATCTCAGCAGGGCGCGTCCGAGGAACGTGTCCGATGCACGCGGGTCGGCGAACCAGCGCGCCGGAGTCGTCGGCAACAGGGATCTCGTCCCCTCCCGCCGAACGAGCACGGTCGCGCCACTGTGCAGACGTACCGAAACGAGCGGAGGTGCAGACGAGTCCGAGAGACGCGACGCGATCGGGACTGTGCACGGCCAAGTGCGCACCGATAGCACCGCCGAGTGAGATGCCCGCGTAGTGGAAAGTGTCGTAGCCGTGATGGTCGACCAGGACGAGCACCAGCCGCGCGAGGTCGGCGACCGTGGCGCTTCCCGGACCGCGGTGGGGCAGCAGGCGCGCCGGTGTCCCACCATGGCCGGGCAGATCGAAGCGCAGTACGCGCCAGTGCTTGCTCAGCCCCGCGAGAGCCGGCTCCCACAAGACTGTGCCCAGGGAGGGCCCCAGGGCGAGGCCGCTCGGGATGGAGACGTTCATCTTCACCGCGTACAGCACTGTCGATCACGCCTTGTCGAGAACGAAGTCGTACGTGACCTCGCGGCCGGTGCTGTCCGACACCGGCGTCGGGTCGAGGATCAGTTCCGGCTTGACGGCGGAGGCGATGTCGTCGGCGACGTGGCTGCCGTCCTTGAAGTAGAGCTGGGTGGTGACGAGTTGGTGACCGACGGCCGACACCTTCAGGTGCAGGTGGGCGGGTCGCCAGGCATGCCAGCCGGCCGCGCGGATGAGCCTGCCGCAGGAGCCGTCGGTGGGGATCTGGTAGGGCGCGGGCTGGACGGTGCGGATGCTGTAGTTGCCCTGGTCGTCGGCGACGACCGTCCCCCGCAGGTTCCACTCGGGGAGGCTGGGCGCGAACTGGGAGTAGAAGCCCTCGTCGTCGGCGTGCCAGATCTCGACGATCGCTCCCGCCAGCGCGGCGCCGTCCCCTGCCCTGACCTGCCCCTGGAAGAGCAGGGGGACGCCTGCTTCGTTGCTCCGCACGGGCAGTGTCGTATCAGCGGGCAGGCGGGGTGCGTCGGCGATGTACACGGGCCTTCGACGCTCGCCGGGACTGCGCGTGAACGGGGTCGGGCGGGCGTGACCGATGCCACGGAGGCGCGCTGACGCCACGGGCAGATAACTAAGCAATCCTTAGTACAGTGGCGGGCGACAGTTGCCTGCCGCCCGCATCGCCGGGCTCATGAAGGAGATGCCGTGGCCAAACTCGAGATCGTGATCGCCAGCACCCGGCCCGGACGGGTCGGCCTGCCCGTCGGGAAGTGGATGGACGAGTTCGCTCGACGGCACGGCGGCTTCGAGGAAGTCGAACTCGTCGACCTCGCGGAGGTGAACCTGCCGTTCATGGACGAGCCGAACCACCCGCGCCTGGGCCGATACGTACACGGCCACACCCGTGCGTGGAGCGCGAAGGTCACGGAGGCGGACGCGTTCGTCTTCGTCATGCCCGAGTACAACTACGGCTTCAACGCGGAACTCAAGAACGCCTTGGACTTCCTTCACCAGGAGTGGGCACACAAGCCGGTCGGTCTGGTCAGCTACGGCGGAGTCTCCGCCGGGACGAGGGCTGCGCAGATGGTCAAGCAGGTGGTGTCGGCTCTCAGGATGACGCCCGTCCCCGAGGCCGTCTCCATTCCCTTCGTGCAGCAGTTCGTCGTCGACGGCCGTGTCGAGGCCAACGAGGCCATGGAGGCCGGCGCCAAGGCGATGCTCGACGAGCTGGTACGTCTGACCCATGTCCTGCGCCCACTGCGGATGCGGTGACCGTGGACTCCCTCCACCGGGTGTGCACCCGGTTCCACGCCGCCATCGAGCTGATCGGCGCGCGCTGGACCGGGGCGATTCTCCGGGCTCTGTTCACCGGTCACCATCAGTACACGCAGATCCGGCAGGCCGTTCCGGGGCTCAGCGACACACTCCTCGCCCAGCGACTGCGCACGCTGGAAGCGGAATCCATCGTGATCCGCCGCGTCTCGCCCGGTCCCCCAGCCCGCACCGAGTACCACCTCACCCGTAAGGGGCGGGAACTGGAACCGGTACTGGACGCGGTGATCGCCTGGTCCCACGAGTGGATCGACGCTCCGTCGTCGTCGGACGAGGCGCGGCAGAACGCTCACCCCAAGCCGGACGACGGCAGCCCGACCGCTGCGCCCTGATGGTGGCACGGCGCCGCGGTCGATCCCCGGCAGAAGCCTCAGAAGGGCGCCCGGGCGCAGGTGATGCACGGATCACCGCGGTGGACTCACCGCCACGTTGTCGAAGGAACCGGCGGCATCGAAGACCCTGACACCGTTCGCGCCGCTGCGGTAGGTACCGTCGGTGACAGCGATCTTCGGTGTCGTCATGTCGTCGACGAACACCTTGATCGACGAGCCGACGGCCGTGACGCGCATTCGGTGGGTGGAGCCCGGAGTGATGGACATCTGGGTGGCCCCGAGTTGCGTCCAGGAGTCGTTCGCCCGACCGAGCACCACCTTGCCGCTCGGGCTGATGCCGGCGTAGTACCCGGAGTAGCTGTCCCAGCCGACTGAAGGCCTGGTCACCCGGAACGTCAGGCCGGCATCCCCGCCCCCCGATGTGACCGCCACATCGGCCTCGTACGTGAAATCGGCGAAGTTCGTGTCGAGCAGCGCCTTGCCGCCCAGGTCGTGACCCACCCGGTAACGCCCCTCGCCGGCCGACCAGGACCCGCCGTACGTCTTCCAGCCCAGCGCGTTGCCGTCGGCGAAGTTGTCCTTCACCTGCATCCCGATGCGCCGGATGGTGCCGTCCGGGTTGAAGTGCATTCGGTCGTAGGCGAGTTGACGGTGGTTGCCGTCGGTCTCGCTGAGCGGGCGGCGGTGGTAGACGATGTACCAGGTGTCGGTTCCCGGCACGTTGACGACGGAGTTGTGACCGGAGCCCTTGGCGACCGCCGGGTCCTGGGCGAGGACCTTGTCGATCTTCCTGAAGGGGCCGGTGGGCGAGTCGGACATGGCGTAGGACACCGAGTAGTCCGGCCCGGTCCAAGCACCTTCGGACCACATCAGGTAGTACTTGCCGTTCCGTTTGAACATGTAGGAGCCCTCGGTGTAGTTGTCCGGGGTGATCTCCTTGTAGGTGGATCCGTCGGCGAAGGTGCCGAGGCTCGTCATGTCCGGATTGAGCTTGACGACGTTGGCGTGGTGCCAGCCGCCGTAGTACATGTACGCCTGACCGTCGTCGTCGATGAAGACGTCCTGGTCGATGGGCTGGGCGCCGTTGTGGAACTGCGAGATCAGCGGCTTGCCGAGGGCGTCCTTGTACGGACCCTCGGGACGGTCCGCGACGGCCACGCCGATGCCGCCGAGCTGGGAGTTGTTCTGGATGTCGTTGGCGGCGAAGTACAGGTAGTACTTACCGTTGCGTTCGACCGGCGCCGGGGCCCACACCGCGTACTTCGCCCAGGAGACGTTCGCCGTCGTGAGGACGTTGCTGTGCTTGGTCCAGTGGATCAGGTCGGTCGAGGAGAACGCGTCGAGATAGGTCTGCTCGAAGTAGCCCTTCGAAGTCGTGGGGAAAACCCAGTAGCGGCCGTCGTACACCTCTATGTCGGGGTCGGCGTACCAGCCGTCGACGAAGGGGTTGCCGGCTTCGGAGGTCGAGTACTCGGGCGCCGCGACGGCGGCGGAGGGCGAGAGCATCGCGACGAGGCCGCCGACGAGCAGTAAGGCACAGGACTTGGCGACGAGCCGCCCGGTCGTTCTGGCAGTCATGGCTGAGGAGCTCCGATGGGTTGGGGGCCAACTGAAGCAACAGGAACGAACACGTTCCACTGAGATTGCACAGACTGTTCGAGTCACGTCAAGGTGTCGTCGCGCCCCTTGCGGCGCGACTCCTGTCGTGGGCCCGGCCGGCCGGCTGGACCGGACGCGGCGGCCGGGGCGTGAAAGGCACGGCTGCCGCGTCCGGGATTCGGTCACGTCAGTTGCCGTCTGCGGCCCAGCCAGGTCTGGGCGACCACGACGAGGGCCAGGAAGGCGCCACTGACGACGAGTTGGTAGGAGGAGTCCAGGGATCCTATCTGGTTGATGATGTTCTGAATGACCTTCAGGAGCAGGACACCGACCAGTGAACCGCTGACGTAGCCGAGGCCACCGGTGAGCAGGGTGCCGCCGATGACGACGGCGGAGATGGCGTCCAGTTCCATGCCGTTGCCGAGGATGGTCACGCCGGAGGCGAGCCAGGCGGCGTTGAGCGCGCCGGCCAGTCCGGCCAGCACCCCGGACAGCGTGTAGACGACGATCTTGGTGCGAGCCACCGGCGCGCCCATCAGCGCGGCCGCGTCCTCGTTGCCGCCGACCGCGTACACATGCTGCCCGAACCGGGTACGGCGCAGGACGACGGCACCCGCCACGAACAGCGCCAGCATGATCCACACCGGGTTACCGATGCCCAGGGTGGTGCCCTGGCCGAGTTCGGCGAGGAACGAACCCTTGCCGATCAGGTACGTGTTCGCGCCCTCGTCCGTGATGGCCAGCATCAGTCCGCGCGCCCCCAGCATGGCGGCCAGCGTGACGATGAAGGGTGCCAGGCGGGAGCGGGCGACCAGCAGACCGTTGACGACGCCGATCAGGCCGCAGACCACGAGCGGCAGCAGCAGCGCCACCAGCGTGCCGTGACGGGATCCCCAGGCCGCCAGGACGCCGCCTAGGGCGAAGAGGGAGCCGACGGACAGGTCGATGCCGCCGGTGATGATGACGAAGGTCATGCCGAGGGCGACGATCGCGAGGAACGCCGAACTGGTCGCCATGTTCGAGACGTTGTCGCCGGTGGCGAACGAGTCGAAGCTGAAGGAGGCGATGATCGAGACGAGCACCAGCACCGCCAGGGCGCCGTGCTGCTGGACCAGGGCGCTCAGCCGCTCGGAGCGCGCGGAGCCCACCGGCCCGGTGGCGTCCGTGGGTTCGTTGCTCGCGGTGGTCACGGGCGTGTCCGTCCTGGTGGCGCTCATCGCTTCCCCCGTCCCCGTGCCGCGTAGACCGCGCACACGATCACTATGGCCTGGGCGATCTGGGTCCACGAGGGCGGCAGATCATGCTTGATCAGGGTGGCGGTGAGCAACTGGATGAGCACCGCTCCGGCCACGGTGCCTGCGATGTTGACCCGGCCGCCGGTCAGCGGGGTGCCGCCGACCACGACGGCGGTGATGGCGGACAGTTCCATCAGGTTGCCCAGCGAGGTCGGGTCGCTGGCCTGGAGCCGGGCGGTGGCCAGCACGCCCGCGACCGCCGCGAGCAGCGCACAGGCGATGTACACGATGATCAGCACGCGGCGCACCGGCAGCCCCGCGAGCTGGGCGGCGGGACGGCTGTCGCCGATGGCCAGCAGCTGGCGGCCGAAGGTGGTGCGGCGGACCACGAACGCGACCAGCAGCGCCAGGGCGGCGGCGATCAGGATCAGGTACGGGATGCCGGCGATGTCACCGGAGCCGAGGGAGGCCAGCGCCGGGTTGTGCAGGTCCTCCAGCTGCGGGAGCAACACGAGGGCCAGGCCCCGGCCGCCGACCATGAGAGCGAGGGTCGCCACGATGGGCTGGACGCCGATGAAGGCGACCAGTGCTCCGTTGGCCAGGCCCACACCGGCGGCGAACAGTGCCACCACGAGCAGGGCCGGCAGCAGGCCGTAGCCGAGGTAGAGGGCCGTCACCGAGGCTGCCAGGGCCATCACCGCGCCGACCGACAGGTCCACGCCCTCGGTGCCGATGACCAGGGCCATGCCCAGCGCGACGATGATGACGGGTGCGACCTGGACGGCCTGGGTGCGGAAGTTCTCCGCGGACAGGAAGTGCGGGGTGATGACGATGTTGACGACCAGGAGCAGGGCCACGCCGGCGTAGACGCCGTAGGTCTGCAGCCACTGCAGGAGACGCGCCTTGTCCAGCGGGGTGGTGCGGAGGGTGGCTTCAGCCATCGGTGGCCGCCTCCTTCACCGCGTCGTACGCCGGGTCGCCGCCCGCGATGGTGCGCATCAGCTTGTCCTCGGTGACGTCGTCGCCGGTCAGCTCGCCGACGACCGCACCGTCCTTCAGTACGACCACGCGGTCGGACCCTTCGATCAGTTCCTCCAGGTCGGAGGAGATGAGCAGGACGCCCAGGCCGTCCCCGGCCAGTTCGTCCACGAGTTTCTGGACCTCGGCCTTGGCGCCGACGTCGATGCCGCGGGTCGGCTCGTCCAGGAGCAGCACCTTGGGGTTCATGGCCAGCCAGCGGGCGAGGAGCACCTTCTGCTGGTTGCCGCCGGACAGTTCGCCGACCTTCTGGTGCGGCGAGGACGCCTTGATGCGCAGCCGTTCCATGAAGGTGTCGACGATGCTGTCCACGCGTGCCTCGGAGACCAGACCGAAGCGGGAGAGCCGGGGCAGGGCGGCCAGCGCGATGTTCTCGCGGACCGACAGACCCGGGACGATGCCCTCGCTCTTGCGGTCCTCGGGCAACAGGCTGATCCCCGCCCGGATGGCACCCGGCGTGGAACCGCCACGCAGCGGGGCCCCGGCGACCATGACGCGGCCGGAACGGAGCGGCAGCGCACCGGAGATGGCCTTCGCCGTCTCGGTGCGTCCGGAACCGAGCAGCCCACCGAGACCGACGACCTCGCCGGGGCGGATACTGACCGAGACGCCGTGAAGCTTGTGGGGCACGGTGAGGTCGCTCGCCTCCAGGACCGGCTGAGCGTCGGCGGCGTGGTGGTCGCCGGTGAACTTGGTCGTGCCCTCGGCGCGGACCTCGCCCAGCTCCCGGCCGAGCATCGTGGAGACCAGGTCGAGGCGGTCCAGGTCGGCCAGCCGGCCATGGTGCACACGGCGTCCGTCCCTCAGCACGGTGACCGTCTCGCACATGGCGTACAGCTCGTCCAGGCGGTGACTGACGTAGACGACGGCGATGCCCGCGTCGCGCAGGCGCCGGATCACCGAGAACAGGGTCTCCACCTCGCGCGGTTCGAGCGAGGAGGTCGGCTCGTCCATGATGACGATCCGGGCGTCCGTCGCCACGGCACGGGCCAGGGCGACCATCTGCTGGGCGCCGACACCGAGGGTGCGCAGCGACTGCCGCACGTCCACCCGGACACCGAAGGTCCGCAGCGTTTCCTCGGCCTCCCGGTTCATGCGGGCGGAGTCCAGCAGGCCGAGGCGGTTGCGGGGTTCGCGGCCGAGAAACAGGTTGCGGGCCACGCTCAGCAGCGGGATGAGGTTGACCTCTTGGTAGATGGTGGAGATACCGGCCTTCTGAGCCTCCAGCGGTGTCCCGAAGGAGACCTGTTCCCCTTGGAAGGTGATGTCTCCGGCGTCCGGTCGGTACACGCCGGTCAACACCTTGATGAGTGTGGACTTGCCGGCGCCGTTCTCGCCGATGAGGGCGTGCACCTCACCGGGGTGCAGGGTGAGGTCCACACCGTCCAGGGCCCGGACACCGGGGAAGGTCTTGCTGAGCCCGCGGACGGCGAGGACCTCGGCGGGGGGTGCCACCTGTGCCTCCAGGAAGAGATTGAGTGAGGGAGCGAAGGAGGGCCCGGTGGGAGCCGGGCCCTCCAGGGAGGTCAGTAGGCCTTGCCGATGTCCTGCTTGGCGTTGTCGGCGTTGTAGGCGCTGTCCTGGATGATGATGTCCTGGGGGACTTCCTCGCCCTTGGTGAAGGTGTCCAGCGTCTGGAACGCCAGCGGTCCGAAGCGCGGGTTGGACTCGATGACGCCGCTGATCCAGCCGTCCACGACGCCCTGGACGGCGTTGCGGGTGCCGTCCACCGTGACGATCTTGACGTCGCCGGCCTTCTTGCCCGCGCCCTTGAGGGCGGTCACCGCGCCGAGGCCCATCTCGTCGTTCTCGGCGTAGATCCCCTTGATGCCCGGCTTGGACTGGATGAGCTGCTCGGTGACCTGCTGCCCCTTCTCGCGGGCGAAGTCACCGGTCTGCTCGAAAACGACCTTCAGGTCCGGGGCCTTCTCCGCGATCCGCTCCTTGAAGCCCTTGGTGCGCTCGGTGGTGACGTTGTTTCCGGCCGAGCCGAGCAGGATGGCGACCTCGCCCTTGCCGCCCGTCGCCTCGATCATCTGGTCCGCGGCGCGTCGGCCCTGCTCGACGAAGTCGGAGGCGATGAAGGAGACGTAGTCCTTGCAGGGCTCCGCGTTGATCTTGCGGTCGATCGTGATGATCGGCACCTTCTTGGCCGCGGCTGCCTGCAGCACCGGGTCCCAGCCGTCGGAGTTGAGCGGGGCGATCACCAGCAGGTCGGCCCCCTTGGCCAGAAGGTTCTGCACGTCGCTGATCTGCTTGGAGAACTGCGACTGGGCGTTGGCCGTCAACAGCTTCACACCGCGCTTCTCGGCCTCGTCCTTGATGGACTGAGTCTCCGCGATGCGGAACGGGTTGGCCTCCTTCTCCGACTGGGAGAACCCGACGGTGGCGTCCTTCAGGTCGATCTTCTCCGCGCCGTAGGCGTCGATGGTGCAGCCCTTGCTGCCCGGCTTCGGCGTGACGACCTTCTGCTCGGCACCGGCGGCGTCCGCCGAAGACTTCGGCTTGTCCGACGCGTCGTCCTCCGACTTCGCACAGGCGGTCGCGGTCAGAGCCACCGCGGCGGCCAGGGCCACGACCACGGGACGGGCGAGGAGGTGAGGGCGGTGAGTGGTGCGCTGCATGGTGACCCCGATCCGGGCGACGCTGAAAGGGAACTGGGGAGCTGAACTACGTTGCGAATTAGCACTTCTCCCCCGGCGTTGGACTTCGTCCGGTCCGCCGCAAGGAGGTTTTTACATCGTTGCAAGGATGCTGTAAAGCCCCTGCGCACAACCCGCGAGCGTGCTGCGGAGACCGAGGACACGGTGCGACGAACCAGGCGAACCCGATTGCGTCGGCAGCCAACCTGTCCACTACGCAGGGCTTTTACCGAGTAGCCCGCACTCCCGATTGAGTCGTACGCGTTCCCCTAGAGGTTCAGTCACACCTACAGCCCATTTGATGCACGACGTCAATACGTAATCGACATGTGACCTCGGTCCGCACGACCCGTCCACCCACCCACCCCGCTCACATCTCTGTGCAGCCTCCACGAGCAGTGGTAGGTTGCCATGTGATCAGGTACGCAGACGTTCCAGACAGCGACGGGTGGATCCGACACGGAGGACTTCGCCTCACTGGACGGCGGACGACATGACCGGTCCCCCGCACGCCTGCCGGAAGTGTCGCGGCAAGCAGTACGGGATGCGTCGTAGTTCGACACGCTTTCTGGAACGCTCGCGTCCTTGTTTGTCATCGCATCCGGTCAGGCGAGCAGCGCTGTCGTCGGACCTGAGAAGTTCACGGGGAGGAGCACGGTCACGCCATGGTGGCGCGGACGCGGCACTGTGGTGGGAGAAGGGGAACAGGGTGATCGAGCCGGCACGGGCCACACGCCCGCGGGGCGAGACATACGGGGGCCAGTCACGGGAGGAACGGACGGCTGACAGGCGGGCACGGATCAGCCGGGCAGCCCTGGAGCTCTTCGCCGCCCGTTCGTACGACGACGTCACGGTGGCCGAGGTCTGCGCCCGCGCGAAGGTGGCCAAGCGCTACTTCTACGACCACTTCACCGACCGCGAGGACCTGCTGCTCTCCGTGCACCGGCAGGAGAACGACTGGCTGCTGGCAGGGATGTCGGCCGCGGCTCCCAAGGAGCCCGACAACCTCGACGCGCTACTGCGTCCGATGATGACGGCCCTGGTGACCATGCTGGCCGAGCACCCGGATTCCGCACGTGTCATCTACATCAACGCCCCCCGCATGGAACTGCGGCGCCGTGGCGTACTGCGCAAGAACGCCGAGCTGGTGGGCCGGCTCGTCCGTCGCTCCGTGCCACGGCCCCGCGACCGGCTCCGCCGCGAACGGCTGCTGCTCGCTCTCGTCGCAGGCGTCACCGAGGTGATCATCGACTGGCTGGAGCGCGGCATGACCGACGACCCCGCCGTACTGGCCGACCACCTGACGGGGTTCGCCGCCGCACTGCTGTCGGGAGCCGAGTGACGGCGTCCTGGCTGCCATCGGCGAGGACATGGACCACGTGCGCCAGACACAGGACCGATGACCGTGGACCACTCCGGCTTCGCCGGCACACTGCGGTACCCGTCCGGCCAATGGGCATCGGCATGGTGATGGCTGGGGCAGTGGCCCTCGTGCTGCCTCTCGTACTGCCGTGAACGCGGGTCGCGGGAGCCCTGCGCGGGTCGTCCAAGTCGATGCGGGGTCCGAGTCGATCCGGATTCGCGTAGTGAGGGTGATCCGACCGCTCGCCGGAATACCGGCCAAGTGCCGCTGTCCGCCCGGAAGATCGGCTGCGACAGAACGGCAGGACACGGCGCTCGGCTCTGCCGGGCTGCCCGGCTGCCCGGCTGCCCCACAGGGCAGCCGGTGACGGCTCTCCGGCTGAAATGCTATGCAGAATTCCATCACCGGTCCAAGAACGCGACCCCAGGTCGCCATGTCCAGCGCGGTGGCCACGTACGCGGCGGCGCCTCCTCGCCGAGGCGCTCCACGCCGTCGAACGTCGGTCTTCCGCGAGACCACGCCCTACGACCTCGGGAGCAAGTGAGCTGGGCCGCTCATGGGCACCTGGGCTTGCGTGAGATCCTTCGCCCATGAGTACACCGCCAGACGGATTGCCCGTCTACCGGGTCTTGACCGGGCCGGACGATGCCGCGTTCTGCCACCGTGTGAGCGAGGCGTTGGGCCTTGGCTACGAGCTGCACGAGGGCCCTGCCGTCACCTTCAACGGGGAGAACGTCATCGTCGCCCAGGCGTTGGTCTGGCCGACGCGGTCGTAGGGACCTTGAGGGCTGCGGTGATCGCGGTCGGCCCGTGACGCGGGAAGGGCCGTACAGGTTTGGCCAGTTGTGACGCTTGCCCGGGCCCGTACGACCCGTTCCCATCCCGCCCTGTCCGGGGTCTCCCGCGCACACTTCGGCGAGTCGCTCGAAGAACTCGCCCCGCGTTGGGAGGCTGCCCGCGGGTCGGCGCCGCGCCGGCGACGCGGCGGGGACGCGGCGGGGACGCGGCGGGGACGCGGCGGGGACGGGCGCCGGGCAGGGGGAGCCGGGCCGAAGCAGCGGTTGGTTCTCGTCGACCGGCTGCTGGTCACGCTGGTGCACCTGCGGCTTGGTCTGTCGCACGCGGCGCTCGCCGAGTTGTACGCGGTGGCCCGCTCCATCGTCTCGAACGCGGTACGCGAGGTCCGGGCTGCGCCGGCGGACCGTGGCTTCGCCGTGCCCGACCGTCCCGGCATTGTCCTCCGCACACTGGAGGACGTGTTCGCCGACGCGGATCCCGAGGGCGTCTGCTTGCGGCTCGACGGTACCGAGGTCCAGGTCCGCCGCCCGAAAACGGGCCGCCCGGGCCGCAGGGCGTTCATCTCCGGCAAGTAGAAGCAGAACACGATCAAGAACCACCACCTTCAGCGACGGCCAATGCCGCACTCTGTTCAACTGCGAGGTCCGTCCCGGCCGCATGCACGACCAGACCGCGATGCGCACGAGGGCATCGCCGAGCAGTTCCGCCAGCACTCCGAAGCCAAGGCCGAGGTCGACGAGGGCTACCGCGGACTGACTAACGAGTTCCCCGAACAGGTAGACGCCCCGCCGAAGAAGCCGAAGGACGATGCCCCGCTGGGCGAGCACATCGCCTCGCGCGAGCGGCATCGCCGCCAGTCTTCGGCCCGGATCCACGTCGAGCACACCAATGCCGAGTACCAGCAGTGGCGGCCGCCGCAGCGGTTCACCGGACGGCGCGAGACCAACCCTCAAACCCACCTTGCCATCGCCGGCATCGTCTCCGACCGTTCCGCCAAGAGGGTGCCGCGACGCCGCACGAGCACCGCACTGGTGCTCGTCCGACCGGCGGCCTGCTGATCACTCACCGTCCGATCCGTCAGGCAGCACGCCCGAACCTCAATCGCTCCCAAGGTCGTAGACGATCGCCGAACAGCCCATCAGGTTCCGGCACCCGACTCGAGGCCTCCGCGCCGCACCGCAGCCAGTTGTCGACGCCAGCCACGGACCGCCCTTTTCATTGACATGTCCCGCGCTAGTCGCAATGCTGTGAGAACACTCTTTCATCGATGTAAATCTCGGCATGACAGTCGAGAGACTCGACGGCCAGGGTCGCCCCCACAACCTCCTCCGACGCGATCCCGACCGGACGTCGTCCTCACTCCGGCGCTTCGCCGGCGCGACGTCGAAGCGGAGACCAACCATGGAAACGGGACCATGAAGCTTGCTCGTTGTCTATCCGGCGCCGCCGCCTTCGCGCTGTCCGGCGTGCTCGCCGCCGGCCTGTCCCTGACGTCCGCCGAGCCTGCCCAGGCTGACCAGACCGCCCTGCGGGCCGCGGACCCGAGCGTCATCCGGGTCGGTGGCACCTATGTCTCGGTGCAGTCGGCAGGTGGTGGCATCGTCGTGCGGCAGGCCCCGTCGACGGCCGCTCTCGCCTCGGCGCCCGCTCGGCAGGTCTGGTCGGACTCCCGCGGACTCGGTGAGGTCTGGGCCCCGGAGATCGTGCGGGACGGCGGCCGCTACTACATCTACTTCTCGGCCGGCCGCGGGGCCGGCCACCGGATGTACGTGATCAGCTCCGCCGCTCCGGACCACGGGTACACCGCCGAGACGCGCATGGCCCTGCCGGACGACAAGTGGGCCATCGACGGGACCCTGTTCACCTTCAACGGCCAGCGCTGGTTCGTCTGGTCCGGCTGGGCCGGCGACACCAACGTCGAGCAGAACCTCTACATCGCCCGAATGAGCAGCCCGACCACACCCACCGGCGCGCGGTACGTCATCTCCCAGCCGCGCGAGCCGTGGGAGCGGGTGGTCGGCAACCCGTTCATCAACGAGGGACCCGAACCCATCAAGGACCCCAGCGGGCAGCTGCACATCGCGTACTCCGCCAACGGCAGCTGGAGCGACCAGTACTGCATCGCCGACCTGAGGCTGAAGGTCGGCGGCGACCCGACGCACGTATGGGACTGGTACAAGTCCAACGGCTGCCTGTTCGGCTCCAACCGCGCCACGATGATGCCCGGGTGGGACCCCACTCTCCACGTCAACGGCCCCGGCCACCACAGCTTCGTCCTCCTGGACGGCGACATCAACACCAGCCCGCCGGCCGGCCCGCGCTTCCCGCTGATGTTCCACGCGGTTCCGAAGGGGACGCCGTACGCGTGGGAGAACCGTTACTGGTACACCGGCACGTTCTGCTGGTGGGGCAGCACGACCTACAGCCGGACCAACGTCCCCGGAGCGAACACCGACACCGGCTGGAGCCTCAAGTTCTTCGAGTGACTCCGCGTCCCAACGAGAGCCAACGGTCTTACGACACGGCAACGGTGGAGAGGCCCTACTGGCTACTGCTCCTCGACCACCCGCCGGCAACCGGTTGGTGAGACTCAACAGCGAACGGCGAGCTTTCCGTCGGAACTCGTCACGCGAACGGACGGGCCGTCGAGTTGCCCGGCCGACTGGTCGCCGCGATCGAACGGTGCCGTCCGTCCGTCTACGTGCCTGGCTGGCTGCGGTCGACACAGCTGGTGCGCGACGCAGTGCCTCCTGTGGTGACGATTCTGTCGCGACGCCAACTGCTTCGTACCGAAGCCGCAGAGCCGTTGGAAGCCACGTGGCTGCTCGGCGCCGGTGACCGCCATGATTCAGCCGCACGGCGGCGCCCGGTGTCTCGAAACACCCGCACCGTGCTGCCGGTAGTCGCCTCGGGAATCGACGGTTTCACACACACGCCTTCCGCCTCGCAGTCCTGTCGTGCCACCGTCTCGTGGGAGCGCTCCCAAGCTCTCCGTTCTCTCTGGAAGACACAGGAAGGCACCCCGTGAGATTCCACAGAAGACGCCGGACCGCAGGAGCCGCCCTCGCGGCGGCCACGGCCACGGCCACTGCCGCCGCAGCGGTACTTACCGCCTCTGTCGAGCCACCGGCCACTACGCCGACAGCCGCAGCCGCAGCTGCCGAGGCCCACGTCGACAACCCCTTCGCCGGCGCAGGCGCTTACGTCAACCCCGACTACTCGGAGATGGTCGACGGCTCCATCTCCCGTACCGACGACTCCTCGCTCAAAGCGAAGATGGAGACGGTCAAGTCGTATCCCACCGCGGTGTGGATGGACCGGATCGCGGCCATCCACGGCGGAGAGGCGAACGCGGGGCGCAAGAGTCTGCGCGACCATCTCGACCTCGCCCTGGGGCAGAAGAAGCCGGGGCAGCCCATCACCGCGACGGTCGTGGTCTACGACCTGCCCGGCCGGGACTGCGCGGCGTTGGCCTCCAACGGCGAACTTCCGCTGACCGAGGAAGGACTGGAGCGGTACAAGAGCGATTACATCGACGCCATCACGGAGGTGTTCGCCGACCCGAAGTACGCGGGCATCCGCATCACCACCGTGATAGAGCCGGACGGGCTGCCCAACCTGGTGACCAATGTCGCGAGTGACCCCGAGTGCCAGGCCGCGAAGGCCAGCGGCATCCAGGTGGACGCCGTACGGTACGCACTCGACGAACTGCACGCGATTCCGAACGTCTACACCTACATGGACTTCGCCCACTCGGGCTGGCTGGGGTGGGACGACAACCTCACCGAGACCGTGCAGCTGTACACGGACGTGGTGAAGGGCACGGAGAAGGGTCTGGCGAGCGTCGACGGGCTCATCACCAACGTCTCCAACTACACGCCCGTCGCCGAGCCCTACCTGCCCGACCCGGCAAAGACCGTGAGCGGCCAGCCGGTCAAGGGCGGCAAGTACTACGAGTGGAACGCCCAGTTCGACGAGTCCGACTTCACCGCGGCGGTCCACGACGCGCTCGTGGACCAGGGCTGGCCCGCCTCCACGGGCATGCTGGTCGACACCTCGCGCAATGGCTGGGGAGGAGCCGACCGTCCCGGGTCACAGTCCACGAGCTCCGTGCTCGACACCTACGTCAACGAGTCGAAGGTCGACCGAAGGGCCCACCGGGGGCTGTGGTGCAACACGTCGGGTGCGGGCATCGGCGCCCCGCCGCAGGCCGCGCCGCAGGGCTATCCGGACTCGCACATCGACGCTTTCGTATGGGTCAAGCCGCCGGGTGAGTCCGACGGTGCCAGCGAGGACATCCCGAACGACGAGGGCAAGCGCCAGGACCCGATGTGCGACCCGGCCTACACGGCGCCCAATGCGGGCGGCAACAAGACCGGCGCACTCCCGGACGCCCCGCTGGCCGGACACTGGTTCGACAAGCAGTTCGAGATGCTGGTCAGGAACGCCTACCCCGTCATCCCGGAGAGCGGAGCCGGTGACCGTGAGGCGCCCACCGCGCCGACCGGGCTGAAGAGCACCGGAAAGACCTCCGGCGGCGTGTCCCTGTCCTGGAGCGCGGCCACCGACAACATCGGCGTGACGAGCTACGACGTCTACCGGGGAACCACAAAGGTCAACTCCACTCCCGTCACCGGCACCGTCTACACCGACTCCGGTCTGGACGCGTCGACCGCGTACACGTACACCGTCCGAGCACGTGACGCGGCCGGCAACACCTCCAGCCCGTCGGGAGCGTTGAACGTCACCACCGACGCCGCCTCGGGTGGCGACGACACACACGCGCCCACGACCCCCGGTGCGGTGCGGGTCACCGCCACGACGACCACCTCGGTGTCCCTGTCCTGGTCGGCTTCGTCCGACGACACCGGGGTCACCGGCTACGACGTGTACCGGGGCAACACCAGGATCAATACCGCTCCTGTCACCGGCACCACGTACACCGACTCCGGTCTGAGCGCCGACACCGCCTACGCCTACACCGTCAGAGCTCGGGACGCCGCGGGCAACACCTCACCCGCCTCCTCGGCCGTCTCGGCCCGCACGAAGGCGACCGCGGCCGGCACCGGGAAGGACTGGCTGCACACCGAGGGCAACCAGATCGTCGACGAGGACGGCAACAAGGTCTGGCTCACCGGCACCAACTGGTTCGGGTTCAACGCGACCGAGCGGGTCTTCCACGGCCTGTGGTCCGGCAACGTCACCGACATCACCAAGGCCATGGCCGACCGCGGCATCAACATCGTCCGTGTGCCGATCTCCACGCAGTTGCTGCTGGAGTGGAAGAACGGCCAGGCAGCCGTCCCCAGCGGCGTCAACACCTACGCCAACCCGGAGCTGAAGGACCTCACCACCCTGGAGGTCTTCGACCATTGGCTGGACCTGTGCGAGCGATACGGCATCAAGGTGATGCTGGACGTGCACAGCGCCGAGGCGGACAACTCCGGCCACATCTACCCGGTGTGGTGGAAGGGTGCGATCACCACCGAGCAGTTCTACACCGCCTGGGAGTGGGTCACCGCCCGCTACAAGGACAACGACACGCTCGTCGCGATGGACATCAAGAACGAGCCGCACGGCAAGCACACCGAGAGTCCGCGCGCCAAGTGGGACAGCTCGACCGACCAGGACAACTTCAAGTACGCCTGTGAGACCGCGGGCAAGCGCATCCTGGCCATCAACCCCCATGTCCTGGTGCTGTGCGAGGGCATCGAGATCTACCCCAAGGCCGGCAAGTCCTGGTCGTCCAGGATCGAGGCTGACTACCACTTCAACTGGTGGGGCGGAAACCTCCGGGGCGCCAAGGAACACCCCGTCGACCTGGGCCGGAACAACGACCAGCTCGTCTATTCCCCGCACGACTACGGTCCGCTGGTCCACCAGCAGCCCTGGTTCCAGGGCGACTGGAACCGCACCACGCTCGAACGCGACGTCTGGGACCCCAACTGGCTCTACCTGCACAAGGAGAACATCTCGCCACTGCTCATCGGCGAGTGGGGCGGCTTTCTCGACAACGGTCCCAACCAGAAGTGGATGACGGCGCTGCGCGACCTCATCGCCGAGAACGGCCTCCACCAGACCTTCTGGTGCCTCAACCCCAACTCCGGTGACACAGGGGGTCTCCTCCTCAACGACTGGGAGACCTGGGACGAGGCGAAGTACGCGCTGTTGAAGCCGACCCTGTGGCAGAGCGGCGGCAAGTTCGTCAGCCTCGACCACCAGGTCAGGCTCGGCGGTGCCGACAGCACCACCGGCATCAGCTTGGCGGATCTCTACGGCGGCGAGCCCCCGGCCGACGACGAGCAGGCCCCCTCCGTCCCGACGGGGCTCAAGTCCACCGCCAAGACCTCCACCAGTGTCACCCTCGCCTGGGACGCGGCCACCGACAACGTGGCCGTATCCGGCTACGACGTCTACCGCGGCTCGACCAAGGTGGGCACCGCCGCCACTCCCACCTTCACCGACGCCGGGCTGACGCCGGGTACGGCGTACTCCTACACCGTCCGCGCCAAGGACGCGGCGGGCAACGTCTCGGCCGCCTCGGCCGCGGTCGCCGTCACCACGCGGACCGAGGCCGGGGACACCACAGCGCCCAGCGTGCCGTCGGGACTCACCAGTACCGGGAAGACCGCAACCTCCGCCGCCCTCAAATGGAACACTTCCACCGACAACAGCGGGGGCAGCGGCGTCGCCGGATACGCCGTGCTACGGGACGGAGTCCAGGTGGCGACGGTGAGGGGAACCTCGTACACCGACACAGGTCTCACGGCCTCGACGGCCTACAGCTACACCGTCAAGGCCCGCGACAAGGCCGGCAACGCCTCCGCCGCCTCCACCCCGCTCGCCGTGACCACCTCCCCCGACGGAAACGACGGCACCCTGCTGTCCCAGGGCAAGCGTGCCTGGGCTTCGTCCAGCGAGAACGGCGGCAACTCGCCGGACAAGGCGGTGGACGGAAACGGCTCCACGCGCTGGAGCAGTACGTTCCGGGACAACCAGTGGATCAACGTCGACCTGGGCACGGAGAAGACGATCTCCAGGATCGTCCTCGACTGGGAGGCCGCCTACGCCAAGGGGTACCGGGTGCAGGTCTCCGGCGACCCCGACTTCGGCACGTGGACCGACCTCCACCACACCGCCACCGGTGACGGAGGCACCGACACCCTGAACGTGAACGGCAGCGGTCGCTACGTCCGGATCCTCGGGCAGACGCGCGCGACCCCGTACGGCATCTCGCTCTACGAGCTGCGGGTCTACGGCAGCTGACCCGTGCGCACGACGGGCTCCGGTGCGCTAGCGGGCACCGGGGTCCGTCCGTGCACCGGAGCCCGTCCGTCACTCGGCCCGGCCGGCCCGTCGGTCGGCCGAGGAGACGATAGGGACGGCCGCACTGGACGGGACCGCGGCACGGCCACCGGCCTGCACAGTCCGCGCCGCGTCGGCCGTGAACGCGGTCACGAGCAGGAACAGGGCGATCGTGTAGGTCGGCATCACCAGCAGCGACCGGCCCGCGAAGTCGACCCCTGCCGCGCCGAGACCGATCAACAGGTCGGAGGCGACGAACACGGTTCCGCCCCACGCTGCCCGCCGGCCCATGGCGTGGGCGGTGCCCGCCATCACCACCAGGGCCAGGCTGTACAGCGTGAGGGCGAGTGCCATCCCGGGGCCGAGTGCCGGCGCCAAGACGACGACAGCGGCGCTCCACGCGGCGAGGTAGCCGACGCACAGCGACCGGCGTGACCGCAGATGGGCTACCGCGCCCGCGCGGACGAAGGCCGCGGTCCAGCAGATCTGCGCGCCGAGGAAGAAGCCGAGCCCGACGGCGAACGCTCCGGCTCCGGGCAGCAGCAGCGCGATGTCACCGGCCGCGGCGAAGCCGAGCCCCGCGAGCACCGCGGCGTGCCGCCGGCCGGTCGTGAACCACAGGTGCAGGGCGAGCACGGGAGCGAGCAGCGGCTTGCTCAGCCACTCCAGCACCGGCCACCCCGCCGCGACGGCGGTGATGTCGACGGCGGCGAGCCCGGCGAACACCGCGATCAGTGGCGGCATGTCACACCTCCACTCGCGGCGACCAGCCCGGCGGCCCGAAGAGATACCCGATCCGGTCGCGCCAGCACCGCGCGCGGCGTACGTCGCGCCAGGTGGCCGCGTACTCGTGGAAGGCGACCCGCACGGGGTTGTACGTGGCGATGTTCTTCGTCAGGCCGTAGACCACGCGTTCCCCCTCCGGCTCGAAGGTGCCGAACAGCCGATCCCAGATGATCAGGATGCCGCCGTAGTTGCGGTCCAGGTACACGTTGTTGGAGCCGTGGTGCACACGGTGGTGGGAGGGGGTGTTGAAGACCCACTCGACGGGTTTCCACAGTCGGTCCACCCGTTCGGTGTGCAGGAAGAACTGGTAGACGAGGCTGATCGACTGCTGGAGCAGGATCATCCACGGCGGGACCCCCAGCAGTGCCAGCGGCAGCCAAAACGGCAGGGTCGTCATCGGCGTCCAGCTCTGCCGCAGGGCCGTGGACAGGTTGAAACGGACGCTGGAGTGGTGCACCACGTGACCCGCCCACAGGACCCGTATCCGGTGATGGGCTCGGTGGAAGACGTAGTACGCCAGGTCGTCCGCGAAGAACAGTAGGACCCACGTCCACACCGAGGACGACGACAGCTGCCACGGCGAGGCGGTGTAGAGGGCGGCGTAGGCGACGACGGTGAACGCCTTCCACGGAAGCCCGACGACCTGGCTCCCGGCGCCCATCGACATGCTGGTCACCGTGTCGCGTATCTCGTAGCCCTGTTCGTCGTCGTCGGGCAGGAACCGGTAGGAGAGCGCTTCGACGACCACCAGCAGCACGAAAGCCGGTATCGCGTAGACCACGGCGGGAATCATGTCAGCGCCCCGTTCTCTGCGCCGGCGCCGGAACGCTGCGCGAGAGCAGCTCCCGTGCCAGGCGCTCGGCGGCTTCCGGCTCGCGAGCGGCGATGTGGGCCGCGAGTCGGTGGTGGGAGTCGACGTCGAGGAGTTCGGCCGTGCGCAGGTCCATGGGCACGTCGGCGACCGCGAGGGTGCCGCACACCAGGCTGTTGAACGCCAGGAGGTAGGCCAGATTGCCCGAGCCCTCGACGATCAGGCGCCACCAGGCGATGTCCGCGGCGCCCAGCGCGGCCAGGTCGGGCCCGGCCTGCGCGTAGTTTCCCGCACCCTCCACGATGGCGTCGGCCGCCTGCGGGGTGCGGCGCGAGGCGCACAGCCTGGCGGCGTCGGCGCCGACGCACGCCCGCATCTCCAGAGCGTCGCGTGCGAGCCCCGGCAGGGCGGGACCGTCTCCGGCCCCGGCGATGCCCACGGCGAGATCGAGCCCGGCCGTGTGCCGCCAGTCGAGAACCAGGGTCCGGCCTCCGTGGCTGACCTCGATGAGCCTGGCCTGCTGCAGTCGTTTGACGGCTTCACGAACGGCGTGCCGGTTCACTCCGAACTCGGCAGCCAGATCACGTTCGGCGGTCAGGGCGCTGCCGGCCGGCAGTGATCCGCCGATGATTCTGTCGCGCAACACGGAGTAGAGCTGGTCGGAGACCGCCTCACGCCGGATGGGTTGATCAGTCATGCGGCTCAGGATCGGGCACGTCGACGAACTGGTCAACTGGTTGGACCAGTTGACTTCGGGCGACTTCCAGTCAGGGCGCTGTCCCGAAACCGGCGGCTGTTCTTCCCGCCGCATGTGTCGGGAATCGAGCGATCCGCCCGGGGGCACTTCCCGGCCCCGTCCGACCGTGCCACTGTCACTACGGGGAGCGCGACACCCATGCCCCTTGGACAGGCCGCCCCCACCACGACCGTGCTCGCCACCACCACTCTGATGGCCGCCCCCCTGTCGAAGGCCGGGCTCGGCATCCTGTTCGGCGTGACCACCACTCCGGACACCCCAGTCGGTCTCACCGACGGGTCCCAGGTGCTGCTCGCCCAGCACCAGAGCCGGGACGGCGACACCTCCTATCGCAAAGGGCGCCGGCTACACCGAGCTGGACTACATCGACGTACGACCGGACACACACCGCTACGAGGCCGAGTCGGCCGACGTGAACGACGCGGCGATCCGCCACTACCACTGGAACGAGTTCCCCGACTACGTCGGCGGCGTCGACCGGGGCACCAGCTCCGTCGAGTTCACCGTGGACGCCCCGCGTGCGGGCTCGTACCTGGTCGACATCGGCTACGCCAACGGACTGGCCCAGGAGGCGGATCACGTGGTCTCCGTCGACGGGACCGCCGTCGGTACGGTGCGCTATCAGTCGACCGGAGCATGGCTGAGCACGCCGAAGCAGGACGCCGTCCTGGGCACGGCCACCGTCCGGCTCACTCTGTACGCAGGCGCCAACCGCATTCGTCTGGCGAAGGGCCAGGGGTACGCCGAGGTCGACTGGCTGGCTCTGCGGACCGGCTAGGGCCGGAAGGCCCACTCACCGATGCCGCCTGGTGAAGGAGAACCCGTCAACCGCACCGGCCATGACATCCGCATGGTCTGAGGGAAACGGGCAGTCGGCCCAGGACTGGCGGCTGGAGAACGTCGGCCGCGGCTGCTACCGGCTGATTGCCGGATCCAGCCGCCAGTGTCTGGACGTGGAGGACGGTAGAGCACGCATGATGCCGTCCACGTTCGAAGAACGCCTCACCGGAGGGCTGGGAGGCGTTCTTCGTGCGTCGTCATGCGCGCCCTGCGGGCGGTGCGTGCGGTGCCGTACTGCCTCGGACGATCAACTGGGTCGCCAGTTCGAGGCGTAGGTGCTCGGCGGGTTCACCGTCGATGATGCGCAGAAGTGTGTTCGCGGCCATGGCCGCCATGTCGAGAAGCGGCTGTCGGACGGTGGTGAGAGGGGGGTGGGTCCATCGTGCGACCGGCAGGTCGTCGAAGCCGACGACGCTGACCTCCTCCGGAATGGCGTAGCCGCGGGCGCGCAGGACTTCGAAGGCGCCCAGGGCCTGGAGGTCGCTGGCGGCGAAGACCGCGGTGGGCGGCTGCTGTCCCTGCTGGTGCGCCAGGTCGAGGAGTCTGGTCATCTCCCTTCTCCCGGAGTCGTCGTTGAACTCCCCGTTGGGTGTCCAGCCCTCCGGCACGGGGAGTTCAGCCTGTTCCATCGTCGCCCGGAAGCCGTCTGCGCGGGCTCTGCTGCACAGCACCTGGCGCGGTCCCGCGAGGTGCGCGATGCGGGTGTGGCCCAGTTCGATGAGGTGCTCGGTGGCGCTGACCGCACCGGCCCAGTTGGTGGCTCCCACGGTCGGCACGAGCGCGTCGACGCTTCCGACCGGGTCCACGAGGACGAAGGGGACGTCCATGGCGGTCAGTCGCCGCCGCTGCTGGGGGGTGAGGTCGGAGACGACCAGAATGGCTCCGTTGCTACGACGCGCCGCCATCTGGTCGATCCACTCGCGGGTGTCGGAGCTGCGTCCGTGCACCGCGGAGAGGACCACGCTGGCACCCGCGGCGTGCAGCACCTCGTCGACGCCACGGATGATCTCGATCGACCAGAGGCTGTCGAGTTCGTTGAGGACCAGGTCGATGACGGCTCCGCGGCGCCGTGCCGGGCGGCGCTGATATCCGAGTCGGTCCATGACCGACTCGACGCGGTCCTTGGTGTCCGTGGACACGTCGGAGCGTCCGTTGAGGACCTTGGAGACGGTGGAGACGGAAACGCCGGCCGCGGACGCGATCGTACTCAGGGTGACTCTGCCGGTGTCCTCCGGGTTCTCCGCTGTCATCCGTGCCGTCCGTTCCGTCGAGTGGCGGGTGCTGTGCCTCACTGGGAAGACTAACGGTCGGCCGCCGTGTGCCCCGCGCCCCGCACTCATGGCCGTTCACCGGGATCGGGCGCCGTTTCCCGGTACTCGGCCCAGTCGAAGTCGGCCGTCATGCCCGCGCCGGTGAGGTCCTGGGCGCACAGTCCGGCGAAGGCTCCGGTGAAGCCCCATGACGTGAAGTGGCCGGTCGCCGGATCGCCCTTCGTGGCGCTCTCGTCGGAGAGGCGGGTGACGTCGAGGTCCGGGCCGATCCGCTGCCACGCGGCGTCATGCCCGGCGTCATGCCCGGCGCGCCAGCAGAAGTTGCCCTGGGCCTCCCGGACCGTGAGCCGCAGTTCGAGCGGACCGCTGGGGACGGTGACCGGCGCGGTCGGTTCGAAGTACTCACCGTGCGCGCAGACGCCGACTCGCAGTACTCGGCCCAGGTCCTCGTCCCATGTCAGGTGCAGGTAGTGCCAGAGGCCGGAGTTGTAGTAGTGGACGATGCCGGCCATCTGGAGCGGGGAACGCGCCTCGGCGGTGAGGTGTGCGGCGAAGTCGAAGCGCAGGGACTGCTGCCTGCGGGCCACGAGGCTCTGCCCGTGTGTGGAGCCCAGTGACTGGCCTCCGCGCAGTCGCAGGTGTCCCGGTCGCTCGCCGAGACTGAGCCAGGAGGGGTCCGGATGCCGGCGCAGGGTCGACCAGGGCGTGGCGAGGGCCGGCTCGTCGAAGTCGTCACGAGCGGGTGAGTGGACGATCGGTGCGGGCGGAAGGCGGGGGCCGGGCACGGTCGTTCTCGGCACGGCGTTGTCCTGGTTCCCGGTGAGCGGCTCTCCCCCGAGCCTGGGCCAGTCGTCCGGGGTCCACTCGACGCGCTGGAGTGCGGTTTCCCTGCCCAGTACGCAGGGTCCGAGGGGGCTGAGGGGGCGGGCCATGAGGTGGGCGAGGTACCACTCGCCGGCCGGCGTCTCCACCAGGCTGCCGTGGCCGGCCTTCTGCAGTGGCAGTCTCTCGTGACCCGCCGAGGTGAGAAGCGGGCCGGTCGGGTCCGCCTCGTAGGGCCCGATGATCTTTCTGGAGCGCGCGACGGTGACGGCGTGTCCCCAGGAGGTACCGCCCTCCGCCGTCACCAGGTAGTACCAGCCGTTGCGCCGGTAGAGGTGAGGGCCTTCCGTGTGCGCGAGGCGGGTCCCCCCGAATATCCGGTGGGCCGGGCCGGTGACGCGGCGCTCGGTGCGGTCCCATTCCTGGAGCAGGATTCCGGCGAAGGGATGCCGGCCGGGCCGGTGGTCCCACTGCATCCACAGGGCCCAGCTGCGTCCGTCGCCGTCGGGCCCGTCGTCGTGGAAGAGGGAGGGGTCGAACCCGTGGGAGGGGAAGGGGGCGGGGTCGGACCAGGGTCCGTCCAGCGCGGGCGCGGTGGTGACCCGGTTGTGTACGTCCTTGAAGGCCCCGGAGAGGTTGGTGACATCGCTGTAGACCAGGTGGAACAGTCCGTCGGTGTATGACAGACAGGGTGCCCAGACGCCTCCCGAGTCGGGCCGGCCACTGAGCTCGATGAGGCGTTGCTCGCGCAGTACGCCGCCGAGCGGATTCCAGTGGACGAGGTCGCGCGAGTGGTGGACGGAGACGCCCGGTAGCCATTCGAAGGTGGAGGTGGCGATGTAGTAGTCGTCACCGACGCGCAGGATGGAGGGGTCCGGGTGGAATCCGGGCAGAACCGGGTTGACGATGGTCGCCGCATGCGTCGTGTCGGTGGACGCGGGCTCCCGGCGGCCGGGCCGGTCCTGGTCGTGGACGGAGGGCAGGGTGGTCATGGGACTCCGTAACGTGGGGGCGGTCAGCCCTTGACTGCGCCGGCCATCACACCGGAGACGATCCGGCGGGCCAGGACGGTGAAGACGACGAGAACGGGCAGCACCGACACCACGACGCCGGCCAGCATGAGGGTGTAGTCCGTGTAGTAGCCGGCGGCGAGCTGGTTGAGGGCGATCTGCACGGTGCCGTTCTCCGGCGGCAGGGCGATCAGCGGCCAGAAGTAGTCGTTCCAGGCGAACATGAAGGTGAACATGCCGAGCACCGTCGCCGTGGTGCGCACACCGGGGACGACGACGTGCCAGTAGGTGCGCAGCAGCCCGGCTCCGTCCATGCGGGCGGCTTCGATGAGTTCGTCGGGGATGTTCTCCTCGACGGCCTGCCGCATCCAGAACACCCCGATGGCGGAGACCAGCGCGGGCACGATCAGCGCGGAGAGTTTGCCGTACATGCCCATGTCCGTGACGAGCATGTAGAGGGGGATGATGCCGAGCTGGGTGGGCACCATCACCGTGATCACGACGCAGACGAGCAGCGGGTTGCGCCCTCGGAAGCGGAGTTTGGCGAAGGCGAAACCCGCGAGTGAGGACAGCAGCACGTTGGACACGGCTGTGGTGGAGGCCACGATCAGCGAGTTTCCGAGAGCCTGCCAGAAGGCGGAGAGTTCGAAGACGCGCTGGATGTTCTCGATCAGGTGCCCGCCGGGGACCAGTGGAGGTGTCGATCCGGCGAGGACGGAGTTGTCGTCGTGCGAGGCGACGACGAAACTCCAGTACAGCGGGAAGACGGACGCGGCGGTGATCGCCGCGAGCAGGGCGTAGGCGAAGGGGCCCGCCTTGTCGAGCCTTCCGGGTCCGCGGCGCGGGACGGTGCGGAGCCCCAAGCGCTTGCGCTCCTCGCGAGCGGCGGGAGGCCGGGTGGGTGCGGTGACGGCCATGTCGGTTCCTCTGTGGGCGAAGGGGGCGTCGGTCGGGTGTCAGCGGCGCTCGGCACGGCGTGCGAGCAGGAAGTTCACCGCCGCGACGACCGCGATGACCAGGAAGAGCACCCAGGAGACGGCTGACGCGTAACCGGCGTCGTTGTTGATGAAGCCGTACTTGTAGAGCATCAGCGTGAGCGTCTGGAACTGGTGCTCGGCCCCGCCTTCGGCGTTGCCCTGCTGGTCGAACAGGAAGGGTTCGGCGAAGAGTTGGAGGCCGCCGATGGTGGAGATCACCACGGTGAAGACGATGGTCGGCCGGATCGCCGGGAGGGTGACCTTGCGGAACGTCAGGAAGCGGGAGGCACCGTCGATCTGGGCGGACTCGTACAGGTCGCGCGGCACCGCCTGCATGGCGGCCAGGAAGATGAGCGCGTTGTAGCCGGTCCACCGCCACATCACCATGAAGCTGATGGCGAGATGCGAACTCCATGTGTCCGCCGTCCAGTCGACCGGGTCGTCGATGACTCCGATGCCTTCCAGGGCCCAGTTGACGATGCCGAAGTCCCGGCCGAAGAGCTGGGAGAAGACGAGGGCGACGG